>JAICYS010000074.1 GCA_025934105.1 Myxococcota bacterium | reverse complement strand
TGCCACGACTTGCGCGTGATGCGGCCGTGCAGCGCCGAGACGCCGTTGGCGTAGCGGGACATCTTGAACGCCAGCACCGTCATGCACAGAGCTTCGCGGTGATCCTCCGGGCGGATGCGCCCGAGGCCCAGGAACTCGGGCTGCGACAGGCCCAGCGACCGCCGCAGCGGCTCGAGGTGATCGTCGACCAGCTCCGGCGGGAAGCGGTCGTGGCCGGCGTCGACTGGGGTATGGGTCGTGAACACCGTATTCTGGGCCACCTCTTGTGCGCAGGTCCGAAAGTCGGCGCCGGTCTGCTCCATCAATAGGCGCGTGTACTCCAGCGTGGCGAACGCGCTGTGCCCCTCGTTCAAGTGCAGGCCACCCCAGTGGATGCCGGCGGCGCGCAGCGCGCGGATGCCGCCCACGCCCAGCAGCAGCTCTTGCCGGATGCGGATGCGCTGGTCCCCGAAGTAGAGGCGCGCCGCCAGCTGGCGGTTCTCCTCGGAGTTGCCGTCGACGTCGGTGTCCAGCAGCAGGAGCTTGTTGCGGCCGACGGCGATCTCCCAGACCTGCGCCAGCAGCGTCTCGCGCGACAGCGGCACTTCGATGATGATCGGCTTGCCCTGCGGCGTCTTGGCGGGCTGCGCCGGCAACAGCTCGGCGGGCGAGCGCACGTACTCGGCGTGCTGCCAGCCGTCGCGGCTGATGCGTTGCCGGAAATACGACTCGCGGTAGAACAGGCCGACCGCCACCAGCGGCAGCCCCAGGTCCGATGCGCTCTTCAGGTGGTCGCCCGCCAGCACGCCCAGGCCACCCGAGTAGATGGGCAGCGACTCATGGATGCCGAACTCGGCGGAGAAATAGGCCACCGGGCGAACCCGCAGGGGGCCGGCGTTGACCGAGGCCCAGGTCCGGGTCGCCCCCAGGTACTCGCGCAGCTCGCGGTGGGCGCTGTCGACGCGCGCGCGCAGCGAGGCGTCGCGCGACAGGGCCTCCAGCTTTTCTTTCGAGAACCCGCCCAGCACCATCACGGGGTTGTGATTCGCGGCCCGGAACGCCTCGGGGTCGAGGTCGCGAAACAACTTGATGATGTGGGGGTTCCAGGCCCACCAGAGGTTGCCTGACAGTTCGGTGAGCTGGGCTTGAAGTTTGTCTCCGGGGGTGACACCTGGCATGGGGCGCTCAATATAAACCCATTTTCGCGACGCCCAGTCCCCGGAAGTGGTTATAGTTCTCCGCCGACGCACAACCGCATATGGACGGACAACAGAGGTTCATCGCGCTGGTCATGGCCGGCGGCAAGGGTTCGCGGCTCTTTCCGCTCACGCTCGATCGCGCCAAGCCGGCGGTTCCCTTCGGCGGGCGTTACCGCATCATCGACTTCGTCCTGTCGAACCTGGCCAACTCGGGCGTCCGATCGGTCTATGTCCTCACGCAGTACAAATCCCAGTCGCTGGCCGAGCACGTCCAGCGCACCTGGGGCGCCCGCAGCTCCTACGACGCGTTCGTGACCGTGGTGCCGGCGCAGATGCGCATGGGCGAGTCGTGGTACCGGGGAACCGCCGATTCCGTTTTCCAGAACCTGCACCTCATCGAGGAGTACCGCGGCGACGCCGTGCTGGTGTTCGGCGCGGACCACATCTACAAGATGAACATCCGTCAGATGACGGATTTCCACTTCCAGAAGCAGGCCGTCGCCACCATCGCCTGCCTGCCGATCAAGAAGGCGGAGGCGCACCAGTTCGGCATCGTGCAGGTCGACTCCGACTGGCGGGTCATCGGGTTCCAGGAAAAGCCCGAACGGGATCCCATCACCATCCCGGGCGACCCCGAGCACTGCCTGGGCTCGATGGGCAACTACGTCTTCACGCCCGGCCCGCTCATCGAAGAGCTGCGCGCCGACGCCGAGCGCGAGTCGCACCACGACTTCGGGCGGAACATCCTGCCCTCGATGGTGAAGTCCGGGCGGGTGTTCGCCTACAACTTCGGGTTGAACCGGATCCGTGGCGTCTCCGACGAGGTCGAGAACGCCTACTGGCGCGACGTCGGGACCATCGACGCCTACTACGAGGCCAGCTTGGACCTCAAGAACGTGGTGCCCAGCCTGAACCTCTACAACTGGGACTGGCCGATCGTCACGGCGAACTATCCGGATCCGCCGGCCAAGCTGGTGTTCGACGAGGACACCCGCCGCGGCATGGCGCTGCAGTCGATCTTGTCGGGCGGATGCATCGTGGCCGGCGGCTTCGTCAAGGACTCGGTCCTGGGCCGCAACGTGTTCATCGACGCCGGCGCGCGGGTCGAGGGGTCGATCCTGTTCGACAACGTGTACGTGGGGCGCGGCGCGCGCATTCGCCGGGCCATCATCGACAAGAACGTCCGCGTCCCGGAAGGGGACAGCATCGGACATGACCTGGCGCGGGATGCCCTGCGCTACACGGTGAGCGAAGGAGGCATCACGGTCGTGCAGAAGGCCCGCGACACGCTGCTCACCCGCTCGCGCAACTTCTGAGGGGCACGGTGCCTCCGTCTCCGGTCGCGCTGGTCGTTCACGGCCACTTCTATCAGCCGCCGCGCGAGAACCCGTGGACCGACGAGATGCCGCGCGAGCCGTCGGCCTCTCCGTTCCACGACTGGAACGCGCGCATCCACGCCGAGTGTTACCGGTCCAACGCCTTCGCGCGGATCTTCTCGTCCGACGCCCGCATCGAGTCGATCGTCAACAACTACGATCGGCTGTCGTTCAACTTCGGGCCGACCCTGGCCCGCTGGATCGAACGGCACGATCCGCAGGTGATGATGCGGCTGCGCGCCGCCGACCAGGAGCAGCGGCGGCGCCTGGGGGCGGGCGGCGCCATCGCGCAGGCCTACGCGCACGCCATCCTCCCGCTGTGTGACCCGGCCGATCGGCGCACGCAGATCCTCTGGGGGCTGCAGGACTTCCAGCGGCGCTTCGGCCGTCCCGCCGAGGGGCTCTGGCTGCCCGAGACGGCGGTGTCGCCGGCGGTGCTGGCGGCGCTGATCGATCTGGGGGTGACCTACACGATCCTCGCGCCCGAGCAGATCGACGGCGTGCGGGCCTCGGCGCAGGACGCGTGGGAAGAGGTCGACCGCGACAGCCTGGACACCGGCCGCGCCTACCTCTGGCATCACCCCGACGGCTCCGGCCGCAGCATCGCGCTGGCGGTGTTCGACGGGCCGCTGTCCCGCGCCGTGGCCTTCGGCGACGCCTCGACCCGGGCCGACCTGTTCCTGGAGGCGGTCAAGGCGGCGGCCGAGCGGTCCGAGACCGAGGGGCAGCGCCTGGTGCTGTGCGCCTCGGACGGGGAGCTGTGGGGACACCACAAGAAGTTCGCCGACCTGACGCTGGCCTTCGCGACGCACGTCGAGGCCGAGCGGCGCGGCCTGGACGTGACCAACCTGGGCGCCTACCTGAAGAGGCACCCGCCGGTCTGGGAGGCGCGCCTGGCCTCTGGCCCCGAGGGCGAAGGGACGGCCTGGAGCTGCGCGCACGGCGTCGGCCGCTGGTCGCGGCACTGCGGCTGCCACATGGGCAGCGGCATGGGCTGGACTCAGTCGTGGCGGGGGCCGCTGCGGGCCGCGCTGGACCGGATCCGCGACGCGGCCGGGGCGTTCTACGAAGACGCGGCGTCGGCGCTGCTGGTCGATCCCTGGGGCGCGCGCGACGCCTACGGCACCGTCGTCGACGCGCCGATCGCCGAGCGCGATGCGCTGCTGGCCGAGTTCGCGACGCCGGCCCTGCAAGGCGGCGGCGAGGAGGCGCGCGGCCAGGCGCGGCTGTTGCTGGAGCTGCAGCGCGCGACCCTGCTGATGTACGCGAGCTGCGGTTGGTTCTTCGACGACATCGCGGGGCTGGAGGCCTCGCTGGTGCTGCGCCTCGGCGCGCACGCGCTGGATCTGTTGCACGAAGCGGGCGGCGAGCCGCCGCTGGCCGAGGTGCTGGACATCTTGGCCGAAGCGAAGAGCAACCGGCCCGAGGAGGGGACGGGCGCCGACGTCTTCCGGCGCGTCTCCGGGCACAAGGTCACCGCGGCGCAAGCCGTGGCCGGCACCGCCTTCGAGGCGCTGGCCACCGCCGCGGGCGAGGCGACCGATCTGCGCGTGGCGCCGGGCTTCGACGTGAACCTGTCCGGACGGCTCGACGCCGACGAGGCGGGCGGCGCCCAGTTCTCCGGCACCGCCACCGTCCGCCACCGCCGCACCGGCGCCGGCGACGAGATGGCCGTCCAGGCGACGGCGCGGCCCGGCGCCCTTTACCACGCCCAGGTCGACGGCGAGGCGCTGACCCTGGCCGATCTGCCGGACGACGCCCGGGCGGCGCTGGTCATCTCGGCGCTGCCGTCGCTGCTGGGTGATCTGGACGACTCGCGCGTCGGCCGCCTGGTCGTGGCGGCGGCCCGCCAGCTCCCGCCCGACGGCGAGACCACCGGCGGGCTGGCCCGCCGCGCGCTCCTGGCACAGGCGGTCCTGTTGCTGCTGGGCGAAGACGGCCCGGCGCCCGCCAACGAGAAGCTGCACCTCGCGACGGAGCTGTGCGGAATCCTGGCGTTGCCGGCCGGCTCGCCCGATCGGCGCGCCATCGAAGAACGGACCTGGGCTCTCATCGCGCGCGGCCGCCCCAACGCGGCGCTGCGCGCGCTGGCCGACAAGCTGGGCTTCGCCCCGCACCCGGCGCCCGAGGTGAGCTTGGCGACCGAGACCTCCGGATAGCCGGCAGAAGTCTATGCGCGCGGCCGCGGCGCCGAGCTGTGCCGAGGCGCTCGGTCCTACGGGCCGGTGAGGATCAGCGAGAGGTCGTCGGCGTAGCCGTCGTCGATGGTGCCGGTCACGCGGGTCATCTTCAGCACCACGTCGATCGAGCGGGTCAGCGCCGGAACCGGAACCTGCAGCGAGCGCGGCCACAGGCCGGTGTGGTCGTTTCGATCCGCCGCCAGTAACCCGTCCACGACGATGGGCGGCCCCAGGTCCTGGCCCCCGGCGTCGAGGAACGTCGCGCTCAGCGCGGCGTTGTCGTCCTGGATGCTGTAGCCGCCGAAGTAACCGGAGAGGGTCGCCTGCACCGCGCCGGCGTCGATGGCTGCGGCGTAGTCCGAGACGTCCACGGTCTGCGACAGCGACGAGGTCGCGTCGTCCGGGCCGCCCGAAAACAGGTTCAACCCGTGGTCCGACGGGACGGGATCGTTGATGGACGGATACTCGAGTCCGGAGCCGTACTGGATGGCGGTGGCCTGGCCCGCCGACCTCCAGCTCGGCGTCGCCACGGGCGTGCCGTCCGGCGAGCCGGGCGCCGCCTCGGCGTCGCCGTTTTGCACCAGATTCGGCGTTCGCAGCCCGCCCGCGCCCCCCTTGCCGCCCGCCGCCGCGCCCGACGCCCCGCCGCCTGCGGCCGCGCCGCCCGTTTCGCCTGGGCCGGCCGGCTGCCCGCCGCCGGTGTCGCCGCCGCCGACTCCCACGTCGGCGGAACCGCCCGTCGCGCCCCCGTCGGGGCCTCCCTGCTCGGAGGGAGAGTGTCCGCCGCACCCGGCCGGCAGGGCCAGCAGGGCAGTCAGTGCGACGCGTCGCAGGCGAGCGGCGGTGGCGGAACTCTCGACCATGGACCCGGCCTCCGCGCGCACTGTACACGCGGCAGGTTCCAGGAAAGTTGATACATCTGAACCTCGCCCGCGCCGCCGCCGGCGGCGGTTTGCGTTAGCCGGTCAGAAAGCTCTCGAGGTCCGTTTCGCTGACCGCCGGCTCTCCGGGCGCGACGTCGTCCAGCTTGCCGTCGCGGATCCAGCGTTCCAGCTCGCCGACCAGCTCGAACAGGTGGTCGAACGATTCGACGACGTAGAGCAGCGGCTGGTAGTGGTCGATCTCGAAGGGTTGGTTGATCACCTCCTCGACCGAGAAGGGGACGCGGCGCACGCCGGGCGCGTCGATGGCGTGCGCGATCTCGCCGAACGACGAGAGCAACCCGCTGCCGTAGACCTTCAGCCCGTCGGCCGCGTCGCGCATCAGGCCGAACTCGACGCTGAACCAGAAGAAGCGCGACATGCCGCGGATCTTGCTGGTCAGCGCGCGCAGCTTCTCGTGCGGGTCGCCGATGTCGCGCGCCCGCTCGGCGGCGGCCGCCGCCGCCTCGCCGAACCGGACCAGGGCCTCGGCGAACGCCGGGTCGGTGTGCATCGGAACGTGGCCGGCGACGTCGTGGAAGATGTCCGGTTCGGGCAGGTACTCGAGGTGGGCGCCGTCGCGGATGGTGATGGTGGTCGGGAACTCGCGCCGGCGCAGGCAGTCGAAGAACAGGTAGGACGGCACGTAGCCGCTGACCGCGCGCGACCGGAAGCCGGTCAGCGGCGCCATGAACCGGGTCAAATCCTCGAGCCGCGGGATGCGGGCCGGCGACAGGTGAAGCCGCTCGAGCCCTTCGAGGTAGCGGCGGTTCGCGTAGCGCGACCAGCGCGGGCCCATGCGGGTGAGCAGGCGGCCCCAGGTCTCCTGGTTTTCGTCGGAATAAAGCTGGTAGGGCTGGCGAATGTAGATCTCGCCGTTGGCGCGCGCGTTCTCGATGAACGGCGCCCTGGTGGTGGTCAGCCCCGGCGGCGGCGCGGGCCCCGAAACGCTCTGGGAAGCGGCACCCATGGTCCCCTTCATCAAAGATATCGACGAAATCGGCGGTTGCCTCAATCCCGCGGCACAAATAGCTGGACCGGGCGGCCCGCGCGTCGACTCTTCCCCTGGCAAGACCCCCTGTGACACCTCGCGCCGCGCGGGTCCACCGCGGCCGGGCCAGTTGGAAGGAGCCTTTCTTATGAAGCCGTTCGTCGGGCGATCGCTGTCGTTTGTCCTGTCGGTCCTATGTGCGTGCAGCTCCTCCTCCCCCGGGACGCCGGCCGCCGGCGGATCCACGGGTGGCGCCGGCGGGGACGGGACGGGCGGTTCGACGGCCGGCGGTGGTTCGGGCACGGGCGGGCTCGACGGTGCCGGCGGCGCGTCATCCGGCGGCGGCGCGCCTGGCGCGGGCGCCGCGCCGGCGGGGCAAGGCGGGTGGGCGCCCGACGCGGCGGCCGGCGGTTCGCCCGGGTGGGCCACCAGCCCCGTCGCCGTCCACGGGCAGCTCAAGGTGGTGGGCACGCAGCTCGAGGACGAGCACGGCACCCCGGTTCAATTGAAGGGCGTAAGCAGTCAGTGGCTGAACTACGAGTCGAAGACGTTTCCCGAGAGCAAGGCGGCCATCCAGTGGGCGCGCGACAACTGGAAACTCTCCCTGGTTCGCGCCGCGATGGGCGTCGACGCCAACGGCGGGTACCTGGGCACGACCAGCGCCAACGCCAACCCGGCCGGCATGCTGAAGAAGGTGCAGACCATCGTCGAGAACGCGATCGACCTCGGCATCTACGTGATCGTCGACTGGCACACCAGCAACGCCGTCACGTCCGCGGGCGGCTCCCAGGCGCAGCAGGCCTCCGACTTCTTCACGATGATCGCCCAGAAGTACGGCGGCTATCCCAACCTGATCTACGAGGACTACAACGAGCCGAACAAGGTGACCTGGGCCCAGATCAAGCCGTACCACCAGGCGGTGGTGGCCGCGATTCGCGCCGTCGATCCCGACAACGTCATCGTGCTCGGCACGCCGACCTACTCGCAGGACGTCGACGTGGCGGCGGCCGATCCGGTCGCCGGGACCAACCTGATGTACACGCTGCACTTCTATGCCTGCACGCACAAGCAGTCGCTGCGCGACAAGGGAACCACGGCGCTGTCGAAGGGGCTGCCGCTCTTCGTCACCGAGTTCGGCATCACGCCGGCCGATGGCGGCGTGGTGCGCTCCGGCGATCCCTACGTCTGCGAGGACGAGGGGAACAGCTTGTTCGACTGGATGAAGCAGAACAACATCAGCGGCGCCTCGTGGAAGCTGGACCAGTGCACCGACACCAGCTGCATCTTGGCGTCGTCGGCGCCCGTCGACGGCCCCTGGACCGACGACGTCCTCACCACCGACGCCGGGGGAACCACGGTGTCGGCCGGCGTGATCCAGCCGCCGACCGGCGGCGGCCACGGCCTGTTCGTGGTCAACTGGATGCGCCAGTAGGAAGCAGGCCGGCCGGCCGGAGGGTGTGAGCCCGGCGGACCCGCCGGCCGCGCGTCAGGCGGCGACGGCTTCGGCGCGGCCCGAGGCGGCGGAACGCGCCAGCGCGTCGAGCACCGCCATGTTCTTCAGGGAATCTTCGAGCGGCACCGGTCCGACGCGATCGCCGCCGGCGGCGGCGCGGGCGAACGCCTCGAGCAGCCGCCCGTACTGGTCGGCCGCCGGGATGACCACCTCCTCCGGGTTGGGCTTTTCCAGCCACGGGCTGGTCTCGACGAGCACGGCCGACGGCTGGTCCGCGGCCGGCGTCCAGGCGGCGGGCAGGTCCAGGTGTCCACGCGTCCCCAGCAGCAGCGCCCGCTGCACGGGCGCCATCTCCATGCAGCACGAGAACGTGGCGTGCCCGGTCGGGAACTCGAGCACGCCGCTGGTCAGGAGGTCGACCCCGCTGGCCGCGTCGCGCGCCGCCCGCGCGGTGACCACCACCGGCTCGCTCTCGAAACAGAAGCGGCTGATCGTCACCGGATAAAAGCCGGTGTCCAGCAACACGCCGCCACCCATCGCCGCGTCATATCGAACGTTGCCGCGGCCCGAGAGCTGATAGCCGAAGGTCCCGACGAAGGCGCGCAGCTCGCCGATGCGGCCGGCGCGCAGCAGGTCGCGCACCGCCAGCCAGCGCGGCTGCCAGCGCACCATGGTCGACTCGCAGATCGTCACGCCGGTCCGCTCGCGCGTCTCCAGCAGCCGCCGCGTCTCGCCGGCGCTCACCGCGATGGGCTTTTCGCACAGCACGTGCTTGCCGGCCTGGGCGGCGCGTTCCGTCCAGGCAACGTGCAGGTGGTTGGGCAGCGGGTTGTAGACCGCGTCGATCTGGCCGTCCGCCAGCAGCGCGTCGTACGAGCCGTGCGCCCGGCCGATGCCGTGCTCGCGGGCCGCGGCCGCCGCCTTGCCCGGGTCGCGCGAGGCGATGGCGGCGACCTCGACGCCCGGGACCGCCCGCATCGCCGGCAGCATGCGCCGGATCGCGAACTGCGAGACGCCCAGGATGCCGAAGCGAAAGCTCAAATGACCATTCCGTCCGGAACCACGCCGTTCTTGGGGACGATCACGATCCCTTCGCGGATGTAATAGCCGTTGCCGTCCTTCTCTTTGATGCCTTCCTCGTTGACGATGCGGACGTTCCGGCCGATGCGGGCGTTCTTGTCGATGATGGCGTTTTCGATCACCGACTTCGATCCGACGCCGACGGTCGGCACGCCGCGCGCCAGCGTCGACTGCATCTCTTCCAGCGACTCGTAATAGTCGGCGCCGATGAGGAGGCTGTTCCGGATCTGGACCTCGCTGCCGATGCGGCTGCGAATGCCCACCACGGCGCGGTCGATCTCGGCCCCGTGCATGATGCACCCCTCGGAGATGAGCGCGTTGTGGATCTTGCACTGCTCGACCTTCGACGCCGGCAGGAAGCGCGGGTGCGTGTAGACGGGCCGCGCGGCGTCGTAAAAATCGAAGGGCGGGATCGGCTCGCACAGCGCCAGGTTGGCCTGGAAGTAGGACTGGATCGTCCCCACGTCCTCCCAGTAGCCGCGGTAGATGTACGCCTGCACGCGCTGGCGCGGCACCGCGTCCGGGATGACGTGGCGCCCGAAATCGACCAGCCGCGGGCTGGCCAGCGCCTGCTCGAGGACGTCTCGCCGGAACAGATAGATGCCCATCGACGCCAGGTGTCCCTGGCCGCCGCCCGGCAGGTCCGAGACCAGCGCCGGCAGCCGGTCGGCGGGCGGTTTCTCGTCGAAGTGGATGATGCGCCCGGTGGCATCCATCTTCAGGATGCCGAACCCCGAGGCCTGTTCCGGCGACACGGGGATGACCGCCACCGTCGCGTCGGCGCCGCTCTCGCGGTGCGTGCGCAGCATCTGCCGGTAGTCCATCGTGTAAAGCTGATCGCCCGACAGGATCAGCAGGTCGCGCGCCGGCGTCCGCCGCATGTGCCGGAGGCTCTGGCGGACGGCGTCGGCGGTCCCCTGGAACCAGTTGCCGCCCTCCTCGGTCTGTTCGGCGGCCAGCACGGTCACGAAGCCCGACGAGAACACGTCGAACTTGTAGGTCATCGCCACGTGCTTGTTCAGACTCTCCGAGTTGAACTGCGTCAGCACGTACATGTGGCGGAGGTTGGCGTTGAGGCAGTTGCTGATCGGGATGTCGATCAGCCGGTACTTGCCGCCGATGGGGACGGCCGGCTTGGATCGCTTCAGCGTCAGCGGGAACAGCCGTGTCCCGCGCCCGCCACCGAGGATGATCGCCAACACGTCGTCCATCGGCGGCAGTGTATATCCGCCGGGGGCACCTCGCTACGGGCCGGAGGCGCCGTCACCGTCGGGCCAGAATGGTCACTTCGTTCTTGTTGTGCGCGAGCTGCTTGACCCGCACGAACCCGGCGCCGGCCGCCGCCAGCCGGTCGGGCACGCCCTCCAGGATGCGGTATCCGGTGCGGCCCTTGAATTTGACCGTCACGATCAGGTTTCGACACAGCCCCGCCGCCAGCCAGCGCTGGGCCAGGTCCAGGCTTCGGGGCGGTTCGCAGACCACGTCCGACACCATCCAGTCGACGGCGCGCGCCGGCTGGTACGTGAAGGCGTTGCCGATCACCGTCGTCACGCGCGCATCGCGCGCCAGGGGCGGCTCCAGCGGGGCGCGGTCGACCGCGATCACCTGAGCGCCGCGCTTGAGCAGCGTGGCGGTCCAACCCCCGGGCGAGGCGCCGAGGTCGACGGACCGTTCGCCCTGGCGCGGTTCCGCCCCCACCCAGAAGAACGCCTCTTCCAGCTTCTGGTATGCGCGCGAGGGCGGCGCGCGATCGACGGCCACCGGCGCATCGCCGCGCGGCCAGGGCGCCAGGTCGAAGCCGCCCCGGCGCAGCGGCTGGGGCGCCGCCGCCGAGACCAGCAGCCGGTCGGCCGACAGCGCCAGCAGTTGCACCAGCAGCCACGCCTGGCCGAAATTCGCCGCGCCGGCCGGGCGGGCGACGTCCTCCAGCGGCCGCTCGCGGCGCGAGGCGCGCTTGCGGCGCGCCGCCAGCAGGGCCCGCAGCTCGCGGGCGACGCCGCGGGCGCGGCTGGGCAGCCCCGGTCCCGAGTCCGCGGGCGCCAGATCGTGGATCAGGAACGGTCCGGTCGCGCGATCGATCGTCGCCTCCACCAGCCCGTAGGCGGCCTCGGCCAGCAGGCGCACCGACGCCGCTTGCACCTCGCGCGCGTCGGGCAGCACCTGGCGGGCGAACACCGGATCCGCGGCGGCGCCGGCGGCGTCGGCGACCACGCCGGGCGCCAGGACCCGGCTGCCCGGCAGCTCCTCTTGCAACGCCGGCTCCGAGCCGGCCGAGCACAAATAAAGGCGCACGCGCGCGGGCCGATCAGCCGGCGACGGCCGACTCGAAGACCGGCGACAAGAGGAAGGCGACCAGCTCGCGGACCGCCGGGCTCCGCAAAAGCTCGGCGCGCGTCGCCGCGTCGGAGATCGGCTCGTCGTCGCCCACCATCTCGGCCTCGGCGATCACCTCCAGCGCCGCGACCGGTTGGCCGCTCACCAGGACGCCGACGCGGTTGCAGGTGTGCCGGATGCCGCGGCGGAAGCCCTCCCAGTCGGGCAGCGCGCCCAGGGCCGCCTCCACGTCGGCGCGCAGCTCGGCCCGCGCCTCCGCGCCGCCCAGCATCAGCACCTGTTCGGGCCGCGCCAGCCATTCGGCCACCCGCTGGGCGGCGGGATCTTCCGCCGCCGCGCCGCCCAGACCGGCCCGCGCCCCTTCGAAGATGCGCGCCAGTCCGTCGGTGCCGTTCAGGCCGGCGGTCACCAGGCCGCTGCGCAGCGCCTCGATGGCGCGGCCGGCGACGAAGGACCAGGCGGCCGGCCCCAGGCTGGAGGCGTTGGGGCTGATGAGCAGGCCGGCCGGTTGCGTCGGCACCAGGCGCACGCGGCGCCGGTCGCCCGACGGCTGGGTGGTTCGCAGCGCCTGCTCGTCGGGCGCGACCACGAAGGGCGGCGCGGCGAGCAGATCGGCGATGCGGCGCAGCTCGGTCGCGCGCGCCGGCGCCAGGCCGCTCCCCTCGACCGGCTTGGGCGCGGCCTGGTTGACGTTCAGTCCGAGCAGGGCCGGGGCCAGCCGCGCCAGCGCCCGCCGCGCCGGGCCGGTCGCCGACGGATGGTCGACCGGCGAGCCGACGCGCAACATCTCGCGGCGCGGCGGCTCGGGGGGCGGCAAGCCGTCCAGCAGGTAGGCCGCCACGCCCTCGGGATCGACGAAGGCCGACAGCGCGTACGCGGCGCGCGCCAGGGCCGGCCGCCGGATGCGGGCCGCCAGGTTTCCCAGCATCAGCGACGGACCGGGCCGCCCCGGATCCTCGCGCAGCATCGCGGCCAGCGCGTCGGTCAGGGCCTGCTCGCCGTTGGGCCCGGTCCAAAAGCGGGCCCGCGCCAGGACCGGGTCCAGGATCGTTTCGATCGCGTCGAGGCCGCGGGCGGCGGCCCGATCGCCCGCGTCGGCCAGCGCGCGCGCCGCCGCCCCCGCCAGCGACGGGTGCTCGTCGAACGGGACGCGCGGCGACGTCGCGCTGCCCGGCCCCGCCACCGCCATCGAGAGCCGCGCGACCAGGTCGGCATCGGCCTCGGCTGAAAGAGGCGCGTCCGCCAGCTCGCCGGCGAATTCGGCCACCGCGTCCAGATCTCCCTCGGACCAGAAGTGGTCGACCAGCCGGCGGCGCGACGGAATGAACCGGTGGTCGGCATCCGACGAGCGCAGGTAGGCGTCCAGCGCCGCCGCCTCGTCGCCCAGCTGCGTCCGCTGGATCTCGGCCTGGCGATAGAGGATGGCCGCGCGCCGCCCGCGGTCGGGATAAAGGCGCGCCAGCCGGCCGCACAGGTCGGCCGCTTCGCGCGGCAAGTCCAGCTTCTGGTAGGTCTGCAACAGCAGCTCCAGCGCCGGCAGGCGCCCCGGGTCGTGATCGGCGATGAGCTCGAGGTAAGCGCGCGCCGCCGGCCAGTCGCCGGTCTCGGCGTAGATCGCGCCCAGGCGGTGGCGCAGATCGGCCAGCTCGCCGCCGGCGCCGGGCGGCAGCAGGCGCAGCAGGTCTTCCAGCCGCTGCGCCGCCGTGGCCGTGTCGCCGCGGGCCAGCGCCAGCTCGGCCAGGGCGCGGTGCGCCTCGACGCTCTGCGGGTCGAGGATGGCCAGCTCGCGGTAGAGCGTCTCCGCCTCGGCCAGGTCGCCGGTCCGCTGCGCCAGGGCCGCGCGCCGCTGAACCAGCTGTTGGTGCGGCAGCGCCTCGCCGGCCCCCGGCGTCCGTTCCAGCGCGCCGTACAGATCGCGCGCCCGCCGCCAGTCCTGCCGGCGAAAGGCCAGGTCGCCCGCCATCGCCAGCGCGTGCGGGTGGTCCGGCGCCGCGGTCAGCGCGGCGTCCAGCTCGGCGATCGCCCCCGCCACGTCGCCCTGCGCCAGCACCACGCGCGCCCTGGCGACCAGCGCGTTCGCCCGCAAGGCCGGCTCGGCTTCGGCCCCGGTCTCGCGCCAGTACCTTCGATCCGGCGGCGGCTCGCCGTCCTCGAGCGCGGCCAGGCGGGCCCGGGCGCGGGCGGCGCCTTCGTCTTGCCGCAGCCGGTGAGCGTAAAGGTCCAGCAACCGGTCCAAGATCGCCTTTTGCTCGCGCGGACCGCGCGCCGTCACCTCCAGCTTTTTCTCCAGGACCTCGGCCAGACGCGCGAAGTCGCCGGTCTCCGCCGACAGGGCTTCCATGGCCTCCAGGGCCTCCACGTGGGCCGGGTCGAGGGACAGCGCGCGCTCGAGCAACATGGCCGCGTCGGCGGGCAGCGACAGGCGCTTGCGCAGGATCTCCGCGGCCGCGACCAGCGTGGCGGCGCGCTCGGCCTCGGTGGCCTCGACGCGCGCGTCGTCGGCGGAGGCGATCAGCGCGCGGGCGGCGGCGTGCGGATCGCCGCGGCGGGCGTGCAGTTCGACCAGCCGCCGCCAGGCCCCGCCCACCAGCGGCCCGGGGCCGGCGTTCTCGATGCAGGTCTGCAGCGCCGCCAGCGCGCCGTCCTCGTCACCCTCGCGCTCGCAGGCGGCGGCCAGGCGGTGGGCGATGTCGGCGCGGGACGGCCCGGCGGCCGCGACCGTCAGCGCCTCGCGCAGCGCCGCCAGCTCGCGCGCCGAGCTGGGATCGGTCGCGTCGAAGTTGGCCTTCGCCGCCGGCCCGGTGCCCCAGCGCAGGAGGATGCGGTCGCCGTCCAGCGAGGCGACGTGCAGCCGGACGTCGCGCAGCGCCGGCAGGCGGAAGCCCTCGGCCACGAACAGTTCGTCCAGGGCGGCCGCCAGCGGATCGCGCGCGCCCGACTCGTCGCCGGCCGGCGGTCCCAGCAGGTCCGCCAGCAGCTCCCGCAGGCCCTCGGCGGCTTCGCCCTGGCCGTCGACCGCCGCGCGCACCGCGCGTCCCGGACCGGCCAGGACCTGGGCCCGACCGGTGTCCGCCGGACCCTCGACGGCGACCGCGCCGCGCTCCAGCGACAGCCGGAGCGCGGCCGCGCCGGCGCCGGTGAGCTCGCGCAGCCGGCGTTCCATCCGGTCGCGCGGGACGACCAGCGTCGCGCCCAGCAGCCGGCCGCGCCGGTCGCGGAGCTGCGCGGGCGTGCTGCCGGCGGCTCCGAGATGCTCGACTTCCAGCCGCTCGACCAGGAACGGGCCGGCCTGGCCGCCGGTCACGCTGAGCACCACCCGGCCCTCGGCCTGGGCCACCGCCATCGCCACGCCGCCCGCGGCTTCGGCCATCAGCCGATATTAACCCCCGAACAGGCGGCGAGGCGAGCAGGGTTCGTAGGGCGGGGGCTCGCTGCTGTCCTCGTAGCGCAGGACGTCGGTGTTGACGCTGATCTGGTGCGCTCGCTTGGCCTCGAGGCACCGCGCCTGGGTCCAGTCGGTGAGGACCTGCTCCCACTTGGTCAGCTCGGCGTCGCGGGTCAGCTGCACCCGGTTCTTGTCGTAGTCCGTCATGTCGGGCTCTTTGCGCTCTTTCAGGCGGACCACCACGAACGAGCCGCTGACCTCGAAGGGGCCGGCGACCGGCGCCGTGGGCGTCAGCGCGAAGGCCGCCTTGGCCAGCTGGTTGGAGACGCCGATCCCCTCGATCAACGCGCCGTCGCGGGTGGCGCGCAGGGAGAACAGGCCCGTCTCCTCGGCGTGGGGCGCGGCGTCCTTGTCGGCGCCGGAGGCCGCGTCGCTGTCGCTGGGAGCCGGGTAGAGGTCCTTGATGGTCTTGCCGGGGCTGGACTGCAACCGGGCGACGGCGTCCTGGGCGGCGGCCTTGGCCTTGGCGTCGGCCCGCTCCTGCCGCAGCTTCTCCTCGGCCAGTTCCAGCTTGGCCTGGTCATACGAGATCGAGCCGCTGCGCTGCCCCTCGACCTTTGTGATCACGAACCCTTCGCTGCCGCGCAGGGGGCCGACGATGGCGTCGGTCTTGGCGTTCCAGAGCTTGTTCTCGGCGTCACCGGACAGGTTGCTCGCCCCCTTGGAGCGCCAGCCCAGCTCACCGCCGCTGGCCTTGGTGCGCGCGTCGTCGGACGCCTGGCGGGCCAGCTCTGCGAACGTCAACCCCTCCTTGCCGCTGGCCTTGGCGCCCTTTTTCAGGCGGTCGGCCAGCGTGTTGGCCTTGGCTTCGGCGGCCTTCTGCGCGGCGGCGGGCGCGTCGGCCGCCACCTTGACCAGGATCTGCCGCAGCTTGCGCTGCTCGGGGACCTTTTCGTAGACGAACCGCTTCTGTTCGTAGGCCTTGCGCAGGTCGGCGTCGTGCTTGGCGGCGTAGGCGGCGATCTCGGCGTCGGTCAGCGCGACCTCGTTCTGGTAGCGGGTGCCCGAGAACCGCAGGTACTCGAGGTTCACCTGCCGGTTGCGCCGGACGAAGTCGGTCTTGACCTCGTCGGCCGAGACGGAGACGCCCGCCCGCAACAGCTCGCGCATCCGGTCGGCCAGGAGCTCGCGCTTTTGCTCTTCGACGAAGCTCTTCGGGGTGAGGCCCAGCTGGTACTGAAGGAAGGTCTTGAAGGCGTCGTAGCTGAACTTGCCGTCCTTTTGCAGCATCGGGACGGTGTGCAGCGCGCCCAGCCCGATGATCTTCGAGTCGGCGATCTGGTCCTCGACCTGTTCGTCGGTGACCACGAACCCGAGGTGATCGGCCTCCTTGGCCAGGAGCTCGCGCTCGATCAGCTTGTCCATCACCGTCTCTTTCAGCCGTTCCCGCTTGGCCAGCGGGGCGGGGACCTGGGCGCCGCCGACCAGCATGAAGCCGTAACGAAAGTCGTTGTGGCTGATGGTTTCGCCGGCCACCTGGGCCGCGAAGTGTTCGTTGCCGTTCATGACCTGGTCGCAAGAGGTGCCCCGCGACTGTGGCCCGAAGCTGATGACGAAGATCGCAATCAGGAACAGAAACAGCGCGTAGATCAGTAACGACTGCGAGGATTTCCGCATCCTATCGAGCATGGCGCGCGGAGACTACCACAGAGGATGGAGCGGGTGGGCAACGCCCGTGGCGCCCAGCTTCGACGTTCGCGAACAGAGGCGCGAGCTCGCCGCCGGCGCGAGATCGTCCGCGGGCGTCCGCGATTCACCGGCAGGCTCTATCGGAGTGGTCGAGGCTGTGATAAAAAGCGAGTATCTCGTCGGCGCGCGGCGTACCGGGGCGACGCGCGGGGCGCACAACTCATGCTGCTCGATTGGGTCTACGGGCTCTTCTCCAATGACCTCGCCATCGATCTGGGTACGGCGAACACGCTGACGTTCGTCCGGGGCAAAGGGATCGTCTCCAATGAGCCCTCGGTCGTGGCGGTCCAACGATCGGGCAACGGCACCAAGAAGGTGCTGGCCGTCGGCAAGGAAGCCAAGGAGATGCTCGGCCGCACGCCGGGCAACATCGTCGCGGTCCGCCCGATGAAGGACGGTGTCATCGCCGACTTCGAGGTGACCGAGGCGATGCTTCGCTACTTCATCACGCGCGTCCACAACCGGCGCACGCTGGTCAAGCCGCGCATCATCATCGGCGTTCCCTCCGGCATCACCGAGGTGGAAAAGCGCGCCGTACGCGACTCGGCCCTGGCGGCCGGCGCGCGCGAGGTCTACCTCATCGAAGAGCCGATGGCGGCGGCGATCGGGGCCGGGCTGCCGGTGACCGAGCCGTCCGGCAACATGA
Organism: Myxococcota bacterium; assembly: GCA_025934105.1. Classification (GTDB taxonomy): domain Bacteria; phylum Myxococcota_A; class Polyangia; order Fen-1088; family Fen-1088; genus JADGRB01. The sequence continues at coordinate 5,213 of JAICYS010000074.1, read as the reverse complement.
TCGTCGACATCGGCGGCGGCACCACCGAGGTCGCGGTCATCTCGCTGGCCGGCATCGTGGTCGCCAAGTCGATCCGGGTGGCCGGCGACAAGATGGACGAGGCGATCGTCGCCTACATCAAACGCAAGTACAACCTGCTGGTCGGCGAGCGGACGGCGGAGATCATCAAGAAGCAGATCGGCAACGCCTACGCCACGGACGAGGTCACGACCATGGAGATCAAGGGGCGCGACCTGGTGGCCGGCGTCCCCAAGACCCTGGTGATGAACAGCGACGAGGTTCGCGAGTCGCTGGCTGAACCGGTGAACCAGATCGTCGACGCCGTCCGGTCCGTGCTCGAGCGGACGCCGCCCGAGCTGGCGGCCGACATCGTCGACCGGGGCGTGGTGTTGACCGGCGGCGGCTCGCAGCTGCGAAATCTGGACGTGCTCTTGCGCGAAGAGACGGGCCTGCCGGTCATGGTCTCGGATTCGCCCGAGTGCGCGGTCGTGCTGGGGACCGGGCGCGCGCTGGACGAGCTGGGCCTGCTGCGCGAAGTCGCTCTCCAGTAGCGAATAGTGGCGAACCGCCGCCCGGTCCGGACATACTACGCGGTCAATGGTCGCGGGCAGTAAGAAGCTGCGCGAAGCCGCCGTCGTGGCGGTCACGCTGCTGATGGCGATCATCGCCCTGCGCATGAGCGCGCGGAATCCGGGCGATCTGTCGGCCCTGGACCGCGGCATCCTGCGCCTGGTGTCGCCGGCGCAGTCGGCCATGTCCCTGATCGCGCGCGGCATCACCGGCGTCGCCGGGCGGTACGTCGAGCTCACGCACGTGAGGGCCGAGAACGAATCGCTGGCCCGCGAGAACCAGAAGCTGCGGGCGGAGCTGACCGAGATGCGCCGGCTGGCCGAGGAGAGCGGCCGGTACCAGCGCCTGCTGGGGCTGCGCGACGTGACGCCGGCCGAGACGATCGCCGCCCGCGTGATCGCGGTCGACGCCTCGCCCTATTTCCGGGTGGCGCGGGTCGACATCGACCACGGCGAGGGCTCGGTCCGGCACGGCATGCCGGTGCTGACGCCCGACGGGGTGGTGGGGCGGATCAACCGCGTGGCCGGCAAGAGCTCGGACATCTTGTTGCTGGTCGATCCCCGGTCGGCCATCGACGTCGTCATCCCGCGGACCGGCGGGCGCGGCATCCTGCGCGGCAAGGCCGCCGAAAACGGCTACCGCTGCAGCATCGAATACCTGGCCCGGGGCGAGCCGGCCAAGGAAGGCGATGCGGTGGTCACGAGCGGCCTCGGCGGCGCCTTCCCGCGCAACCTGGCGGTCGGCCACATCACGAAGGTGATTCCCGGCTCGGTGGGCCTCTATCAGGAGGTCGAGGTCACGCCCGACGTCGACTTCGCCCGCCTGTCCGAAGTGCTGGTGATCGTCGCTCCGCCGCCGGCGCCTGACCCCGATCCGGCCGCGCGGCACCTGCCGGCGCGCGGCCCCATGGTGTACCGATGAGAAGCGCGATCACGCTGGTGGTGGCCTACCTGTTGCTGATTCTGCAGTCGACGGTGCTGGAGCTGGCGCCGATCCGGATGGCGACGCCCAGCTTGGGGTTGCTGGTGGTCCTGCACGTCGGCCTGTCGTCGAAATGGACGATCTCGTCGGCGGCCGTCGTGTCGTTCGCCACCGGCTACCTCTTCGACCTGGTGTCGGGGGCGCCGCAGGGGGTGCACGCGTTCGTGTTCGTCTTGATGGCGCTGTTCGCGCGGGCCCTCAGCACGCGCCTGGCGGTCCAGGGCATCGTGCTGTCGGCGGCGACGGCGTTCGTGGCCAGCTTGCTGGCGTCGGCGCTGATCGTCATCGTGCGCGCCCAGGTCGCGCCCGAAGGCGGCTACGGCGGCCTGCGCCAGGCCCCGCTCGAGGCCCTCTTGACCGGTTTCTTCGCGCCGTTCGTCCTGGGCCTGTTCCGGCGCATCGACGGAAAAGTCGACGCGGCCAGGTCGCGCGTGGGGCTGGCGCGCGGGTCGCACGGCTTCGACCCCATCCCGCGGCGATGACTGAAGCGGCAGCATGGAGATAGCGGGACAGGACGCCGAGCTCCCGGAGATCCGACGCCGCACCCGCTACTTTGCGCTGGCGGTGCTGCTCGGGTTCCTGGTGGTGGCGGGTCGCCTGTTCTACCTGCAGGTGATCGAAGGGGACACCTTCTTCCGCGTCACCTCCGACAACATCGTCCACACCGAGGTCCTGCCGGCGGTGCGCGGGCAGATCCGCGATCGAAAGGGGCGGGTGATGGCGACAGTGCGGCCGTCCTACAACGTCTACGTGACGCCGCGCCTGTTGACCCCCGAGGGGTTTGCGCGCCTGCGCGCCGTCCTCGGCATGAACGGCGACGACGCGATGGACGTCTGGGAGCGCGTGGCCGAGGTCGGCCCCAACGGCAAGCCCAGCGACCGCCCGGTGCTGCTGGCCGAGGACATCTCGCGCGAGGCGATGGCGGCGATCGAGACCGGCGTCGACCTGCCGGGCGTGAAGATCGTCGCCGGACCCCGCCGGTCGTACCCGATGGGGACGCTGGCCGCGCACGTGCTGGGGTACATGAACGAGATCTCGGCCGACGAGCTGCGCGCCAAGAAGGACGAGGGCTACCACCCCGGCGACCTGATCGGCCGCACCGGCGTCGAACGGCAGTGGGACGGGTACCTGCGCGGGCGCGCCGGGTTCAAGAAGATCGTCGTCGACCGGCGTGGCCTGCCCAAGCCCGACATCCACGACATCATCGAGGGGCCGGCCGTGTTGCCGGCGGTGGCGGGGAACAACGTCATCCTGACGCTGGACGCCGACGTGCAGAAATCGGCCGAGCGCGGGCTGCGCAACGTCTCGGCGGCCGGAGTGGTCGCGCTGGACGTGAACAGCGGCCGCATCCTGGCCATGGCCTCCAAGCCGAACTTCGACCCCAACGAGATGTCCGGCCACCTGACGCCCGAGGCCGAGCAGCGGCTGCTGGCCGATCGCTATCACCCGCTGCACGACAAGACGCTGGCCGAGACGTATTTCCCGGGTTCGACGTTCAAGGTGGTCTCGGCCATCGCGGCGCTGGAGGACCGCCTCATCACGCCCGAGGACAAGATCAAGTGCCACGGGTCGTACGAGATCGCGCGGCGCCGGTTCAAGTGCACCAAGACGCACGGCGTGGTGAGCCTCTACGAGGCCCTCGTGCAAAGCTGCAACGTCTACTTTTACGAGCTGGGGGCGCGGCCGGGGATGATGGACCGGCTGGCCAAGTTCGGCGGCGACCTGGGGCTGGGCGCGCCCACGGGGCTGGGGCTGAACGGCGAGGACGGCGGGTTCTTGCCGACGGAAGAATGGTACCGCGAGCAGAAGCGGTTGAACCCCAAGGCCGAGGGGTTCCAGGTCGGGCAGGCGCTGAACGCGGTCATCGGGCAGGGCTCGACGCGCGTGACCGTGCTGCAGATGGCGCTCATGTACGCCGCCATCGCCAACGGCGGCAAGCTGTGGCTGCCGCAGATCGTTGAGCGGATCGAATCGCCGGACGGCCAGACGATCGAGGAGTTCGCGCCGCGCATCCGGCGCGAGATCTCGGTGGCGCCCGAGACCCTGGCGGTGGTGCGCCAGGGTCTGGTGGGCGTCGTGAACGAGCACAAGGGGACGGCCTACCGGGCGCGCATCACCGACGTCGAGGTGGCGGGGAAGACCGGCACCGCCCAGGTCCACGGCCGGCGCACCGAGCTCGGCGGCTACGAGGCGGGCGACCACGCCTGGTTCGTCGGGTTCGCGCCGGCCGGCAAGCCGCGCATCGCCGTCGCCGTGCTGGTCGAGCACGGCGGCCACGGCGGCGACGTCGCCGCGCCGGTCGCGATGGAGATCATCCACAACTACTTCGAGAACGTGGCCCCCGACGAACGCGACGCGCCCAAGATCGGCCTGCCCAAGCACCACCTCAAGACGCTGGACGTGGAGGCGCGGAACCCATGAACCCGGCGCGCGGGGTGGGGTGGCGGCGGCTCCGGTTCCGCTTCGACTGGACGCTGACGCTGTCGGCGAGCGTGGTGACGACGCTGGGGTTGATGAACCTCTGGAGCGCCGTCCACGACAAGCAGTCCAATCTGTTCTCGCAGCAGATCTCGTGGCTGGGGCTGGGGGTCGGCGTCTTCCTGGCGGTGGCCACGGTGGACTACCGGACCATCAGCCGCTACGCGTACTTCTTTCATGCGGCCGGCGTGGCCCTGCTGCTGGGCGTGCTCGCGTTCGGCAAGATGGTGGGCGGCGGCCGGCGCTGGTTCGACCTGGGGCCGTTCCACGTTCAGCCGTCCGAGCTGATGCAGCTCTTGACCGCGGTGGCGCTGGGCAAGTACCTGAACGACTCGCCGGCCCTGGAGGGGCGCACCTGGCGGCACCTGGCCATCCCGGTGCTCATCGTCAGCGTGCCGGCCTGGGCCATCGCCAAGCAGCCGGACTTCGGGACGGCCTTCCTGCTGCTGCTGGTGTTCTTCACCATCATGCTGACGGCCCGCCTGCGCCTGCGGACGCTGGGCGCCATCGTGGGCTTCGCGACGCTGGCGGCGTTCCCCATCTACCAGCACCTGCTGCACGAATATCAGCGCAAGCGCGTCGAGGCGTTCTTCAACCCGAACTCCGAAGGGGCCTACCAGACCCGGCAGGCGTTGAACGCCATCGGGTCGGGGCGATTTTTGGGCAAGGGGTTCCTGCACGGGACGCAGATCCGGCTGCGGCACTTCCCGGCGCTGTGGACCGACTTTCCGTTCGCGGTCTGGGCGGAAGAGTGGGGGTTCGTGGGCTGCTTCGTGATGCTGCTGGCCTACCTGGTCCTGATCCTCTGGATCCTCAAGATCGCCGGCGACGCGCGCGATCGCTTCGGCGCCACCGTCTGCGTCGGCGTGGCGGCCATGTTCTTCTGGCACGTGTTCATCAACGTCGGCATGGTCAGCGGCCTTCTGCCGGTGGTGGGCGTGACGCTGCCGCTCATCAGCTATGGCGGCTCCAGCATCCTGACGATCGCCGCGGCGCTGGGCCTGGTCATGAACATCAGCGTCCGCCGCTTCTCGTACTAGTCCCCTGGACCAAAAGTACTAGGCAAAAGTTGCTGCCGGTGATCTACTGGCGACATGCCGCGAACAGGAAGGCCGAAGGTCCCGTTGATCATCTCGGATGACGAGCGGGAGGATCTTGTCCGCTTGACGAAGCGGTCACGGGTC
>JAICYS010000365.1 GCA_025934105.1 Myxococcota bacterium | reverse complement strand
CCCGCCATCGCACCGTACCGCTCGCAACGTCCCGCTCAGGCCCAGCGAGCGCGCGTTCATGATCACCGGATCAGGTGATCACGATCGGCCGGAATGGCCGTTCACGATCAACGGAATGCGCACCAAGTGGCCGCAGCGCGGCGGCCTCGCTGCGCTGGAAGCGCTCGAGTGGCGGCTCGCCTGTCGTGCCGTGGATCCGCACATCCGCCACCTCGCCCGTCCAGGCCACCAAATGCGCCTCGAACGCCGCCCAGCTGGGAAAGCTCCGTCCGGCGATCGCATTGCGCTTGACGTAGCCGACGCCGCGCTCGTCCTTTCCCTTGGTGCGCGCCCGATACGGTGCACAGGCACGCGGCCGGAAGCCCCAGTGCCGGGCGAAGGCGTGTAGCCGGGCGTTGAACACCACCTCGCGCGTCGCCGCGTCGTGTCGCTCAACCAGGGCGCGGGCATTGTCGAACAGCACTTCCTCGGTCGTGCCGCCGAATGCCGCGAACGTGCTCTCCATGCCGGAAAACCAGCTCTCCTGCGCCTCCCGGCGAAACGCCCGCACGTGCAGCCGTCGCGAGAAACCCAGCGTCGCCACGAACAGGTACGCCCGCACCGTCGCGCCGTCGATCAGGACCCGGCGCTCGCCGAAGTCGATCCGCAACTGCTGCCTGGGCGGCGTCTCGAACCGCATCGTCGCCCGCGCCTCAGCCAGCAGCCGCTGCCGCAGCGGTGTGCAGGCCCGCTCGACAGTGCGCAGGCTCAGCCTGATGCCCAGCTCCGAGGCCAGTTCCTGGCGCACCACGTCGGCATTGCCGCCGTGCCGGACCAGCCGCTCCTCAAGCCAGTTCTCCTTGCCGGCCAGAGCCGCCCGCCGCCCCGCTCGCGAATACCCCGTCCAGCAACCCTCGCGCACGTAGCGCCGCACCGTCTTGGGGCAGGTGCCGAACTCGCGGGCAATCCGCTTGGCGCCCCGGCCACGACGCTTGAGCTCCAGCATCGCCGCTACCTCGTCCGGCGTCCGCATCGGCTCCCTCCGCGCAGCCTCGTCCCGCGCGGAACTCTCCACCACCTCGATGACCTCCGTACTCATCCCATCCTCCCAACCAGAGGGGGGCGAATTCGTGTCGCCAGGGAGGGTGATTCCATGTCGCCCGACAGCCGGCCCTCACCCGGAAGTGCTCGTCGAGCAGGGTGCGGTGCAGGCGCTCGATGATGGCGGAGGTGCTGACTGGAGGCGTCCTGCCTTGTTGTCGGCCATTCTGCCCGTGGTTGGCGGGGCGGTGGTTGCGCGGTGGGGGCGGTGGATGGCACCGGGGGGCGGCGGAGGCGTTCTGTGGGAGCCTGATCAAGAATGAAATTTACCTTGCGCCGGCCGGTGCGTTACACGGTATGAGTCGCCAGAAAGAATCGACGCTGATGGTCAGACGTAAGAGAGACCGATGAGTTCTGATGTCGAGGTGCGCGTCATGGGGGCACGGTCGGGCGCGGCGGTCGCGCGTGCTTCGCGGGCGCCCAGGCCTGGCCAGCCGGCCGCAGGGCACGGTGTCAAAGGCAGGATCATTGCCGTTCCAGAGTTCCAGCCATTGGCTGCCGATAGCATCTGGCGCGTCGTCCTGGCGGGTGAGCCGTTCGGTCGCCTGGTCAGAGAAGCCGGTGCGATGTGGCATTTGCTGCAAGTGGATGAGCTGACAGACGCGCAGCTGGAGGACTATGACGCCGCGTCGCCGCCTGATAGCTGAGCGGCCTGCATCATCTCCACGGCGTTGTAGCCGCAAATTCCCTTCAATAGATCGCAGGGGCTGCTCGCGGGCGTCGGCGTTCCGATCTGCTGCGCCGAATGACGGCGCTGGATCATGCGTTGCGCAAGCGTTTCTCACAACGCGTGCGGGTTTCCCGGTATGCGCGATAGCGGCGGGGTGGCGCGACGATAAGTCGAGTGATCGGCGTCATTTCCTAGCGACGGTTGGTTGCCTCCTGAGCACGATTGTCATCAGCATGCGGCTTCGAGGCGAGTCGGGGGCGAATGACATTGCGGTGTGGACGAATCCGGGATGCGGGGGAGGATTTCGAGGTGTTCGTCGTGACCGAGCGAGAACAGCCCGACGCTGCGCCTCCGCGCTCCGAGATCGTTTGCGTGCCGCGCGGCCGGCCCGGGAATGGGGCATCTGCAACGGAGACCGGCCGCTTCGCGGGGCGTGCCGGCCAAGTGTTGCTCACACGGCGCAGCACTGGCCGGGTCCTCGGCAGCGCGCAAATCCTTGTCCCTTCTCGGGCCAATCCGAATGCGGCTCTGCCGATGCAGCGGGCTGGCCTTCCGGATATGCCGCGGGTGTTATCGCCCGGCGCCACGGGCGAGATCAGTCGCTTCGCGATTTCGAAGGATCTATCTGACGCCGGCGGCTTGGACCAGGCGATGCTTCAGCTTGGTTTGTTGCAAGGCATCCTGTGGCTCAGCGCCGACATGGGGCTCACCCACTGGTACGCCGTCATGGAACATAAGCTGGTGCGCCGGCTCCGGCGCAGCGGCATCCACTTCCAGGCGGCCGGTCCGGCGCTCGAACACTACGGACTGCGCCAGCCATGTTGGGCCAGGATCGCGAGCATGCTCGAGCGCGTCCGACGTGAGCGTCCGGCGGTGTGGGACTACTGGACGCTCGGCGGCACGCTCTGGTGTGAGGCGGCATCAGAGGCCGTCGTGGCCTGAGACCCTTCAGGCAGAAAAGCGCCCCCGGATGCCCCGGGGGATATGCGTGGCGCTCTTCGGGGATGTCGAATTGCCGATGACGGGCGCTGACTCAGCCGGGGAACGCGCGACTACTCAGCCGGGGCGAGGGGGCGGTCCGCTGCAACAGCAACCAGGCCGGCGAGCTTGACCGCGGTCGTTGCTGTCGTGTCGCGTATTCTGGTCTCGGGGTCATGCGCCAATTCGCCAGACGCGGTCACGTAATTCCAGATCGCCGGTCGCTCGTACCGTCCCGCGGCCAAAAGGTGGTCGATCACCGCGACCGCCGGTTGGCGCAGCCCATGGTACTCGACCAGCGGCCCGAGCGGATCAAAATCCACCCCGGCGGTGCGCAGGAGGCGCAGGAGACTGGGTTCCATCCCGGCGCACCAATGCGTCAGCCCCAGCTCTCGGCTGACACGGAGGATCCCTTGCATCAGGCCGAGGCGAAGCAGCAGGTCGGATTTCCCGTCGGAAGCGCGCCGATCGCGGGACACCGCAAACCGGGAGATCTCGCCGGTGGTGGCGAGGGGCAGGCGCCGGAGCAAAGCCGGGTCGCAGACGCGTTGCATCGGAAGGCGCGGCCAGCAACCGGCGGAAGGGGTAATGACACGGGCGGTCCCCACCACCCGCCCGCTCCCGCGATGGCGCAGGACGATGTGGCGGGAGTGGGTATCGTACTCATCGCATTCGATCCCGTCATGGCCGGGCAGGATGTTCCGTTCGTGGCAGAAGACGTGGTAGCGAAGCTGCTGGGCCGCATGCAGGGCCTCGGCGGAGGCGACCAGTTCCACTGCGAAACTGCGCCGCATCGCGTCGATCAGATCACGACCATCCAACATGCTCACTCGCCTACTCTCGGCCGGCATTGGCTGCAAACGAAGCCGGCGATGGGCGCAAGGGAACGCGATCACGAGAGCGTGAGTCTAATTCAAAAACAGGGCACGAAGATTACTGATGGCAATTCCGGCCTTGGATTTCTGTCATATCCCATTCCTGATACAGGAATACGACGCCATATCAGGCAAAAGGCGAAACTTCCGATTCGTGCCGCTGGCATTTCATCGTGCGCCAAGATGCGCGCTGGCAGGGCAGGCGGCGCCTGCTGAACCGGCCTTCCGGTTTTCGACATGGCATCGTTTGGGATGAGGACTCCGCCTGCCGCATTCTCGGATTAAGCTGCCGCCGCTCAAGCAAAACGCGGCGCCCTTCTGGGGCGCCGCGTTTGATAGGCAGTCAGTCCAATCAGTTCGTGTGACGGCGCCGGACCACACCGAGGCCGAGCAGCCCCGCGGCTAGCAAGGCAAACGACGCCGGCTCGGGAGCGGGGACACCCGGCAGGATATGTTCGGTTGCCCCGGAAGTCAGCGAAATATTGTAGGTCACCCCATTAGTCAGAACCGGGGTGG
>JAICYS010000339.1 GCA_025934105.1 Myxococcota bacterium | reverse complement strand
TCCGCGACGGCTAGCGCCTCCTCGAACCGGCCGGCGCCGCGCTGGGCCAGCGCCCCGGCGGAGAGCGCGCGCGGGCTGTCGCTGCGGGTCGCGATCAGGCGGCGCGCCACCGGCGCCAGCGCGTCCAGCATGGCGCCGACGTCCTTGTCGCGCGCGACCGACATCACCAGCGTGACCGGCCGTCCCGCCGCCAGGGCCGGCAGCGCCGCCGCCAGGGCCCGGGCGCCGTCGGCGTTGTGAGCGGCGTCGAACCACAGGTCGCCGCCGACGCGCTCGAGCCGCCCGGGCCAGCGCACGTCGGCCAGCGCCGCCCCGACCAGGTCGTCGCTCACCGGCCGCCCCACCCGCCGGGCCAGCGCCCGCGCCAGGGCGGCGGCGATGGCGGCATTGTCGCGCTGGTGCGCGCCGGGCAGCGACAGCCGTTGGGGGGCGGGCGGCAGGTCCTGGCCGATGCGCTGCAGCGGCGCGCCGACCGCGGCGGCGCAGGCGGCGACGGCGGCGTCCGCCTCTTCGGGCAGCCGTCCCAGCAAGCAGGGAACGCCCGGCTTGAGGATACCTGCCTTCTCGCGGGCCACGTCGAACAGCGTCGGTCCCAGGTACTCGGTGTGATCGAGGCCGATCGACGTGATGGCCGTGGCCAGCGGCTCGCAGCAGGTGACCGCGTCCAGTCGCCCGCCCAGCCCGGTCTCCAGCACGGCCGCCTCGACGCCGGCCTCGGCGAACGCCAGGAAGGCCAGCACCGTCGCGATCTCGAAGTAGGTCAGGCTCTCGCCGGCCGCCTGGACCCGCTGGTCCAGCGCCGCCAGGTGGTCGCCGTCCACCTCGCGCCCGTCGACGCGGATCCGCTCGGTGAAGCGGGCCAGGTGCGGCGACGTGTAAAGGCCGGTCCGGACGCCGGCCCGCCGCAGGATCGCGTCGGTCATGGCGGCCGTCGATCCCTTGCCGTTGGTGCCGGCGATCTGGACGGTGGCGAACCGGCGCTGCGGATCGCCCAGCCGGCCCAGCGCGCGCCGCACGCGATCCAGTCCCAGCTCGACGCCCAGCGCGCCCGCCGCTACGTCCAGCCGCGCCAGCAGATCCGCGTAGCGCGGCGCGGACGCCATGCGGTCCCGATTCAGACCGCCGCCATGCCGGCGGCGTCGGGGCCCAGCAGCCGCAGCAGCCGCGCCAGCGTGGCCCGCAGCTCCTTGCGGTGGACGATGGTGTCCAAAAAGCCGTGCTCCAGCAGGAACTCCGCCCGCTGGAAGCCGGGCGGCAGGCGCTGCCGGATGGTGTTCTGGATGACCCGCGCGCCCGCGAAGCCGATCAGCGCCTTCGGCTCGGCCACGATCACGTCGCCCAGCATGGCGAAGCTGGCCGCCACGCCGCCGGTGGTCGGGTGCAGCAGCACCGAGATGTACGGCAGCCCCGCCTCGCGCAGGCGCCCCAGCGCCGCCGAGGTCTTGGCCATCTGCATGAGGGACAGCACCCCCTCTTGCATGCGCGCGCCGCCCGAGGCCGAGAAGACCAGCGCCGGCGCGCGCCGTTCCAGCGCCCGCTCGAACACCCGCGTGACCTTCTCGCCGACGACGGATCCCATGGAGCCGCCCATGAACTCGAACACGAAGATGCCCACCTCGACGGGCGTCCCCTCGATCCGGCCGCTGCCCGCCAGCAACGCGTCGGCGCCCCCAGCCGTGCGGCGCGCGGCCCGCAGGCGGTCGGCGTAGCGCTTCTGGTCCCGGAAGCTGAGCGGGTCGACGCTCTCCATGCCGGCGTCGGCTTCCACGAAGCTGTCCGGATCCAGGACCAGCAGCAGGCGTTTCGCGGCGGGCATCGGGAAGTGATGCTCGCACTGCGGACAAACGAGGTCGTTCTTCTCGAGGTCGGCGGTCAGCAGCGCCGCCCGACAGCCGGGACACTTGGTGAAGACCCCGGCTGGAACGCTGCGTTTCTCCTCGGAGAGCTCGTCTTCCCGCTCTTCGCGCTTGTACCAGGCCATCGGCGGTCCGGAAGAATATCACTGAGCCGGCCGGCGCATGGTTTGTTATGCTGCCGGCCGTGCATTTCGGAGTCTGGCATAAGATCGCCGACGCTCGGTCGGCCGCCCCCGACGCCGCCGGCGTCCTACAGACGCGGGCCGAGGGCGTCATGGACTACCGCGTCGGCCGCAGCGCGATGGTGTTCTACGCCTGTTCGGAGCCCGATGAGACGCTGCGCCGCTTCGTCGAAGGCCGCGGCGCCCGGCAGATCGAGCGGGCGGTCAGCGCCGGCGCCCGCTGGATCCGGTTCGCCGAGTCACCCAGCCCGCGCGTCGAGCTGGACCGGCTGCTGAAGGGCTTCGTCGAGCGGTTCGGGTCCTTGCCGATCAGCAACGCGAGCGGCGGGCGGCGGGTGGCCCCGGCGGACGGCGACGAAGCGTGAGCGCCGCAGGCGGTGGGACGCCGCGCCCCGGCCTCAGCTACCGGGACGCGGGGGTCGACATCGACGCCGGCGACGAGCTGGTCGAGCGGATCAAGTCGCACGTGCGGCGGACGCACCGGCCCGAGGTGCTGGGCGGCCTGGGCGGTTTCGCCGGCCTGTGCGCCCTGCCCGCCCGCTACAAGGAACCGCTGCTGGTCTCTTGCACCGACGGCGTCGGCACCAAACTGAAGCTGGCGTTCCTGACCGGCCAGCACGGCAGCGTGGGGATCGACCTCGTCGCCATGAGCGTGAACGACCTGGTGGTCTGCGGGGGCGAGCCGCTCTTCTTTCTGGACTACTTCGCGTCGGGCAAGCTGGAGGTCGGCGTCGCCGAGCGGGTGATCGCCGGCATCGCGGACGGATGTCAGGCGGCGGGCTGCGCCTTGCTGGGCGGCGAGACCGCCGAGCTGCCCGGGTTCTACGCCGACGGCGAGTACGACCTGGCCGGGTTCTGCGTGGGCGTGGTCGAGAAGAGCCGCCGCGTCGACGGAACGCAGATCCGCCCCGGCGACCGGCTGCTGGGGCTGGCCTCGTCCGGCTTTCACTCGAACGGCTACTCGCTGGTGCGCAAGGTGTTCCTGGACGAGATGCGCCTGGACCTGGCGGCCGCGCCCAAAGGCTTCGACGAACCGCTGGGACAGATTCTGTTGCGGCCGACCCGCATCTACGTCCGCGCGCTGCGGGCGCTGGCCGACGCCGACCTGCTGCGCGGGGCCGCCCACATCACCGGCGGCGGCCTGGTCGACAACCCGACACGCATGCTGCCCGACGGCGCGCGCCTCAAGCTGCAGATTCGCCTGGGCAGCTGGGAGGTCCCGCCCATCTTCGAGCTGCTGGCGCGGGGGGGCGGCGTCGCCGCCGAGGAGATGCGCCGCACCTTCAACCTGGGGCTCGGGATGGTGGTCTGCGTCGCGGCGGACCGGGCCGCCGAAGCCACCGCGCTGCTGGAGCGGGCCGGCGAGCGGGTGTTCCCGATCGGGCAGGTGGCGGCGGCGGATGCGCCCGAGGCCCCCGTCGAGTTCCTGAGCGCATGAACGTCGGCGTCCTGGTCTCGGGCAGCGGCACCAACCTGCAGGCGCTGATCGATCGCGGCCAGCGCGGCGAGCTCGGCCCCGCCAACCTGGTGGTGGTCGGCTGCAACGTCCCCGACTGCCCGGCCCTGGCCCGCGCCAAGCTGGCGGCCGTGCCCAGCTTCGTCGTCGACCACCGCGATTATCCCGAGCGCCCGCCCTTCGATCGGGCGCTGGTGGCGGCGCTGCGGGCCCACCAGGTCGACCTGGTGGTGCTGGCCGGGTTCAATCGACTGCTGGGCAAGGACCTGCTGGACGCCTTCCCGGGGCGGGTCGTCAACATTCACCCGGCGCTGCTGCCGGCGTTCCCGGGCGTTCGCGCCCAGCGGCAGGCGTTCGACGCCGGGGTGAAGATCGCGGGCTGCACGGTCCACTTCGTCGACCACGGCGTCGACACCGGACCGATCATCGCGCAGGCCGCTGTCCGCGTGCAGGACGACGACGACGACGAGGCGCTGCGCCTGCGCATCCTGGCCGAAGAGCACCGGCTGCTGCCGGCGGTGGTGCGCGCCATCGCCGAGCGGCGGGTCGTGCTGGAGGGGCGGCGCGTGCGCGTGCTGGGCGCCACGCCGGCCACCGACCCGCTGCGCAGCCTGTGAGGCCGCTGGCGGCATGTTCGACACCAACTTTTACGACGTCGTCGTCTGCGGGGGCGATCTCGGCGGGCTGATCGCGGCCGCGCTGCTGGCGCGCCGCGGGTTCCGGGTGCTGCTGATCGGCGACGAGGCCGGCGACGGCGCCCTCGACGTGGCCGGCGCGGCGGTGTCGCGCGCGCCGGCGGTGCTGCCGCCCCTCGACGATCCGCAGGTCGGCCGCGTGCTGAAGGAGCTGGACTTCAGCGCGCTCCTCAAGCGGCGCGCCGGCGCCGCCACGGCGCTGCGCGTCTGGGTGGGCAAGCAAGCGATCGATCTGACCCCGGACGCCGCCGCGCTCGAGCGCGAGCTGGGGCGCGTGTTCAACGCGCCGGCGGCGGCGGTGGCGCCGCCGTTGGCCCGCGCCGACGCCTGGGGACGATCGATCGAGCCGCTGCTGGCGACGGCCATGACCCTGCCGCCGCACGGGTTCTGGGAGCGGCGCGAGGTCGGCCGGACCGAGTCGCTGCTGCCGCGCGCCGGGACCGACGCGCTGGCGCCGCTGGCCGTCGACCATCCGCTGCGCACGATCGCGGCGGCGCCGGCGGCGGCCAGGTCCGATCTGGCGCCGGGGGCGGCCGGCGGGCT
>JAICYS010000215.1 GCA_025934105.1 Myxococcota bacterium | reverse complement strand
CTCAACGACGACGGGGCCTTCACAGCCTCTCCGCCCCCGCCGCCGATCTCGGTCCCGATCGCGTCACCGCCCCCGGTGACCAGCGCCAGCGTCCCGTCGCTCGCTGTGTCGATGACCTCGACCGGCGTCGTGGAGGGAAACGCAGGCGTGACTTACGCCACCTTCCTGGTCACCCGCAGCGGAGATCTGACAGGACCCACGACCGCCAACTGGTCGGTCAGCGGGACCGGCGCCAACCCGGCCGACGCGGCCGACTTCCAGAACGGCGTGCTCCCGTCCGGCCAAGTCTCGTTCGGGGCCGGCGAGGCGGTGAAAACGATCTGGATCGCGATCTCCGGCGACACCACGCCGGAGGCCGACGAGACCTTCGCCGTGACGCTTTCCGGAGCTCACAACGCCACCTTCGCCACGCCACAGGCGACGGGCACGATCCTCAACGACGACGCCGGGTTCGTGGATACGCACACATCGTCGCAGAGCACTGGCGCGATCCAGCCCGCGACGGAGACTTATGTCACCGCGACCAGCGGCAACGATGTCTTCCACCTGACACCGGGCACGTTGGAGTATGTCTTCGATTTCGGAAAATCGGGGTCTGACAGCATCGGCGTCCCGCTCGGGGCGGGCGGTTTCCAACTTGCAAACCAGACAGCTCCGGGCGCGCTCACGATGGTCGATGTAGCCAACCCGTGGACCTCGATCGCCGGCGCCGACATCGTGCGCTGGACGGGCGATCACACGCAGATCACGAGCGCCAGCGCCGTGGACGGAATGCTCTCTTCCCTGCCGGGCTCCTTCTCCGGCGGCGTGTTCGTGATCGCCTATGACCCCGGCCTCAAGGCGTCTGTGTACTACGACTCCGACGCGGCCCATCTGGGTGGGGCGCAACTCGTCATGACGCTGGACAATCTCACCAGCACGTCATCGCTGAATGCGTGGCAGTTCGTGACCAGCTGACCGGAAGCACACGGAAGCGTGGACAAATCGCATGCCCGCGATCCGTCCACGACTCCCAGGGCCGACTCCGGGGCTCTAGCCGCCCGTGTTGCCGGGACTTCCAGGGCCGGTGCCGGGGCCGTCATTGACCGGCGGATTGCCCGGAGGCTGCGGATCCTCGCCGTTGCCCACGCCGTTGTTCCCCTTGACGGAGGCGGCGATGGCCGGCGAGGCCATGGACGTCGACATCAGCACGGTCATCGCGGGCGGCACGATGATCGCGGCTTTGGCGGCGGTTCCCAGGAATTTCCGGCGATCGGCTTGGGCCCGATCGGCCGATGACATCTCGGTCATGACAGTCTCCACATTCTCATTTCCGCTCGGCGCACGGACACGCTTCGGCCGGCAACCCGGAATGACTTTGGCTCAACCAACCATGGGTTCCGATGGTTGCGCTTGCTGCGAAAAATCCCATAGCCCAAGGTAGGTTGGGGTCCCTCGCCGCGGACCGGGACGGCGCAAGTGCATTTCGATCCTAAGTGTTTTTCGATGCTGGGCCGGGCTGGGTGGACGGCGACCTATCGGCCCTCCGGCGCTGTCTCCGATCTCACCATGGGCCGGCGTCGACTGCTGTTCAGCGAGACCTCGCAGCAGATTAGGGAGCTGAATGAGACCGCTGGGCTGATCTGGGACGGGCTCGCCGGCGGCCTGACCCCGGCTGTGGTCAGCGCGCGGCTGGCGGACTCGGGGACGACAGCGGAAGAGGCGGCCGCCTTCGTCGACGGGCTGCTGCAGCAATGGCTCTGCGGCGGAGAACTTTACCCGGACTGCGTCGAGGAGGCCCGTCGGTCGCCAGAGGCGGTGGCCCCCTTCGCAAGCGGCGGCCTCAGCCTGGCCGTGGGCCTCCACGGCGGAACCCTGCGGGAGGACTTTGCGGCCGTTTTCGGACAATTCTCCGGACCCGTGGGAGCGGTGACGCCCAGCGACTATCAGCTGGTCGAGAGCGAAGGCTTCGCCTTCCTGTTCCGGGGCGAGCGATGCCTGGGCGCCGCGCCCGAGGGCGGCGCCATGCCGCTGCTGAAAGGGGTCCTGACGGAGGCCGTGATCGATTCCCTCGAGGCAGGCTTCGCAGCCCACGCCGGCTGCCTCGTTCGCGGAGACGCGGCGTGGCTCTTGGCCGGATCGCCGGGCGCGGGGAAGACGACGCTTTGCGCCGCGCTCGCGGCCAAGGGCTTCCGGTACGCGACCGATGACGTGTCCCTCGTCGACGCGGCCGGCGAGGTAAGCGGCGTCCCCTTCGCGCTCGCGGTCAAGGCGGGCTCCTGGCCGCTTCTGGAACCCATGCTGCCGGCTCTGGCCAGCGCCAGGACCCATTTGCGCGCCGATGGCCAGGAGGTGAGGTACGTGCTTCCGCCGGATGGCGTGACGCGCAAGGCGGCTCGATTGCAGACGGTCATCGCCCTGGCCCGCGAAGCCGGCGCGACAGCGCGGCTGGACGTGGTCGATCCGGCCGACATGCTGGCCATCCTGCTCGCGGAAAGCTATGCGCCGAGTCGATCGCTCACGGCGGCGCAGTTCGAAATCACCGGTCAGGCGATCAGCGCGGCCCGGTGCTGTAAGCTGACCTACTCCGACCTCGCCGAGGCGGTTGAGCTGCTTTCGGGGGGCCCGTGAGTGATTTCCGCAATCTGAGGGCGCTTTGCCTCGCCGTCCTGGGGCGGCCGCCGGTCGGGATCGACTGGGCGGGAGTGGTCTCGCTGGCCAATCGGGCGCTGCTGACGCCGGCCCTCGCGGCCACGGTCGCGTCCTTGCCCGCCGAGACGCGACCGCCGGAGGCGGTCAGCGCCTTCCTGGCGGAGGTCATGGCGCGCAATCGGGAGCGCAATCGCCGACTGAGCGCCCAACTCGAAGAAATCGTGCAGATGCTGGCGAGCGTCGAGGTGGAATGCACACTGTTGAAGGGCGCGGCGTTTCTCGCCGAGCCGGGGCCCCAGGCGGATCGGCGGATCATCTCGGACCTCGACGTCCTGCTGGCTGCATCCGATCTCGAGCGAGGCGGGGCCGCCCTGGAGCAGGCCGGCTTCCAGGTGAGCGCGCGCTATCCGGAAGGCGATTCACACGTCGCCATGGAGATGTTCAGGGAGTCCGACGTCGGCGCGATCGATCTCCACCGGCGACCTCCCGGACCGCGCCAGGTGATGTTCAGCACACTGCTCGCCGAACGGAGCACGCGGACGCCGTTCGGCGCCGGGCATGTCCGAATCCCGACGGCTGAGGTACGCATCCTGCACCTCGCGATGCACGACCAGTTCCATGACGGCGATTTCTGGAGCGGCGCGCTCGACCTGCGCCATCTGCTGGACATCGCAGCGTTGGCCGCGCGAGATCCGGACTGGGACCTGCTCTCGCCGCGACTTCTCGGCGGATTGTGCTATCGGGCGCTGTGCCGCGAGCTGATCGATGCGCATGAGCTCTTCGAGGCGAACCTGCCCCCGTCGTTCCGGGCGAACCTCGGCGGAGAGCTGCATCACCGACGCGCCATGCTCCAGCTGCGCTGGCCGGCGGTCAGGGGCGGGTTCAGCCTGCTGACGCTCCTCGCGGAGGCGCCCGCGGGATTTGGACACTATCGGCGCGAATGGAGGTTCCGCGCAGCCAGCGGAATTTCCACGGTCTCGTCCCGGCAGCGCGCGCTCGGACGGATGGCGCGGCTGCGCGACACTTTCAACGAGCGCCCGATTTCGAAAATCTGACGGCGAGACGGTCCCGCGGGTCGGCCAAACTGACGCCATAGATCGCTGCCACAGGCATTCGCGCCATGCGACTGCGACCGACGAGACGGCAGGTGCTCGCCGGCGGGGTGCTTGCGCCGCTAGCCGGCGCGGCCCGCGCCGCGCCGGCGCCCGGCATTTCCGCCGCCCCGAGCTTCTCCGAGACCTTCGGGGCGCCGCTCAGCGTCGTGGACCGAGCCACCGGCAAGGGTCGCTGGAAGACGAACTACTGGTTCGGCGACCAGAACGCCGCCTCCAGCCGCTCGCTTCCTCAGGAGAAGGAGATCTACGTCGATCGCGAGTTCTGCGGCATCGACCCTTTCCGGCAATCCGAGGCGGGCCTGACCATCATCGCGGCGAAGAATGCGCGCCCATCGGACCCGCGGCTGTTCAATCCCTACACCGGGCGCAAGCAGCCGTTCCCCTACACCTCGGGCCTGATCACCACCGAGACGTCGTTCCGTCAGCGCTACGGTTATTTCGAAGCCAGGATGTCCTTTCCTCAGGTTCGGGGCTGCTGGCCGGCTTTCTGGCTTCTTGGCCCGCCGAACGGTCCCCACGCCGGAGACGAGATCGATGTGATCGAATGGGTCGCCTCCAATCCGAAGCGCCTGTTCTTCAACGCCCATCTGGCCGGCCAGGCGAACAGCAAGTGGATCGACGGCTACGACACGGCCCGTCTCATGACCTACGCCGTGCTGTGGACCCCTGACCGCCTCGCCTGGATGGTGAATGGGAGCAAGGTTCACGAGCAAGCCAATCCCGGCCTCCACGAGCCCATGTACATGTTGCTCAACCTGGCGATCGGCGGATGGGACAACAACCTGCCGGAAGACCCGAGCGGGTTTCCGGCCGCTCTGCACGTCGCTTCAGTGAAAGCCTACCGCCTGGCTTGAGCGGCGCCGTCAGGAGGGCGCGGAGGCATCCGGCGGCCGCTGGCGCACACGCAGCCGCGCCACGTCAGGGCTGCTCCTGACAAGCGGCCGTGCCGGCGGCGAGTACGGAGCCCGGCGCGGCGCCTGGCGCGCGTTTTCCGCGGCCGGCGCCTCGGCGCGCAACAGCGTGGTCAACACGATGATCTGCAGGACAGACGGCGGCACGAGCAGGAAGCCGCCGGTGAAGTTGAAGGCGACGAACAAACCCAGAGCCAACGGCGCGTTGAGCGAGCCCCACATCGCAACCACGATCATCGCCAAGAGCAGCACGCCGGGCACGACGCCGTACTCGATCATCATCTTCGCGACCGGCCAGAGGCTTACGTAGCCCTTGGGGCTGTTGCCCGCCCCGATCCCGCTGAACGGATTCATCGTCTCGCTGGCGTAGACCTTCCGCAGCTCGATCAGCGAGCCGATCAGCCGTTGCCAGCCGCTGCTCTCGGGGTTGTTCAGCTCGGCCACGCGATTGGTGAACCGGTCCAGGGCGCCCGTCCAGAACGCGGCGGCCGCGCCCACGGCGCCGGCCAGCAGAGTGAACGGCGCCACGCGGAGATTTTCGCGGGCGAGGAGCGGCACCGCGGCCACGGCGACCACGACCACACCCGTGGCCGCCACAGTCCCGAGCAGGGCGCCGACATACACCAGCACGCGCCAGAGCCGTCGGAAGTGCATCAGCTCGATCAGCAATGCGCAGGCCAGGAACGACGAGGCGAACGACGGCTCCAGGAAGAACAGCCCATTGGGCCGCTCGAATTTTTCGCCCCAGGCGATCGGTGCGGCGTAGTTGTATCCCTGCAGCAGCCAGGAATGGGGGGACACCACCTCGAGGTTGGGCATGTTCCCAAGCCCCCGCGCGGCCTGCCAGACCAACTGCAGGAACACCATCGCCGCCCCTACCAGCATCGCGTTCTGGAAGACGTTCATCAGCCGCAGATGCGTCTCGCGCGAGACCCGCCACACGAAGATGAACGGCAGATAGAGTGTGAGGAACTGCAGGTAGCTGAGCAGTGAAAGCGGCTGAGCCACGAACATCTGGCTGATGGTGGTCGCCGCGAACAGCAGCCCGACCAGCAGCATGCGCGGCCCCGACGAGTTGAGCCGCCCCTGCAGAAGCATCAATGCGAGCCAGGCGTAGAGCGTCAGGACTGGGACGCTGATCGGAATACCGCCGATCGGGACGACGAATTTTTGCAGGAACACCAAAGCCAGGATCTGGCCGGCCAATCCCCAATAGGCCAAGTCGCGACGTTCGGCGGTGGGACGCGCCCGGGCGCGTCCAACCTGGTCGGTCAGCATATAGCCTGCTGCCTGGGTCATGCTCCCCCGCCGCGGTCACGCTCTGAAGGTGGCGCTTCTTCAGGAACGAACGAGAGAGGATGTGGTTCGCGCCCGCGCGGCTTTCGCGTGGCGGTCGCGGCTATGCGTTCAGCCGATGACAGCGTAGGCGGTCATGGTGACCAGCGCCCAGAAGGCGCCGCAGACGCCAAGGACAAAGAGCATCGTGACTCGCGGCGACCAGCGGTCGTCTTCCACAACCGCCGCCTGCCCTGTTCCGACGGCGCGTCTGCGTCGGGCGGCGCCGCGCGCCTGGGCGCGGGTCCTCGATACTGTCGCCATTGCCACCTCCCAGCCGTCCATGGCGCTACGGTCAAAGTCCGGGCGTCGCGGACCGGCTCTCCCTTGGGGGACGCAAACCTTTTTTTGCCTTACTTCCCAGGTTTCGCAATCTCCGACCTGGACAGAGGACCTTTCCTGCATTGCGGATCGCGCGGCAACAGAGCTTTGGCGCCCGATGGCGCGACATTTCGTCGTTCGGCGGCACGAACGCAGGCCATGCGATCGCTCGGCGCCCCCACCGATGACGCGATGCCTGATCGTTCGTCCGCAGCTCGCCAACCAGGCCGCCGGCGGGGACGCCGTCGTGTACCGCCGGCTGGAGAGCTATCTCGCCAGGCGAGCAGCCGTGGACGTCCTGGAACTCGCGCCAATCTCGCGGACCGCCCAGGTCGTGAACGTCGCCAAGGGAATTCCGCCTGAAGCCGCCCGCTACGCCGGCGCCCGAAACCGCGCGGCGTTGGCCGAGCGCTTGGCGCGCGCTCGCTATGACGCGGTGCTGTTCGCCCATGAGGCCGCCTTCCCGCTCGCCGACGGGCCGATGCCAGCCGGCGCGCGGAAGATCCTCTACGCCCACAACGCCCAATCGCTGATCGCCAGCACCGACAACTCGCCGACCGGGCGCCTGCTCCGGATGCGCGCGGTGGCCTTTGATCGGCGATGGTTCGGCGACGGCGGCGCCGACGTCATCTGCATCTCGCGCGCGGATCTGCTCGGGCTGCGCCGCATCGGGGTGGATCGAGCTGACCTGCGGGTCGCGCCGCCCGGCGCGCCGCCGTCGGTGGCGCTCACCGCCCGGCCCGGGGTCATTCCCGAGCTGGTCCTGACGGGATCGTACGCATGGTGGCGCAAGCGCCGCGACCTCCTGCGCTTCGCCGCGAGGCCGCCGCTGGCCTATCCGATCCTCACGGACAACGAGACCGCCCTGGCGGCTCTGGGCGGGCAGGCGAGGGCCGTTGGGCCAGCCGGGATCGACTGGTCGGCCGGCCTGAGGTTCGCCCTCATCACGGATCGCTTCCAGGGCGGGTTCAAGCTGAAGTCGCTGGAGTATGTCGCGTTGAACGGACTGATCCTCAGCTTCTGCGATCTCTCGGCGGAGTTCGAGGGCTTGCCCCATGCGGGCGAGTTCGTCCGCCGTGTCGCCAGCAAGGCGCAGGTCGCGGCCGAGATCTCCGCGGTGATGGCGCAGCCGCCGGCGGAGGTCTTGGCCCGGTTCGCGGCGTTCAAGGCGGCCTGCCTGGCGCGCTATGAGTGGGACCGCTGCCTTCAGCCCTTGGGCGAGGCGGTCGACTCCGCCGCAGCCCAAGACTCCTCCGGGGAGCCGTCAGCGCCGGCCGGGAGCTGAGGCGCGCGCCGACGCTTCTCGGCGCGCCAGAGGCTGAGCGACGCCAAGGCCATCACAAGGGCCACGGTGCCCTCTGAGATCAGCCGGCCCACGGCCGCGCCCGGCGCGCCCCAGCGCGGCACCAGCGCGAACTGCGCCGCCAGCCCGAACACCAGCGCAAGCGAACTGCTCCAGAACATGATCTTCGCCCGATTGCGCGGAATGAGGATGAAGTTGGCGAGCGAAAATCCGAAGCTCGAGCAGCAGGCGGTTGCGCAGAAGATCTGAGCGACCGGGCCGGCGGCGCCGAAGTCGGCCGAGAAGAAACGGTCGATGACGTACGGGGCGCCCCATGCCGCGGCCCCGGCAAGCGCCACTGTGACGCCCGTCACGAACGCCACGAGGCCGACCGATAGTCCCCAACCGCCGCCGGGGCTGATCGCCAGCCGCGCGACGCGGGGCATTGTCGCCTGGGTTAGCGGGAGCGTGAGCCCGGCCAGGAACGTGCCGAACCGCTCGCCGATCGCATAGTCCGCCACCGCCGATTTCGTCGCCAGCAGGGCGATGAGCGAGGGCATGATCGACGTGTAGGTGCTGTAACAGACCCGTTCGAAGAAGTAGGGCGAGGCGGCCGAGAGCGAGCGCCGGATCGTGCTGAGGGACGGACGCCCGAGCAGGCCTTCGCTCATCACCGCGCCTAGTGCGACGCCGAGCGAGGCCACCGGCGGTATGGCCTGCAGCGTGAACACCAGCCAGAGCTGATCGGGCGAACGGACCAGGCTGAGCAGCAGCATCAGTTGGACGAGCTGCGGCGCCCCCTCGCTCAACACGACGAACATGCCCCGCTGCCGGCCCTGGAAGTACCAGGCGAAGCTCGCGCCATAGCCAAGCACGCTGACCAGCCCGATCAGGGTGGCCGCGGGCTGGCGGATCAGCACGCCCGTCCACCCGCTGAGCGCCAGGTACGCCGCGGCGGCGAAGGGCGCGAGCAGCAGCTTGGAGCCGGCGATTTCCGAGACCAGGGCCGCGAGCGCATGACGGTCCTCGCCGACCGCGCCAGTCCTGGCTACGCCGTAAAGGTAGTAGCCGAACTCCATGAAGACGCTTGAGGTCCAGATGCAGGAGTTGACGATCGCGAAGTCGGCGAAGCGGTCCTTCATCAGCACATGCGCGAGAAACGGCGTGACGATCAGCGGGAAGAGGAACCTGATGCCGTACTGGGCGACGTAGAAGAACAGGTTCTTCAGCATCACCTTGTCGACGGGGCGGACGCTCAACATGAGGCGCAGCATCAGCTTTCCGATCCGAGCGGTCCATGGCGTGAGGGGACCATGCGGCAGCTGCGCTTCAACGGCGCGCGTTGAGATGATTCCGTGAGGCGGTCTACAGATTTTGATGAAAGATTCATACGAATACAGCGCGTCATGTTCTTACGATTAGCTCTGGAAGCAAGAAAACAGCGTCAACACGACCTCTATACGCATGCCTAATTCTGATTAACCTGCATTTTATATCCAGAGTTAACGGCTGCTCGCTCATACGTACTCCAAGTTTTTCAATGGGGTGGGATATGAGCGGCTACACGAACTATTCGGGTGTTTTTCTTCCGGCGAGCGCGCCCTACACGAGCCAGCTCTGGGCGACCGGGACCGACCCGCTCTACGGCCCCAACACGCCGACCCAGCTGATGGGCTCCAATGAGGGCAACTTCCTGCAGGGCGGCTCGGCCGACGACACCATCTACGTGATCAACACCGGCGACACGATCTCCGG
>JAICYS010000466.1 GCA_025934105.1 Myxococcota bacterium | reverse complement strand
GGGAGAGATCCGCTACGGCGCCTCGGGCAAGGCGGCGGCAAAGCTGGCGGCCACCCGCCTCAAGGGCGCCCGGCTGGTACTCGACGGCCGAACCGACGACTCGGTGGACGTCGTCATCGGAGCCCGCTTCAAGCGCCTCAGCGCGCCACCGGCCTCGGAGCAGGCGGCCGCCTCGTCCCACTGCTGAGGGGGGCCAGACGGGGCTGCCCGCCCCGAATTGGGGCAAACGCCTGCGGCGTGTCAGCCGTTCGGTGTACCCCGGCCGTCACCTGTTCGGCTCAATGGTCACGTTTGCCCCTCTGTGCCCTTGCGCCACGCCGACGTCTTCCGGTTCACTGCGGTCACTTCCACTAATTCCCGGGGCTTGCTAATGCAAGCCGACACGCCGAAAGATGCCCCGAAGACATGACGCTGCCTGCCCGAACCATGCCCAAACTCGCCGCCAGGGCCGCCGCCGGTGCCCTCACCAGCGTCGTTGCCGTGAGCACGGCGGTCGCACTTGCCCCCATGGCCCAGGCGGCGACGACGATCCCCACCCCTCAGGCTCCGACCGGGCTGCCCTCCACCGTCGAGGGTTTCGCACCCTACGTCGGCGCCGACTCGTGTGACGGCATCGCCAAGCCCGGGACCGTGGCGCTGGAGCAGCTGCTCTCACGCACGTACCCGGGGATCGGCTACAGCGACACCCGCACCTGTGGCACCGACGCGATCATCTCGACCTCGGAGCACTATGACGGCCGCGCGATCGACTGGAACGTGACGGTCCGCCAGGCGGACAGCAAGAAGCTCGGTGACGCCTTCGTCCAGTGGGCCGTCGGCAAGGATGCGCAGGGCGTGGCGGGGGGCAACGCGCGCCGGCTGGGCATCTCCTACCTCATCTGGAACAACAAGCAGTGGGTCTCCTGGAACAGCGGTGCCGGTTGGCAGCCGTACAACAACTGCGCCAACCTGCCCGGCACCGGCTACGACAGCTTCTGCCACCGCAACCACGTGCACATCACGCTGTCCTGGGCGGGTGCCATGAAGCGGACCTCGTGGTGGACCAAGCAGGTTGCGGCCAACGACTACGGGCCCTGCCGTCCGGCCGACCTGAACTGGTCCCCGGGATACGCGGGCTACCAGGCCACCCGCTGCCCGAGCTACGCCGCCGTCGCGGCCGAGCCCGGCTCCTCCGCGCTGCACCGTTCACTCGTGCTGTACAGCGGCATCACCATGAAGGAGGGCGACAACGGCCCGGTCGTGCGGGCGATCCAGCAGCTCGTCGGCGTGGGCGTCGACGGTGGCTTCGGCCCCATGACCAACAACGCCGTGGTGGCCTGGCAGCGGGCGCACGGGCTGGTCGCTGACGGGATCGTCGGCGTCAACACCTGGCGTGCCGCGATGAAGGCCACCGCCCCCACCGCGCCGACGGCCACCGCACCGGCCGTGAAGGCACCGAAGCCGCCCGCCAACGTGGCGCCGCCGAAGGTGACGGCGCCGACCCCGATCAAGACCGAGGACGACCCGCCGGCAGCCAAGGCCGCGGCATACAGCAAGTACTACCGCACCCCGCTGCGGTACGGCTCCCGCGGCAGCGCCGTCATGGTGGCGCAGCGCGCGCTGCGCGGACTGACCGTCGACGGCATCTTCGGTCGTGCCACGCGCAGCAAGGTCG
>JAICYS010000249.1 GCA_025934105.1 Myxococcota bacterium | reverse complement strand
CGCCGCTGGTCGTGTTGCTCCCGCCCGCGCCGCTGGTCGTGTTGCTCCCGCCCGCGCCGGTGATGAACGTGCCGCCGGCGCCGGTGTTGCTGCCGCCGGCGCCCGTCGCGCCTCCGGCGCCGCCGGTCGTGCCGCCCGTGCCGGTGCTGCTGCCGCCGCTGCCCTTGAACTGCATCCAGTTCAGGTTGGCCGCGCCCGCGAACGTCAGGTACAGCGTGTGGACGCCGCTGGTGTGGGTCAGCGTGCAGGATTGCGTGGCCCAGTTCGTGCCCGTGGCGGCGATCGCGCAGGTGCCGATGAGTGGGCCGGTCGCCGTGTCGGCGTGAAGCTCGACGCTGGTCGCGCTCTGCGCCTGGACCCGGAGCTGCACGGAGTCGACGCCGTCGTCGCTGAAGTCCACCACGTCGTAAAACAGCGAGCCGCCCGCGGTCATCGTGGACATCTGCCCGAGGTCGCTGTCATTGCAATCGGTCTTGCTGCCGCCCGACTGGCCGTCGTAGTCCTCGCCCTCGATGATCCCCAGGCCGTCGCGGCCGGTGACCGGCCGCTTGGTGCTGAGGACGATCAGCGTCCCGGACTGCCGGTTGATGGTGAAGCTGGTCGTATAAGAGGTGTTCATCATGGTCTGGGCGGGCGCTTGCACCACGGCCAGGTGCTGCGCGGCCCGGAGCGCCTGAAGCTGGGCCTCGGTGGGCTGGGCGGGCTTCGACTGCGACACCCACACGCTGTACGGGTTGCTGTGCGTCTCGTCGACGATGTACTGGGTCACGAAGACCTGCTTGCCCGCCAGCGCCGGCGGAAGGTTGCTGACGTTGACCGTCACCATGTCGCTGCCGGTGGTGTTCAGCTTCTGGTAGTAGTCGTAAACGAGGATCTGCAAGGAGTCGCCCGCCTGCGACATGGTCGCCATCGCGTCGACGCCGTCGCTGCTGGTGCCGCCGCCCGACATCAGCCGCACGGGCCCCAGCATGTTCAGCATCTTGAAGGCGTTGAAGGAGGCCTTCCGGATCCCCTGAAACGTCATCAGACCGAACACCTGGCCGAAGGGCAGCGCCCCGTTGTGCTGGCCCAAAATGTAGGAGCCCGACGGTCCGCCGGATTCGTCGAAGACGTCGGACAGCACCCAGTACGAAAACACGGACAGCGGAGGATTGTTCCCCGAGTCCTTGTCGGACAGCAGCTTCGCCGACTTCAGGATGAAGCCCACGTTCCAGTGGTTGTCCATGCTGGTGACGGCGTCACCCTGATTGCCGCCCTGCCCCGAATAGGACGAGTTCCACTCGGTGTTGAAGGACAGGACCTGCGTCGGGTCGTAGCCCGCCGTCTTGATGTCGTTGATCCGATTGTTGTTGTCGTTGACCAGGCCGTTGGCGTCGGCGGACGTGCCGGTGTTCGAGCCGCCCGGATAATTGTGCGACGAGGCGAACGTCACCCGCACCCCGGCGCTCTTCGTGTGCTGCAAGAAGGCCGTGATGGGACCGGATTGGGTCGTGGCCGGCCCGCCGACCAGCGCGTTCGGAATCACC
Source organism: Myxococcota bacterium (assembly GCA_025934105.1). Lineage (GTDB taxonomy): Bacteria > Myxococcota_A > Polyangia > Fen-1088 > Fen-1088 > JADGRB01. Next base: position 6,180 of record JAICYS010000249.1, on the reverse strand, counting down.
GACGTGATGGCGGCCACCGCGTTGTCGTAGAGCGCGTAGTAGTCGCTCATGGTTCCGGTCCAGAACCCGGAATAATCCGGCTCGTTCCAGATCTCCCAGTACCAGGTCTGAACGTCCGTCATGCCGAACTTGTCGACGCAGTGCTGGGCGACCGCGGCGATGAAGTTCTTGTAGTCGGTGACGTTCTTGTAGGTGTCCTTGTCGCCGCCGTTCTTCCCCAGCAGCGTCGGCATGAAGTCCATCTCCATGATGGGGCGCATCCCCGCCTGCGAGATGGCGGTGAGGTAGCGGTCGAAGTTGGTCCAGCTGTAGCTGCCGGGGCCTTTGTAAATGCCCATCGCGTCGCTGAGCACGCCGTGCCCGCGCACGTGCTGGAACCCGGCCTCGCGGTTGCCGATCTTGTAGTGGTACTCGAGGTCCCCGCGCAGCGTGAGGGCCGCCGTGCCGGTCCCGACGCTGTTCGACCAGAAGTGCGGATTGCCGGTCGTCTGCTTCGACGCGTCGACGGTGATGGTGGTGGCGGCGCCAGCCGGCGCCGAATAGACGACGGCCGTCAGGACGGCCGCCACGATCAGGGGCGGTTTAGATAGTTTCATTCGATCAGCTCTGGCCGACGGTCGTGGTGGGCAATGCGGCAACGCCGCTTCGGAATCCTTCGCGCGGGCCCGTGCGCCAGCGCGCCCGGAACAGGCGATGGAAGTGGGCGTAGCTGCCGAATCCGGCGGCGCGGGCGGCCTGCCGCAGCGTCGGGCGTCTGTTCCCCTGCTCTTGGACGAGCGCGAAGAACCGCTCGAAGCGCAAGCGATTGCGGTATTCGACGATGGACACGCCCATCTGGCGCTTGAATACGCGCGCCAGGCGGCTTACGCTCAACCCCAGCCGTTCGCTGAGCTCTTTACCGCTGAGCGAAGGGTCGACGTTGAACATGGCGACCATGACGTCAACCATGTGGTGTTTGGTCGGTCCCGGTGCTTCTTCGACGTGCGTCCTCACATCCTGACACTTGTCGGGGGCTGGACGGGTTTGTCACGCTATCTAACTAATTCCCGGGAGCCCTCCGGGGCCGCCCCGGGGCGTTCCAAAATGCGAAGACCGGCCAGGCTCTCCATTTACCCGTATTGCCAACGTTAGTCAGCCTTCCGCGAGCGGCTCGACATCCACGGCGACCGGCAGCATGTGACGGCCGCCGCCCAGCAGCACGCCGCGCGTCGGCGTGTCGTCGACGGGATCTCGCTCCCGCCGCGCCGGGTCCGCGCAACCCGTCAACTCAGTTGCGCAGGTAGTGGCAACTGTAGCCGCCCGGATTCTTCTCGAGGTACTTCTGGTGGTCCTCCTCGGCCAGCGTGAACGGGCCGGCGTCGACGATCTCGGTGACGATCGGCGCCTTCCAGCGCCCCGACGCCTGCGCGCGCGCCTTGGCCTGCTCGGCTATCTTGCGCTGCTCGGGCGAGGTCACGAAGATCGCCGAGCGGTATTGCGTGCCGACGTCGTTCCCCTGGCGGTTGCGCGTGGTCGGGTCGTGCATCCGGAAGAACCACTTCTCCAGCAGGTCGTCGTACGAAAGCTTGGACGGATCGAACACCACCTTGACCGCCTCGGCGTGGCCGGTGGCCCCGGTGTGGACGGTCTCGTAGCTGGGGTTCGCGCTCTTGCCGCCGGTGTACCCGACGTCCGTCTCCACCACGCCCGGAATCTGCCGCAGGATCTCCTCCATTCCCCAGAAGCAGCCGCCGGCCAGGATCGCGGTCTCCAGCGTCGGCGCGCACCCCGGCTTTTCGCCGGGCGCGGGGCGGGCGCAGCTGTTCGGCGCAGGCGCGGTGGGGGTGGCCGCGGCGGCGGCGTGGGCGTCCTTGCCGAACAGCGGCCGGTAGGCGCCGTAGCCCTCCGCCTCCAGCTTGTCGACGGGGATGAACCGCAGCGACGCCGAGTTGATGCAGTAGCGCAGCCCGGTGGGCGCCGGCCCGTCGTCGAACACGTGCCCGAGGTGCGAGCCGCCGCCGGCCGAGCGCGCCTCGATCCGGACCATTCCGTGCGAGCGGTCGTCGTCCTCGACCACGCGCCCCTTCTCCACCGGGCGGGTGAAGCTGGGCCAGCCGGTGCCGGAGTCGAACTTGTCGGTCGAGCTGAACAGCGGCTCGCCGGTCACCACGTCGACGTACAGCCCGGGCTGGTGGTTGTCCCAAAACGCGTTGTCGAAGGGCGGCTCCGTGGCGGCGTTCTGCGTGACCTGAAATTGCACGCCGGTGAGCGACTTGCGGAGCTGCTCGACGGGCGGCTTGGTGTACTGCTTGGTGGACATGACGCGGCCTCCTGTGGGATCGCCGTTCCCGCGCCGGGCGGACCTTCCCCAGGCGACCCCCAACGCCACCAGGACCAGCGCCAGCGCGGCAACGGTGGCGGCGGCGAAGGTGGTGGGGCGAATCGACCTGGGCTCGAGCTTCGGCTCGGACGGTTTCATGGCGACCTCCTGCGAAGTCTACGCTGCGCCGCCGAAACGGTTACGGCCGATCGCCTCGCCGCCGGGCTGCGGTTCGGCCTGGGCCAGCAGAGGCGCGACGGCCCTGGTTCCGACGCACCCGAGCTCGACCGATCGGCCGGCGAGCTCCCGCTGACCCCCAGGACCCCCGCGCCGCAGCCGCCGGGTTCGACGGCTCTGGGGGCCAGCGCGTGTCGCCGGACGACGTGGGGCCGGATGGTTCGATTGGTTGCGGCGGGCGGAATGGACGTGGTGGTCCCAGGCCGTCGACGGAGCGAACGCCGTGCCCGCGCCCGTGCGCGTCGCGGGGCGTCGGCGCTGCGCCGGGACGAACCGGCGGGCGGCGGTTCAGATGATCTGGAACTGGCCGCCCAGGATCATCAGCGCCCAGAGCTGCATGATCCCCGAGAAGTAACGCGAGTTGCCCGTCGGCACCGGCATGCTCCACAGCGCGCTCAGGTATTGCGTCGTGTCGCCGTTGGTGGAGTCGCCGGCTGCCACGGCGTTGGCGATGATCAGCGAGGTCTCGCGCGCCGAATTCAGCTCTGTTCCGTCGACGGAATACGAGGTTCCGTACCCCGGCATCGACGTGAAGAACGACAACAGCCGGTTCAACTCCTGGGTGAACGTCGTTCCGCCCGACCAGAAGTCGTCGATGACCATGTTGACCTGCGTCCGGTAGGCCTCGGGGTTGAACACGGCCCATCCGCCGACGGGCATGCCGGCGAACGTCGCGCGCGCCGGCACCAGGCCGGTGCTGTCGTCGGCCACGCCGTTCAGGAAGGTGCGCCCACTGGCCGCCGCCAGCCCGAACGTCGGGTCCAGCGTGGCCTGCGCCCACACCGCGTAGTAGGCAGGCATCACGATCGACGGGCGGGTCTGACCGCTGTAGGTCGAATCGGGCAGCGCGTAGGGCAGGTTCGTCGTCGCGTCGAACAGGTTCGTCACCGTCGCCCCGGCGTCGGCGGTTTCGTCGGCTTTGTGGCGAATGAGGTCGAACAGGGCCAGCGCGTCTTTCTGGTAGTCGATGGCGCCGGCGCTGCCCCACAGATCGTGCGCGAAGATCAACGCCGTCAGCATCTGCTCGAGCCCGAACGGATCCAGGCACATCGTCGACGAGTTCTGATCGGCGCTGTCGCAATACGAGTTGAAGTAGCCGGCGGTCGGCCCGCTGGTGACCTGAAGCTGCGCCTTGGCGTAGCGCCAGAGCGGATCGAAGTCCTTTTGCTGGTGTTGCTGGACGGCGAACATCATGCCCAGCCCCTGCCCCTCGGTGCGGTGCTGGTTGTGAAGCACGTCGAGGATGTAAGCCTGGTTGCCGACCGCGTAATAGATCGCCTGCGTGTTGGGGTCGCCGTGAAAGAGCTGGTTGTAGACGTTCTGGATCTTGGTCGTGATGAGCGTGGAGGGGCTGATCTTCAGCACGTCGCGCAGCGGGTTCGGGTACGAGGCCGGCTTGGTCAGCGGATGCAGCGTCTCGGGCGCCGTCCCGCCGGCCGCGCCGCCCGCGCCCGCGCCCACGCCCGCGCCCGCCGTCCCGGCCGTGCCGGCCACGCCGCCGGTTCCGACCGCCCCGCTGGCCCCACCGGTCCCGACCGACGGCGACTGGTTGTATCCCAGCGAGTCGAGGGTCGAGCGGCAACCGCCCGCCAGCAAGACCGCGAGCAAGGCGGCGGCCGCGCGCATGGCCCTGCTCAGTCGCCGAGCCGCGTCCGAACGTGCGCGGCCAGCACGCTGTTCGGATGGCGCCGCAGGAACTCACGGGCCCGGGCCCGCGACTGCTCGAGCCGGCCGCTCTCGGCCAGCGCGTCGATGCGCAGCACCTCCGCCTCCTGGTCCAGGCGGCCGCGCGGGTAGGCTCGCGCGTAGCGATCCAGCCGGGCCAGCGCGCCGGCCGCGTTGCCGCGCGCCAGGGCGGCGCGGGCCGCGTCGATGGAGGCCAGCTCGCGCGACAGCGGAACGGTCGCCGTCGCTTCGGCGGCGGCTGCCCGCCGGTGCGGCGCGGGCAAGGCGGGCGCGACGGCCGCGATCGCCAGGCCCGTCGCCGCGGCCACGGCCGGGCCGAGTCCAGGCGGCGCCAGATCGGGCGCCGCGACCGGCGGGGCCGAGACGGCGGCGGGCACCGCCCGGCCGGCATGGCCAGCCGACCGGTGCGCCTGCCAGACGCGATATCCGGGAACCGCCGCCACGGCGCCGCAGACGGCGGCGCCGGCCAGGAACTTGGTCAGCGACAGCTTGCCCAGCGAAAACTTGGCCGCGGAGGCCAGCGGCGCCCGAGCGGTCGCCGCGGCGAACATTCCGGCCGACCCCGCCATCCCCAGCGCGCCGAGGGTCTTGGCCCGCGCGGACGGAGAGCCCCGATAGGCGCTCCCGGCTTCCAGCAACGCGCGCTCGAGCGCCGTTGCTCCCTCGTCCCGCAACCGCATCGGCTCCTTCATCGTTCGGTCTCCCCACTCCCCAGCGCGGCCACCCGCGCGCGAAATTCACTGCGAGCGCGCCGCAGCCGCGACGCCACCGTCCCGCGCGGAATGCCGACCACGTCGGCAATCTCGGCGGCGGTCATCTCTTCGAATTCGTGCAGCACGAACACGGCGCGCAGCGACTCGTCCATGTCGTCCAGCACCCGGTCCAAGAGCTCGCGCATCCGTTTCTGATCGGTCAGCGCCTCGGGCGTGGCCAGGTGCTCGACCTGCTCGGGCGCCTGATCGGCGGCGACCTCCCGGCGGCGCGCGGCCGTGCGCCGGGCGTGGGCGGCCTGATTGAAGGCCACCCGGAACAGAAAGCTCTTCTCGGCGCCCGGGCGAATGTCGTCCAGCCGGCGCGCGGCGACGATGAACGTGCGCTGCACCTCGTCGTCGACCTCGGACTCGGGCGTTCCGGAATTCCGCAGCACGCGGGCCACGAAGTCGACGTAGTTGTCGACGAGCACGCGCAACCGGACCTCGCGCGCGCGACGGGCGGCGGCCGCGCGATCCAGCCGTTCGGGGATCGCAGGCACACCCGGCTCCAGCCCGCCGGCTTCGATGAGGACCGCGGAAGTCATGAGGTCAGTCCGTCTCAAATTCCCGCTCCCGGCCGGACTGATCATAGCCGGGGAGCACCCGATTTGACAGGTCACAGCGCGTAGGCGAGCCCGACCGCCAGCGTGGGCGAGATTGACGCGGTGGCTCCCACCAGCTGCGGGGTGGTGGTCCCGACGCTGAACCGCCGCTCGACCACCGGAAAGTCGACGCCCAGCTCGGCCCGGAGCCAGAAATGCCCTGGCCCGCCCTGCCCCACCCGGGCGTGCAGGACCAGCCCCCCGCTTCCCCACCAGCGGGTGACGGTCAGCGGCGTGTTGACGTCGTGGTCCGTGACGGACAGCGCCCCCACCGTCACCCGCACGCAGGGTTCGATCGAGGCGGCGCCGCCCAGCACCCAGCCGGGACATCCGTCGACGGAGCCGGCCAGCCATCGGACACCCAGCCGATCGCCCGAGTGAAAGAAGTCGCCGGCCATGAAGACGAACGACGGCACGACGGAGGCGGCGTGCGGGGTGGTCCGGCTGGCGAGCCGCAGCGAGAGCTCGCCGCCCAGGCTGAGGCTGGAGGTCAGGAGGCGCCCGCCGACCCCGGCCGCCGAAACCGCCGGCCCGCGCGGCAGCGGGGCCGGCGACGGTTCGGTCGGGCGCTCGGGCGGCGGCGGCGCGACCGGGATGACGGGCG
>JAICYS010000039.1 GCA_025934105.1 Myxococcota bacterium | reverse complement strand
CGGGTTGTTGGTGCCGGCCTGCTTCATGGCCTGGATCAGGCGGCCGGGCAGCGCCCCCACGTAGGTGCGGCGGTGGCCGCGGATCTCGGCCTCGTCGCGCATGCCGCCCAGGGAGATGCGCACGAACTTGCGCCCCAGCGCGCGCGCGATCGATCGCCCGAGCGACGTCTTGCCGACGCCGGGCGGGCCCAAAAAGCAGAGGATCGGGCCGTGCGCGCCGCCGCGCAGCTTGCGCACCGCCAGGTAGTCGAGGATGCGGTCCTTGACCTGCTCGAGGTCGTAGTGGTCCTCGTCGAGAATCCGGCGGGCCGCCTCCAGGTCCAGGTTGTCCTCGCTGGCGACGTTCCAGGGCAGCTCGATCAGCCACTCGATGTACGTCCGAAGCACGCCGGCCTCGGCGCTCTCGGCGTGCATCTGGTCCAGGCGGCGCACCTGCTTTTCGGCTTCGACGCGCGCCTCCTCGGGCATCTGCGCGCGGGCCACCTTGGCGCGCAGCTCCTCCATCTCTTCACCGTGGACGTCCCCGTCGCCCAGCTCGTGTTTGATCTGGCGGAGCTGCTCGCGCAGGTAGTAGTCGCGCTGGGTCTTCGACATCTCCTCGCGCGCGCGGTTCTGGATCTGCGACTGCACCTCCAGAATCCCGATCTCTTTTTCCAGCGTCTGATTGACGCGCGTGAGGCGCTGCACCGGCTCGTCCAGCTCCAGCAGCTCCTGCGCCTCCGGCACCTTCAGCGTCAGGTGCGACGAGACGAGATCGGCCATGCGCCCCGGGTCGTCGACGCTCTGCACGACCATCGAGAGCTCGGGCTGAATGGTCTTGCCCAGCCCCGAGAGCTTGTCGATGTTGCCGCGCACCGACCGCAGCAGCGCCTCCGTCCCCAGCGACCGCGCCGGCGGCCGATCGTCGCCGCGATCCAGCCGCACGCGATAGCAGGGATTCTCGGAGACGAACTTCTGGATGCGCGCGCGGCACAGCCCCTGGACCAGCACCTTCAGCCCCCCCTCGGAGAGCTTGCGCATGCGCATGATCATCCCGATGGTGCCGGCGCGGTAGAAGCCCTGCGGCGTCGGTTCGTCCTGCGTCGGGTCGCGCTGCGCGACCAGGAAGCAGAGGCGCTCGTCCCCTTCGAGGGCCTTGGCGACCGCCTCCATCGACACCGGCCGCGTCACCCGGAGCGGGACGATCATGTACGGAAAGACGACCAGGTCCCGAATCGGCAGCAACGGCAGCACGTCCGGAATTTGCGGCTCCGACGGACGACCGCCTTCATGCGTGGTCACGCCTGCACCATATCACGGACCCCGCCAGGAGTTCATGTTCCCCGATTTTTCGGTGGCGACCAGGGCCACGGCGTTCGTGGTCAGCGCCCAGATGCGGCCGAACGCGTCGGGGACCACGTCGCGCAGGTTGCCCGCCACCATCTCGGGCGCGTTCTCCAGCGTCTGCCCCCAGGTGGCGGCCGCGATCGGACGCAGGCCCTTGTTGGTCGCGGCCCACAAGACCCCGTGGCCGTCGGCCGCCAGGCCGTGCACCGCAAACCGCTCGCCGCCAAACGGGTGGAAGGTGTGTCCGTCGAAGCGCGCCAGCCCTTCCGACGTCGCCGCCACGACGGTGCCGTCGGAGGCCCGCGCGATCCCCCACACCAGCTCGCTGGGGAGCCCTTCGGCTTCGCCCCAGGTTTCGAGCTGGCCTTGCTGAAAGCGGCAGGCGCCGGCCAGCGACGCGAACCAGGTGGCGCCGCCGTCGAACATCACCGCTTCCAGGTCGGCGGGCAGCGGAAGCGCCTCGACCGCCACCGGCGCGCCGGCGCGCCGCGGGTGGTGCTGCACGCTCATCCCCGTCTGCAGATCCAGCTCGATCCCGCCGTAGCCCACGTCGTCGCGACCGCTGGAGGCGCGCAGCCCTGCCCACAACGTTCCGGCCGGGGAGATCGCCACGAAGGACAGCTGCGGCGTCGTGTGCGGCGGCAGGTCGATCGCCAGGCGCTTCGAGGGCGCCCAGCCGTCGTGGGTCGGATCGCGATGCGTGACGGCCAGCGCCGTCCAGGGCGGCTCCGACGAGACGGCGTAGACCGTGCCGCGCGCGTCGGAGGCGACCCCCAGGACCTGCGCCGCCGCGCCCGCGATGACCGCCTTTTCATAGCGAGCCCCGTCGGTCCGCCAGGCCCGGCCCGGTTCGGTCACCACCAGGCAACGATCCGCGGCCAAGCACGCGACCGAGAAATGCTGGGCGTCGCCGACCAGCTGGGAGCCCTGCAGATAGTCGGGCCGGCCGGGCGCCGCGCGCGCCACCCCCATCTGCGACGTGCCGCAGTAGATCTCGCCGCCGGCGGCCGCGGCCACCGTCACGCCAGGCGGGACCGACAGATCGACCGGCACCGCCGCCCAGCGCTCGTGTTCGACGGCGCCTGCCGGCGCCGCGAACCGCAGTCCGCCGGCCGGCACCGGCTGGCCCGCCGCCAGGGGCTGCAGGCGATAGGCCCGCTCGCCCCCGGCCGGGCCGGCGATCAGGATCGCGTCGCCACCGCGCTCGACCAGCGCGCGGGCCCTCACCCCCGCCGGCGCGACCAGCTCGATCGTATCGGCCATCGTCAGCGCGTAGAGGCGCGCCTGGCCCGCGACGTTGCCGGCCGCCACGCGGGTCCCGGCGGCCGTCGTCGCCATGCCGACGATCTCCGGGGCGTTCACGCCCGCGCCGCCGGGCGCCGGCGCCGTGCCGCGATCGTCGGCGTGGTAGATGCCGTGTCCGTTGGTGGCGACCCAGACGCTGCGGCCATCGGCGTCCATCCCGAGCCAGCTCACGCCCGCCCCGCCGAGGCCGTCGACGACCAGCCAGCGGTGCCCGTCATACCGGAAGAGGCCGCCCGGGCCTCCGGCCCAGGCGCCGCCCCCCTGGGCGGGAGCGCGCGCCGCCAGAGCGGTCACCTCGCCTGGCGAGCCCGTCTCGTCGTAGCGCCACTCGCCCCGTTTGCCGGCGGCGAAATGGCCCACCTCGCCCGAGACGGCCACCCACGCGTTGCCGTCGTCGTCCACCGCGAGGGCGGTGATGTGCTGGCCGGCCAGGCGCTCGTCGCCGACCAGCTCCCAGTCGCCGCTGGTCACGTCCCACCGGCGCAGCCCCGGCGCGCCGGCCGCCCACAGCGACGGCGCGTGCCCGGCGATGGCGGTGATCGGCCCCGTCTCGGCGCGCTGCAGGACCACCATCGGACCGGACAGCGCCGTCGCCGCCGGTTTCGGACTGACCCCGGCGGCATGGCAGCCCGCCAGCAGGAAACCACAGAGTCCTCCCAGTGCCGCGGACCCCAACAACCGCATGTGCCGTCGCTACTATGGTCGGGCAAGGCGCGTCAAGACTCAGGTAACATCGGTTCGTGCTGGCGACGGGCATCTGCTGGGCGGCCCTGATCGCGGCGACCGTCTCGTCGCCCGTCGGGACGAGCCTGGCCCCGGAGCGCACCAGCGTCGTCGTCGTGAGCGAGGACATCGGGTCGCCCGTGGAACGCGCCCGGCCCAGCCAGGACTACCGGCGCGCGGCCCAGGCAGACGCCGACGGGCGGTGGGCGGAGGCGCGCCCGCTCTACCGGCGGGCGGCGGACCAATGGGCGGCCGAAAACCGCCGGCATCCGTCGCGGACGATGGACCTGGCCGTCGCCAAGGCCGAGCGGGAAGCCGCCCGCTCCGAGGAGCTGGCCGTGCGCACGCGGCAAGGCGGGTTCGCCGGCCGCATCCCCGAGGACCTGCGCGAGGTGTTCCGCCGCCGGCAGGCCTTCGAGGACGCGCGCCTGCTGCGCGACAAGCTGATGGCCACGCGCGCCGCGCTGGGGAGCCTGCCCGGTGGCCTCTACGCGCGCACGCGGGCCCGCCTGCGGGAGGCGGTGGATCCGGACGCGCCACCGGCCCGCAACGCCGAAGTGCAGCTCTGGCTGTGCGCGACCGAGGCCGTGGGCGGAAACGGCGGCGCCGCACGCCTGGCGCGCGCCGCCGTTCCCGACGCCGCGCGCGCCGACCCCGCCAACGCCTTGGCCCTGGCCGCCTGCGACGCCGCCCTGCGTGAAGACGAAGCCGCCCTGCGGGCCCTCGAAAGCTACGTCCTGCGCCTGCCGCCGCCGCGGCCCAACGACCTGCTGCAAGACCTCTCCCTCTGGAACGACTGGGACCACCTGCGCGGGACCCGCCGATTCGAGAGCCTGTTCTGGTGACCCGCCGATTCGGTTGACCCGCCCGCCCGAGACTGGTAGTTACTCCCCTCGCCGGGCAACCGGCATCCGGGGCTGTAGCTCAGCTGGGAGAGCGCCTCAATGGCATTGAGGAGGCCGACGGTTCGATCCCGTTCAGCTCCACGGATTCATGGCGGTGACGATTGCCGCCCTCTTCGGCCCGCTGGGGAGGCGCTCCTCGACGCGATCCCGCCCCAGGTGAGGACCGCCAGTGCCCGCTTCTGCTGGGCATCGGCCACCGCCTCCCGCCTTGCGTCGCTGTCGGCCGTCCCCTTCAACGACTCGTCGCCGAGCGCCGACGCCACCGCGTGAGCGGTAATCCCGCTGTCCACCACCAGCGTCCCGTGGACCCCGCGCATGCCGTGCGCGGAGACCTTCGGAACGCCCGCCGCCTTCCGGATCTGCCGCACCCAGCGGCGCGGCCAGTCCCGGCACCGTCCCTGGAACAGCGCCGTCTGAGGCCCCTCCCCTCGGCCAGCTTGACGAGTTCGGCGGCAGGAACGCCGGGACCTGCAGCTTTGGTCGTCCAGCCAGCGTCTTCGAGTCCGGGATCCAAAGCAGCGTCCCCGTCGTTGAGATCGCGAACGACCCGGCTCACGATCTCGGACGCCCCACCCCCATTCGCCCAGCGCCATCATCGCCGCGTGATTCATCGATCCGCAGCTGCTCCTTGCCGTGCCGCATAAACCGCGAAATCCCCGGAACCGACCGCCGGGTGCGGTGTCACCACATTGGTGTTCTCGGCGGCCTACCTCTTCTTCTTTGTGGCCACGTCCGGGGGCGTCAGGGACACCGGCGCAGCGTCCGACCCGATCGAGATGACGCTCGTGGCGAAGACCGACGATAACGGTCGATGGTGCGGCCAACCTGCGTTCGAAGCGACAATCAAGAATTTCTCGTCGGCGCCAGTGTGGCTGGACGTCGGCAGAAGCGATGGTGCACTCGTCGTGACGAGATACAGCGTGACTTACTGGACGAAGCGGGACGGGAGCGCGCAAGGCTTCGTGACCGACAGGTCCGACGACTGGGGCTCCATCGAATACCTCCGCAGCCCAACTGCCACGATGCTCAGGGTGGGCGAGTCGGTTGTGCGAACGATCCGACTAGAACACGTCCGCCTGAGACCAGGCAGAGCGACCATAGGAGTTGCCGTTCGGATTCATGGGACCCGGGATCTCAGCGACATAAACGTACGGACCTACAAGCCTCAGACCGAACAGGAATTCGTTCTGCGTCGGATTGGTCGCTGCTTCGAGGTTCCGCGGCCAAGCAGCCGTTGAAACCGGAGAGCTGTCTCCTCGTCCGGACGGCAATCTCGAGACGGGCCCGCCATGCCCAATACCAGGGACAGCGAGATCGGTCGGATGGTCTTTGAGGGGCTCGACAGTCCGGACGCTCAGAGCCGGCCGCCGGGCGCGTACCTGAAAAGGCCGCGCCCCGTCGGTCGCGACGAGGATGACGAGGTCGAAGCTCGCCTTCTTGCCCAGCAGGACGAAGCTGACCGGGGTCAGTTCGGGGCTGACCTCGGCCTTCCACTTCGCATCCGTTCGGTGAACACCGTCGCTGACGGCGGCTGAGTCCGGCGCTACTTGGTTTGGTGATGGTCGCCGAGCAACCGAGGGTGGCGCGCCGAATATCAAGAACGGCACCCGGCCGATCAATATGAGCCGTAAATCTTCCCCAACGGAGGAATCGAGCACGCCAGAGACACGACATACGCAGAGCCAGTTAAGCCAGTCGGCGTATAGACCGGCAGCACATGGAATCCCGTCCCGCTCCACGACGCAGAATTGTTGTGATTGATTCCCGTTGTAACGTCAAGGTAGTTAACCCAGCAGGTGATCGTTCCCCCGACCAGGCCAACCACAACATCAAACGGCACAACCGTCGCCGGCCAGAAATTCCACTCACTTGCCACGGCGCCGCGATTGTTTGTGCTGTCAGTATTAAGAATGTACCAGCCGGCACTCGTAAGATAGGCCGCCTCGCTACCAGCAGCCGGTTGAAATGCTGCGGCGCTCATCGCCGTCCCCGCAGATGCAATGGCGCCCGTCAGCATTAGTGCGACTGCACAGACTACGCCTGCCACGACACGTTTCATTTTCGGTCTCCTTTGAAGTGCCTGCGTCTTGGTTTCGCGGACCGAGGATGCCGCTCTCGTCCCGGATTCCTATTCGAACGGCGCCGCCCTTGGGTTGCTCGATCTACTTCGGTGAAAGGCAATCTCGAGACGGGCCCGCCATCCCCCATACCAGGGACAGCGAGATCGGTCGGATGGTCTTTGAGGGGCTCGACAGTCCGGACGCTCAGAGCCGGCCGCTGGGCGCGTACCTGAAAAGGCCGCGCCCCGTCGGTCCCGAAGAGGATGACGAGGTCGAAGCTCGCCTTCTTGCCCAGCAGGACGAAGCTGACCGGGGTCAGTTCGGGGCTGACCTCGGCCTTCCACTTCCGAGCCCACTTCGGCAGGTGCTTGGGCGAGACCAAGCCGGGCTCGGGCTCTGGGTTCGAGGACTTCGTGCAGCGGATTGTCGACGACCAGGCAGTTCAGATTGTCCAGCTTCGACGATTCGACGATGTCGATCGTGCTGCAAGCTCCGGTGCTGCTGGCTCCCTGAGCACGAAGGGGACACTGGATCGCCGAATCAGCTCAGCTCGATCGCGCCGGCGCAGCGAAGCCAGCCACTTCAGCGCCGCCTGCGCGGCAGCCGCGTCGTTTGGCGCGGCTGCGACGCCGCTGCGCTGGTCCGCCCCCGTATCGCGGGCCATCGACTTCGGCGCCGCGATCGCGGCACTGGCGTCGGCGTTCCGAAGGCAGCCGGTCGCGGCGAGGGCCAACGCCGAACACATCCTCAAAACAGTGAGCGAGCGCGTCGTCATCGGGGCAACCGCCAGTGCCAGGGCTCGTACGGGTGTTGAAGCGGACCAACCAGCTGGGTCGCTTACGCCGTGGAAGGTATCCGCAGCGCCGATGGAAATCACGGCGCCGGTTGCCGGCCCGTCGGACCGATGACCCACCCAGGTCCGGCCGGCCGAGTCACCTCCGCTGCGGCGGTATAGTCGGTTAGCCGTTCAGCCGGCCGCGCGCCCTCACGCACACGATGCCGCCGACCTGTCGCCCAGGGGCCGGTTCAAATCCGCCGTAACGCCGCTCCCCCGGCCCTCCCCCCGTTCGCGCCGTCGGTTCAGTCGTCCAGGAACGGTTTGAGGCTCTTGTTCCGGGAGGGGTGCGAGAGCTTGCGGAGCGCCTTGGCCTCGATCTGCCGGATGCGTTCGCGCGTGACGTCGAAGTCGCGGCCCACCTCCTCCAGCGTGTGGTCGGACTTCTCGCCGATACCGAAGCGCATCCGCAGCACCTTCTCCTCGCGGGGAGTGAGGGTGGCCAGGACCTTGCGCGTCTCTTCCGCCAGGTTGGTGGTGATCATGGCGTCGGCCGGCGAGATGGCGCTCTGGTCCTCGATGAAGTCGCCGAGGTGCGAATCCTCTTCCTCACCGATCGGCGTATCCAGCGAAAGCGGCTCCTTGGCCAGCTTGAGGACCTTGCGGACCCGCTCGACGGGGATCTCCATCTTGGCGGCGATCTCCTCGGGCGTCGGCTCGCGTCCCAGTTCATGAACCAGCAGGCGGCTGACGCGCTTGACCTGATTCATGCTCTCGATCATGTGGACCGGAATGCGGATGGTGCGGGCCTGGTCGGCGATGGAGCGCGAGATGGCCTGGCGGATCCACCAGGTGGCATAGGTGGAGAACTTGTAGCCCCGCCGGTAGTCGAACTTGTCGACGGCCCGCATGAGGCCCATGTTCCCCTCCTGGATCAGATCCAGAAACTGCAGCCCGCGATTCGTGTACTTTTTGGCGATGGACACCACCAGGCGCAGGTTGGCTTCGATGAGCTGTGCCTTGGCCCTTTCGGCCATGCGTTCGCCGTCGTTGATGGCCCGAACGGTCTCGCGCAGGACGCTCGTTGGCAGGCCGGCCTCTTGCTCGACGCGCTTGATCTTCGTCTCCGCCGCGGCGATGACTGGCGACAGCTCCTCGATCTGCTGGGGACGGATGCCGAGTTTCTTGACGACCGCGCGCTGACGGGAAGGCGACGCCTTCAGCTCGAACAGTGTGGTGCGAAAGGCGTCCAGCGAGAGACGGGTCTTGTGCTCGCAGTCGATGATCTCTCGGTTCGCCCGGTCGATCTGGGCGAGGAATGCCTTGAGCTTCACCGCGATCTTGTCGGTTTGCGCCCGCGCCAGGCGCATCTCCTGCAGGGCGTTCAGGATCTCTTGCTTGCGGCTGTCGAGCTGGCCCTGGTATCGCTTCTTGCTCGGCTCCGACGCGGTGGCGGCCAGCTTCTGCCGGGTCTTCTCCTGGTCTCCCCAGAGCCCGCGGATCTTGTCGATGACCTTGCAGATCCGCTGCACGTGCGCCTGCTCGTCGAACTCGGGGTCCTCGTCGTCGATCCCCTTGACGACCTCGTTGACCCGAATCCTCTGCGCGCGGAGGTCGTCGCCTAGACCGAGGATCTGCTCGACTGCCACCGAGCAGTTGAGGACCACCTCCAGGACGCGCCGCTGTCCCTCCTCCATCCGCTTGCAGATCTCGACCTCGCCCTCACGCGTCAGCAGCGCGACCAAGCCCATCTTCCGCAGATAGAGACGTACCGGATCGCTCGTCGAGGAGTCGCCGAGGTCGTCAGCGTCGTCCTTGTCGGCGTCCTCGCCCTCTTCGCCGTCCTCGGGCGCTTCCGGCTCGGCGACCTCGAGCTTCGGCGCCGACTCGACGATCTCGATCCCCTCGCCCGAGAGCAAGGAGAGCCAGTCGTCAATCTGAGCGGCCGACGCCTTCGGCAGGTGCTCGCTGACGTCGTCGTGCGTCAGGAAACCCTTCGCACTGCCCTTCGCGATGAGCTCGCGCTTGTTCCGTTTGTCGTCGTCGATGATGCCGTCCGTTCAGTTCAGCGCCCGATCGACATTAGCTCGGGACGCCGAGAACCGGATCCGGGGCCCCGTCGAGGTAGTTCGGAGCGTCGACCGGGCGTTCCGCCTGCTGCCTGGTTCGATAGAACATCTTCTTGCTGACGTTCAGTCGAACGAGGTTGTGAGCGAGCTCGTGTTCGTCGTGGATGTGCGCTGGAAGGCAAAAGCCGTCACAAAACCCGCAATAGACGACGTTCCCGGGAGTCCTGTCGGCCGCTTCGAGATAATCGCCGTGTAGATAGTGTCGCAGCGCGCTCATACTCTGGGTCGTCGCAGGGCAATACCTAGCACGGGCAGCGGCAGGCGTCTCGTGTTTGGATGCGTTTCGCCCGCGTGGCGGCGTCGGCGGACTCCAACCCGCGGCGGCGGATGTCCCGGGCGACGCGTCGATGGGCGGCGTGTCGGTGACGGTCATCGCGTGCGTCGAGGCCCTCGCGCGTGTAGGGTGCGCCCCTTGCTCCCCTGGCGGGTCCTCGATCGCACACTCCTGAACGACGGCAGCGAGATGACGCTCGCGCGGCGCGGCGACGAGCACTCGATCCGCCTCGGGGGCAACGTGCTCATGACCAGCAGGAGCCACGGCTCGGAAGAGAAGCTGGCCGAGTGCGGCTGTGCGGGCCTGGGCACGGTGCCGCGCGCGCGCGTGCTCGTCGGCGGGCTCGGACTGGGCTTCACGGCGCGCGCGGCGCTCGCGGCCCTCCGTCCCGACGCGGTCGTCGACGTGGTCGAGCTGGTCGGCGCGGTCGTGCGCTGGAACCGGGAGCTCATCGGCCACCTCGCGGGCGCGCCGCTCCTCGATCCGCGCGTGCGCGTCATCGAGGGCGACGTTGCCGGCGTGATCGGGAGCGCGCGGGAGCGCTACGACGCGATCCTGCTGGACGTCGACAACGGCCCCGAGGCGTTCACCGCCCGAGAGAACGAGCGCCTTTACTCGCACCAGGGGCTGCGGCGCGCACGCGAGGCTTTGCGGCCGGGCGGCGTCCTGGCCATCTGGTCGGCGTTCGAGTCGCGCGCCTTCGCCGCGCGTCTCCGCGAGGCCGGCCTTGAGACGCGCCTCGTGCGCGTGCCCGCCAATCGCCACTCGAACGGCCGGCACTCGCTCTGGCTGGGACGGCGCGCTCGCCTCTGAGCGCGTGACGCGGCGGGCGAGTCCTCTCGCCCTCGTGAAGCTGCCGGCGATGATGCGGTGGTTAATTGCGTGAACTTTCTTGGCGAGGTTGGTAATCAGGGTCCATGACCACGCCCCGCTCGGTGCCTGTTTCCCCGGCTGGTGGGGGGTTCGCCGCGCTCGGGCTGTCCGCCAGCTTGTGTGAGGTGGTGGCCGAGCTGGGCTTCGCCACGCCAACCCCCATTCAGGCGCAGGCCATTCCGCTGCTGCTGGCGGGGCGGGATCTGATCGGACAGTCCAACACCGGCAGCGGGAAGACGGCGGCATTCGGCCTGGCGATTTTGCAGAAGCTGCGGTGGGGCGAACGCCGCCCGCAAGCCCTGATCCTCTGTCCGACGCGCGAGCTGTGCGCGCAGGTCGCGCGCGAGCTCCGCAGGCTGGGACGGCGCGAAGCGGGCCTGGCCGTCGTGAACCTTTCGGGCGGACAGCCCATCAAGCCCCAGCTGGCGGCGCTGGAGCGGGGCGTGCAAGTGGCCGTCGGAACTCCGGGCCGGACCCTGGACCACATCGTGCGCGGCTCGCTGGACGTGACCGGCGTCGGGATCCTGGTCGTCGATGAGGCCGACCGCATGCTGGAGATGGGCTTTGGCGCCGAGATGGAACAGATTCTCAGCGGGGTGCCGAAGCCGCGGCAGGCGGTCTTCTTTTCGGCGACCTATCCGCGCTCGATCGAGGCCATGACCAGGGCGCACCAGGACAATCCGGCGCGTCTGACCGTCGGCGACTCGGACGGTCCCCAGGCTCGCTCGCGCCAGCTGGCCTACCTCGTGGACGACACCGGGCGGCTGGACACGCTGCTCGCGATCCTGCGGACGAGCCCGCCCGAATCGGCGCCTGAGTCGACCATCGTCTTCTGCAATTTCAAGGCGACGGTGGCTCGAGTCCAGCAGGCGCTCGGCGCGGCCGGGGTCAGCAGCGCCAGCCTGCACGGCGACCTGGAACAGAGACAGCGCGACTTCGTGATGGCGAGGTTTCGCAATCACAGCATTCGCGTGCTGGTGGCGACGGACGTCGCGGCGCGCGGCCTCGACATCGAAGGACTGGATCTGGTCGTGAACTTCGAGCTGCCGTTCCAGCCAGAGATCTACGTCCATCGCGTTGGCCGCACGGGCCGCGCGGGTCAGCCGGGATTGGCGGTGTCGCTGGTCGGCCCCCAGGATCGCGCCAAGGTGAAGGCGATCGAGGCGGCGATTGGAGCGCCGCTGCAGCGTCTAGCGGCGCCCTCGGGCGACCGGAAGGTGGCGGGCGCCGACGCGCCCACGGCCGGGTCTGCCGGTCACGCCGACGCGGCCATGGTGACGCTGTACGTTTCGGGCGGCCGCAAGGACAAGCTGCGTCCTGGCGACATCCTGGGTGCGCTCACCGGCGAGGCGGGCGGATTTCCAGGCGCGGACGTCGGCAAGATCGAGATTCACGAGCGCTTCTCCTACGTGGCGATCGCCCGGGGCAGCGCGAAGCGAGCGATCGAACGTCTGGGCGCCGGTCGCATCAAGGGCAAGAGGTTCAAGGTGGGACTGCCCAGCTAGCTAGCGGTCCTCAGAAAGTTCATAAAAGGCTTGGCATCGCTGTGACATCCGACGGCGGCATCAACTATTCTCTCGCGTCATGAGCAAAAGCCAGGACGCCAAGAAGAACGTCAAGAAGCCCGCAACGCGGACACCGAAGGAGAAGAAGGAGCTCAAGCGGCTCAAGAAGGCCGGCAAGTAGGCCGCCCATCGCAGGTGGGGCGGCGGCACCAGCAGCCCATGGCGAAAGTCGGACCGAACCGAAATGGGCGCGGCGGGGCCGGATGCAAGGAGCAGCGAGGCGCCGAATACCCGAGGTATTCAAGCGAGCGGCGACGCGGCAGACGGCCCCGCCCCGCCCGTTTCGGCGACGCGGAGACTCTCGCCATGGGCTGCGGTGCACTAGGTCAACCACGACCGCCATGGCCCCGCCTTGAAGGCTTTGCGCCCTTGGCGTAAGACCACCGGCCCAACATGATCTCCACGCAGAACCTTTCCATCGCCTTCGGCGGCCAGCTCCTTTTTGAAGAGGTGGACGTCAAGTTCACGCCCGGCAATTGCTATGGGCTGATCGGCGCCAACGGAGCGGGGAAGTCCACGTTCTTGAAGTGCCTGGCGGGCAAGATCGAGTCGACCTCCGGCACGGTGAGCATCGAGCCGAACAAACGGCTCAGCATGCTTTCCCAGGACCACAACGCCTTCAACCACGTGCCGGCTTTGACCGCGGTCATCATGGGCCACAAGCGCTTGCACGCGCTGATGGAAGAGAAGGACGCGCTCTATGCCAAGGTCGACTTCAGCGCGGCTGACGGCGAGCGTGCGGGTGAGCTGGAAGCCGAGTTCGCGGATCTGAACGGATGGAACGCCGAAGCCGAGGCGGCCAAGCTCCTCAGCGAGTTGGGCGTCGCCGCGGAGAAACACGCGTCGCTGATGAAGGAGCTGTCGGACGCCGAGAAGGTCCGCGTGCTGATGGCCCAGGCGCTTTTCGGCAGCCCCGACATCCTCCTGCTGGACGAGCCGACGAACCACCTGGACGTCGACTCGATCCTGTGGCTGGAGGAGTTCCTGCTCGACTTCCCGAACACCGTGGTGGTCGTGTCCCACGACCGGCACTTCCTCGACAAAGTGTGCACCCACATCGCCGACATCGATTTCGGCAAGGTGACGCTGTACTCGGGGAATTACAGCTTCTGGTACGAAACCAGCCAGATGGCCCTGGGACAGCGCTCGGCCTCGAACAAGAAGAAGGAAGAACAGATCGAGGAGCTGAAGTCGTTCATCAGGCGGTTCAGCGCCAACGCCTCGAAATCACGGCAGGCGTCCTCGCGAAAGAAGCTGCTCGACAAGATCACGCTGGACGACATCCGGCCGTCGTCGCGCAAGTACCCCTTCATCCAATTCAAGGCGGAGCGCGCCCACGGCAAGGAGGTCGTGACCGTCGAGGGCCTGCGCAAGACCATCGGAGGCGACGTGCTGTTCGACGGTTTGAGCTTCTCGATCGGCCGCGGCGAACGCGTCGCGCTCGTCGGTGACGACCGGGTGATCTCGGCGCTGTTCGACATCCTGGCCGGAGAATCCAAGCCCGACGCCGGCAGCGTGACCTGGGGGCGCTCGGCGCAAACCGCCTACTTTCCGAAAGAGAGCAGCGCGTACTTCGCCAGCAGCAAGAGCGTGCTCGAGTGGCTGCGCCAGTACGCCCCGGACAGCCTGGACGAGACCCTCATCCGTTCGTTCCTGGGACGCATGCTCTTCACGTCCGACGAAGTTCACAAGCAGGTCGGGGTCCTGTCGGGAGGCGAACGGGTACGGTGCATGCTCTCCCGGCTCATGCTGCGGGACCCGAACACTCTGCTCCTGAATCAGCCCACCAATCACCTGGATCTCGAGTCGATCACGGCCCTCAACAACGGGCTGTTGAAAAGCGAGGTCTCGCTGATCCTTTCCTGCCACGACGTGCAGTTCGTGGATTCGCTGGCCAACCGGGTCATCGAGCTTTGCGGGAATCGCACCTACGACCTTCGCATGAGCTATTCGGACTATCTCGCCGACGTCGACAGGCTGGCCCGGGTCGGCCGTCAAGCGGCGTGAGCGGGCCACGGCGGGGCCGGCCTTTCCGCTCGCGCCGCGCTGCCGACGGGCACGGCCAACGCGCGCCGCTGCCGGGCGCCTGTTACCGGCCTGCCCCCTTCCCGTGGCGGCGTAGTCGGCGGTCGGCCGGTCAGCGCCCCCACTGGCCCTGCAGTCCTCCGATCGCGCCGTTTGCTTCTTGTTGGCACACCGGCCACCTCGGTTGGCTGAAGCCTCCACCGAACCGCGAGAGTGCGGCCCCCGGCGTTGGCTCGAGTGTTGCTCGGACGAGGAGCGGTGCCGATCGCTCTTCAGTTGCCGTCCGCTTGGGTCGCCCTGTTTTGGCCGACAGGCAGTCCCCAGGGATGGTGAGCCCTGCTTGCCTTCAGGAGGATCCATGACTGGTCCGCTGGTTTCCCGCTCGCTGTCCTCGCGCCGCTGGCGCGTTCTCCGTTGGGCCCTCTGTGCGGCTGCCGCGCCGGCCTCATGGGCGTGCACGTCGCGGACACTCGAGTCGCCGGCGCCCTCAGTCACTGCCACGCTGACGACGACCGTCACGCAGAAGATCAACGACAACATCGACATTCTCTTCATGATCGACAACTCGTCGTCCATGACGTCGATGCAGCAAAAGCTGCTGGCACAGCTGCCGACCTTCATGCAGGTACTGCAGAACCTGCCCAACGGGTTGCCGAACGTGCACATCGGCGTCGTCTCGTCCGACATGGGCGCGCCGACCGACGAGGCCGGCTCGCTCGATTGCACCACCAGCGGCGACAACGGAGACTTCCACGCTGCGCCAGAAGGAACGTGCACAGCCACCACCATTGCGAACGGGGACAACTACATCTCGGCCGTTGACGGGGAGGCGAACTTTACCGACCCGATCGACAAGGTGTTCCAGTGCGTCGGGCTCCTCGGTTCCAGCGGTTGCAGCTTCGAGCATCAGCTCGCGTCGATCGATCGCGCGCTGGGCGCAGACGGCAGCGGCCCACCGCCGAAGGATGCCAACTTCGTGCGGCCGGACGCGTACCTGGGGATCGTGCTGCTGACCAATGAGGACGACTGCTCGGCTCCTTCCAATACGACCCTCTATTCGTTTAACGGAGGCGCGCAGAGCATCACCAACCCGGATGGACCGATCGCCAACTATCGGTGCAACGGCGGCCCGCGCGGCGCTCACCTGTGCAAAGATCCGGCCACCGGCCAGACTCTCGTGCCGCCATTGACGCCCCCGGCCGACGCCGTGGGCAACCCTCCAATCCTCAACCTGACCGATTGTCAGGACAACGAGAGTGGCAGTAGCGGCCTGACGCCGGTCTCGAAGTTCGTGTCTGACATCAAAGCGCTGAAGCCGGCCGATCCGGACAACGACATCTTCGTCGCGGCAATCACGGCACCGCCTGCTCCCTACAGCGTCGAATGGATACCTCCCGCTCGTCCGCCGGCCGGCGCCGCGAGCGAGCTGTGGCCTCAGGTCATGCACTCCTGTGGCGCCAAGAACGGCGACGACGTGAATCCCGACCCGCAGACCCAGAGTGCGACGGACGGCAGCTTCGGTGACCCCGGCGTCCGGATCGCGCAGTTCGTCCGAGCGTTCCCGAACTCCGTCATGGCCTCGATCTGCGACCCCAGCTACGCGGCCTCCATGACGGCGATCGCGACCAAGCTGGTCGGGCTCATCAAGCCGAACTGCATCACCGGCACGATCCAGAAGGACCCGAACGGGCGTCCGGAGTGCACGGTCACCAACCACCTGACCGACAGCTCCAACCACAAGACCGACATCGCGGTGCCGAACTGCGAGGCCAATGGCGGCGCCCCGCCCTGCTGGACGCTGAACACCGACGCGCTGGCCTGCCCGGGCGGGGGCGTCGCGCTGAAGCTGATGCAGGACCAGGTCAGCATGAACGCGGCGAGCCTGACCAGCACCCTCGACTGCTCGGTCTGCCTGCCGGGTTCGACGGCTCCCGGCTGCTGAGGCGTGGGGCTGTCACGCGCCGGCGGGACAACGCTCGGGCGCGCGGCTCGAAGCGCCGCCAGAGGCGGGCTCCCGCTGACACGCTGGTCGGCGCCCGTTCGGCGACGTTCCGCGCCGGCGATCGAGCGAGCGGCGGCGCCGCTGCAAATACAGGCGCGAAAGGGAGATCCAGCGGTGCCGGCGGCGGGTCCGCAGCGGGAGCAGGGCCGGCGGAAGCGCCGCTGGTGCTTGCGACATCTACAGGCCGCGGAGAGCCCGGCAGCCCGGCCCCGCCGGCGTCAGCTCCGCGGCGGTCAGCTCCCCGAGTGGCGAGCTGCGTGAGCGGCTTTGGCGCGCTTTCGTCGGGAGGCGATGAGGAAACCACACGCAACCAGCAGCAGGCTGGCCCCGAACGGCATCGGCGAGGCCGAGCCGAATGTGCAGCTGCAACCCGAAGAATCGCCGCCCTCGCCGGGCTGCGCCGCTCCGCCGGTCGCGCTGTTCCCGCCGGTCGCCGGCGAGCCGCCGGATGACCCGCCGGAGCCCGGGGATCCGCCGGAGCCGCCGCCCGAGCCGGTTGCTCCCCCGCTGCTCGTCGTGCCGCCCGTGCCGACGTTGCTGCCCCCGGTGCCCGACGTGGCCGGGTGGCCGCCGGCGCCGCCAGACCCCGAGACTCCGCCGGTCGAACCAGACGAGCCCCCGGAGTGCGCGCCACCGCTGCCTCCCGTGGACGACATCGCACCGCCGGCGCCCGTCCCGCCGCCCGCGCCGGTGCTCCCGCCGGCCGCGCCCCCGACCGCCGCATTGCCGTAATCCTGGTCGAACGCCACCCCGTCGAACGGCAACACGACGATTTTGCTGCCGTGGTTGGAGCCCTTCGGGATTGCGTAGTCCTTGTCGACGTCGGCCACGGCCAGCGTGATGTGCGTCGGGTGGCCGTCTTCCATGACCACACCGGGCCGTTCCGACTTGTACCATTGATTGCAAACGGTGCTTCCCTCGTAGCAGAAAATCTTCTGATACAGCATGGGCGAATAGGCGAGACCGTCGTCCTTCCAATGGTTGATCCCGTCCGGCGAATACAGGTGCCAGCCGACCCGATCTCCGGAACCCGAATAGATGACGTGGTACGTGCCGGCGCTGTACCAGATGTGCGGATCCTCTTCCCACGCGTAAGTCGGATTGGACACGACCGGATTCGACGTTCGCTTCGGGTAAATGCTGTCGACGCTGGGACGATTGGCCGCCGGATAGTCCCAGGTCGGCTTTTGCATCTTGTACGGGCCGCACAGCGTGTCCGCGATGGCGATGAAGCCGTGGCGCTGCACGATCTCGAACTTTCCGTCGGGGCGCGCCACCAGGCTGACGTTGGAATCCCAGTGCGAATCGTTGCACGGGCCACCGGCGGGACACGGCGTCGGCGAGTTGGTGACGACGCCATTCGTTTGAATCAGCTCGCCGCCCGGACATGCCGTCCACGGGCCGTCGAGCGACGTGGACTTGTAGATGGTGAAGGGGACGATCTCGCTGACGACGACCACGTAGCTGCCGTCCAGAAGCTGGGCCGCCGAGACGTTGTGCCCTTTGTGCGAGCTGTAGACGTAGTCCTGGCGGACATAGGGCCCCTCGACCCCCATGCTGCTGACGGCGTGGAAGGCGCTGGAGCTCGTCCAGTCGCCGAATCCGTTCGGGCTCGAGCCCGGCCACGTGCTCATGAACATGTGGTACTTGCCGTCGGCGGCTCTGATGATCTGGCCGTCCCAGTAGTAGTCCGCCGGCGGGACGCCCGCGCCCTGGGCGCTCTCGATCCCCTGGCAGGTGTCGCGGGGGAGGACCCCGGCCACGCCCCAGGTCGCCGAGCTGAGCGGAGAACAAACGATCGGCGCCGGCTTGATGTAGTCGATGAACGACTTGGCCTGCGCGGCGGCCGCCACGCCGAGGCTCAAACCGACGAACACGCCGGCCACCACCAGTCGGTGATGCGCGGCGGACAGACGTGGCCCGACAGGACGCGAAGTGCCCATGTACCGTCACTGCCGTGACGGCCCTTCATCTGTTATGATTTTTACGCAAAGTCGCGCCAGACCCCTGGCAGGCGATGTCGCGTCATGACGATGAGCGCGACAGCAAGCGCCGCGCCAAACCGGCGGCACCTGCGCTCCGGGGTGTCCAGGGCGCGGCCGCTGGGTCCGCTTTTCGCTCCGGCGACAACGGCCTCACCAGCTGGATCCCGACCGAGTCCTGGAACTTCTTCACGCAATTCTGACCGGCTGCCGGCGTGAGAGGCGACGGCGGCGCGCCCGGCGCAAGCAACTCCCCTTCACCGGGCGTGGATAGCATCGTGGCCGCGGCGGATTGCACGCGCCCTGCCTGGCGCCGAAGAGCGACGCCACCCGAACGGACCTGGCCATCCTCGCTTCGCCGGAGTCAGTGACCGCGGGCGGCGGCGCCGGCCGCGTCGGCCTCGAGGACGGTGGCTCTCGTTCCCGCCCGCCGGCGCAGGCGCAACATGGCCGCCAGCAGGTGGCTCAGGACGCTGTCGCCGTCCTCGCGCGCGAGCACCACCTGGACCAGCGGCCCGAGATGGTCGACCCGGCCGTGGTCGGGCGAGATGCCCCCGGCCTGGCAGATTGCCGTCAACAGGTCGTCCATTTCGGAGAATTCGAGGGCGGTGGTGATCGAGAGCATCCGGTCGGGCGTGAGCGGCCCGGCGTCCGCCTGCGCTCGAATGGCGTCGGCCCGCTCGACGAGCGCGGTGAGCGCGGCCCGCGAAACGGCCGGGACCATGAGCTCGCGCCGGCTGGCGAGCTGTTCGATGAGGTGGGCGTGGCGAATCTCGGCCCGGGACATCGTCTCCCACAGCTCGATGAGCGCGATCTCGGTCGCCGCCCCCTGGAACCGCTTGTAGAGCGCGGCGGCTTCGAGTTCGAGCCGGAGGCAGGTTCCCAGGACCTCTTCGGGGGTGGCCGACGGACCTTGGTTCATCTCGCGTTCAGGATCTCGCCACCGGCCGCTTTTCGGCATGACGACCGTCATGTCGCGACGCAGGCGAGGGCCAGCGGATGGCGGCCGTGGTCCCCATGCCGCGCTTTGCAAAAGCGGGCCGGTGAGGTCGCAGTGCCCGTCGACGAGCTCCAGCGCGGCAAACAGGGCCGCGGACCCGAAGGCCGTCGAACCGGCGGAGCTGCAGATGGCCGCGGCGCGCGTGCGGTCGCGCGCGCCCGGCGTCGACGTTCGCGTCTACTGAACACCAGGGCCGTCGGGCCGTCCCTGGCTGCCGCCGATCCCGATCACCGGGTCGGGGTCCCGGGTGGACTGCGCCAGCCGGCGTGAAGCGCGTCCTCGGGTCGATCGAGCGGCGGTCCTTGACCGCCAACCGGGATCTCCGGTGGATGGCCCGCCATCGCGACCAGCCGGCCCGCGCCAGCCAGGCCGGCCGCCCTCGCGGAGGCGTGACGGCCGGCGTCGGCGGCCTCGGCCCCCGGCGCGCCAGGACCGAAGAAGGTGAACGCGTAGTTCCGGATGGCGAGGTATCCGTTCAGCGCCAGAAGGCCGGCCAGCAGCAGCGACACGATCCCGCTGCCGGCCAGACTGGCGTGAAGCAGCAGGTCCTCGCCCCAGAACGTCGGCAGGATGGGGAACCCGGCCACGCCCAGCGCGCCCACGAAGGCCCACGAGGCGGCGGTGGGCCGCTGGGCGGCGAGCCCCGAGAACCGCGCGACCTCCCGCTGGCGCCAGACGGCGACGGCGAACCCGACCAGCCCGATCGCGCCGGCCAGCCCGATCCCCGCGGCGTAGAACCACGCCGCGTAGACGTGGCGGGCCGAGACCAGCGCATACATCGCGCCCGCTGAAAGCAAGCTCGACCCGCAGATGGCCCAGGTGGCGAGCATCGGCCGCCGCCAGAGCGCGAGCCCGCAAGCCGAGAACGCCAGGGCCAGGGCGACCAGCCCCGCGCTGACGGCGACCGCGGCGCGCGGCGGCGCTCCGCGCGCGAACCCCAGCGTCGTCAGGATGGCGGCGGCCCCCGCCGCGAAGACCAGGGAGCGCCGCGGCCGCAACGCCTCGCCGAGGCGGCGCAGGGGGAACCAGAACGCCGCCTTGAGCAGCTCGCGAAAGTACCCCTCCGAGACCGCGAATGCGTAAACGGTCGGGCGCCATCGTCGGGGAAGGACGAGGTCATAGGGCGAGCGGCGGCGATCGGGCCGCGCCGCGCCGGCCGTGGCCTGCTGGCGAAGATGGTGGGCGACGACGGACGGCGAGATCAGGAGCTGGTAGCAGCGGAGGATCGCGTTGCAGGCCGTGTGGACCAGCGCGAGCCGCGTCAGGCCCAGCGAGATCTCGACGAAGATCATCCCCACCTGCGTCACCGAGGCGTAGCCCACCTGCCCCTTGATGGTCGTCTGCACGCGGCTGAACAGCGACGCGACGATGGCCGTCGCCAGGCCGAAGGCGGCGATCGCGAGGTGAACCGTCAGCGAGGCGTCCCACAGCGGGTAGGTGCGCAGGAGCAGGTAGGCCCCGGCGTGGACCGAGAGAGCGCCGTAAAACAGGGCGCTCGACGGTGTGGGCCCCTCCATCGCGCGCGGCACCCAGAAGCTGAAGGGAACCTGCGCCGACTTTCCCAGCGCGGCCAGCAGCAGGCACAGGCCGATCAGGGTGTGCCGGCCGCTGCCTTCGAGGCAGGCGGCGAGGAGCATCCCGATGTCCGCCACCCGATACACCGAGTACGTCTTGAGCGCGTTGCGGACGGCCGATTGCCGCTCGCGGTAAAAGGCGATGAGCAGAAACGACGAGAGGCCCACCATCTCCCAGGCGGCGAACATGAGGTCCAGGTTCGCCGCCAGCGTCAGCAGGCACATGGCCGACTGAAAGAGCAGGACGGTCGCGAAGAAGCGCTGAAAGCCCGGTTCGCGGTGCAGGTAGAAGCGGCTGAACCGCATCACCATCCCGGTCGCGAACTGCACCAGCGCCAGGAAGGCCACCGCCAGCCCATCGAGGACCAGCTCGAACGTGAACCGGTAGTTCTCGTGTCCGAACAGCGCGCGCGGCGGCGTCTGAACCGCGTGGGCGCCCCCCGCCAGCCAGGCCAGCGCCGCCAGCGCCGAAGCGCCCGCCGACAACGTGGCGGCGCCCAGGGCCCAGCGGGCGACGACCGCCTCGTCCTGCGGGGCCCGCAAGGTCAGGAACAGGCCGACGGCCAGCGGCACGGCGATGCAGGCCAGCAACGCGAGCTCGATCATCCGCGCGCCTCCGCCACGGCCGCCGCGCGCTCGATGAACCCGATCGGCAGCGGGGCCCGCCCCTCGCGGGCGGCGGCCAGCGAGCTCGGCCAGCGCCGGGAGGGCGCGGGCAAGCCGGCCAGGGGGCGCATCTCCCCGTCGAGGTAAAACGAGATCGCGCGTGACGTCGGATCGACGCAGGCATACCGGACCCACTGCTTGTCGACCCATTCGAACACCGCTGGATCGCGCCTGGCCGCGGCCAGGGCGGCCCCGGGCGTCTGTTCGACCACCACGATGAGCCGGATCGGATCGTGAATCTCCGTCATCTGGGTCGGCAGGCCGGTCAAAAGGTCGCTCTCGATCCCGTTGCAGACGCCCAGCAGGCCGTTGACGTTGTGAGGCAGCTTGGTGCCCGCGCCGTAGCGGCGCGGATCCAGGCGCGAGAAGAAGTACTCGAGGTTGATGCCGGCGCAGACCGGCACGACGGCGCGCAACAGCTCGGCCAGCGTCTCTCCGGTGGGATCCTGCGTCGGGTCGTACGAGTTGAGGAAGGCGCGCCGATCCAGGAACAGGCCGTCCGTCAGCGCGCGGCGGCCGACCACGCAGCAGGCGTTGGTGGCGTGGTTGTACTCGGGCCGCGGCTCGAACAGGGACACGGAGCGCCGACGCACGGCCTCCAGCGCCTGCTCCGGCGTCACGCCGAGCGGCACGTTGTCGAAGCGCCGGCAGCGCTCGACGGCGTTGCGGCCGGCCGCCTCTTCGACCACGCGCCGGAGCCGGTCGAAGCCGTCGGCGAACCGGGCGGGGAGGCGCCCGAGATCGTAGTAGGTCGCCTCGTCGCGGGTCGTGTCGTAAAGGGCTCCCACGAACCAGGTCGACTCGGGGATCTCGACGCCACGCGCCCGCAGCGCGGCGCGCACGTCGGGGCGGTTGGCGGCCTTGGCGAAGGCGCGCGCGTTCGGCGCCCCCGCCCGGCCCGAACAGGCGCCGCAGTTGTAGGCCGCGAAGTAGGGATTGTTGACGCTGCTCGCGCCGTGGCCGAAGAGCACCACCAGCGGCGGCCACCCGCCGTCGATCCCGACGGACCGGAACAGGCCCGCCAGGCGATCGGCGAGCTCGTCGACGGTGTAGCCCAGCCAGAGCCCGTCGGGGGATTTGGCGTCCCCCTCCCGGACCAGCCGGAACCGCGCCTGGCCGCTCACCGTGTTGAGGCGGATGGCCGGGGACGCGCCCAGCGACGGGCGGAGGACGTTGGCCGCCAGGCGCAGGCCGGCGCTCACGCCGTCGAGATAGGACCGGGCCCACTCGCCGAACAGGCTCTGGTGGTCGTCCAACCGGAGCGCCCGCCGCCACCAGCGGGGACGGCCGCCGGCCGCCGGGGGCGCCTCGGATTCGAACGCCTCGACCACCAGGTGGCGCGCCGGCATGGGCGCCGGGCAGTGCTTGCCGGCGATCGCGTCGCCGGCGCCGCGATAGAAGAAATCGAGCCCGAAGAAGCCCGCGGTGCCGAACGTCTCCACGTCCGCGGCGATCTCTTCGAGGTGCCGCCGGACGGAGCAGGCGCGGTCGTCCAGGCAAAAGAACGTCCAGGCCGACGCGACGGCGCGGCGGTCGTGGCTTGGACGGCCCACACCCAGCGCGCCGAGCAGAGGTTCGTAGTAGCTCCATTCGAAGGCGTCCTGCCAGACAGCGAGCAGCTTCTCCGCCGTCGAGCGGACGGGCACGGCGTCGGGGACGGGGCGCGCGACGGGCGCGCCGGCCATGGCGGCCAGCGGCTCGAAGCCCGCACTCAGCTCCTCTTCGAGGCAGCCGACCTCGGCGACCAGCACCAGGGCCGCGTAGTCGAGCAACGAGACGGACCGCCGCTCGATCATCCCTTCCGGCTTGCGCTCGCACTCGCCCACCAGGCCGGCCCATCCCGGGTGGGTCAGCAAGCACTCGAGCAGGTACGGCTCGTACAGATCTTCACGCCCGACGGTCCGCGCCAAGGCGCCCGCCAGCGCCGCGCGCGGCGGAAGCTGGAGGAGCCGCGCCGCGGCGCGGACGTCGAACGGCCGCAGGGGCAGCGCGCTGCCGGCCGCCAAACGCGACACGGCGGCGAACAGCCCGACCGCCTCGGCGTCCGGCAGGTGCCAGAGGGCCAGCCCTTGGTCGAGGTAAGCGCCCACCATGCGCAGGACGTGGAGCTGCGAGCGCCGTTCCAGCGAGATGCCGCCCAGCCGCTCGGACCAGAGCCGCCGCAGGCCGGACCGCGCCAGCCCCGGGTGGGCCGGCGCCTCCAGCGGGCCGGCCAGCATCTGCGCGCGAACGGCCGCCCGCTCGGCCTCGTCGGGGACGGCCAGGGCCAGGGCGCGGGCCAGCGCCGGCTCGCTGATCCGGCCCGAACGATGAGCCTCCCGATAAAACGGGGCCGGCATCGAGCCGCGCGCGCCGTGCAACCGCGCCGCCGCCGCGACCCCGTCGTGAAACTCCAGGTGCTGGAAGGCGTGGAGCGTGTTGTGGTGGACGAAGTCCTTGAGCGGCCCTTGGGTGGGGAGCCAGTGCGCGGCTCTCTTCAACATGTCGTCGAAAGCATCGGCGTCCATCGAGGCACCGAAGCTACCTCCCCGGCGGGAGGCTCACAAACCTCGCCGACCGGCCGAGCTCTTGGCCCGGCTCGACGATGACCGGGCGCCGCCCGTCGAGAGAACGACCCCGCGTGGCCACGCCCGGGCCGCGAACAGGAACGACGGCCAGCGGGCACGCGCGGCCCCGCGCTGCAGAAGGAACTGCCTCGATCCGCGGTCGCCGAGCCCGTCCTCTGTTTGCGTGGCTGAGCCTCAATCTCGCGCAGCGGCCGCGGCGCGCAAGGCCGGGACCAGCGTCATCACGTCGCCGCTCCGCGCCCGGATCCGCCCCCTGCCGTCGAGGACGGCGACCCGCACCGTGTGATCGAACATCCCGCCCGCCGACGCGCGATAGCGGATCCCGAGCGCCGCCGCCAGCAGGCGCGCGCCGTCCTCGTTCTCGGCCGCGGCGACCCGCCAGCGACGGCTGTCGAGGCCGTGGTGGCCGACGACGCTCTCGAGAACGGTCGGTGAATCACGCTTCGGGTCGAAGCTGACCAGAAGCACGCGCACCTGTTCGCGGAGGTCCGCGGGAAGCGCCGCCTCGAGGCGCTGGAGATCGTTGATGAGCAGCGGACAGGCGGTGGGGCAGGACGCGAAGAACATGCTGGCCAGCACCGGATGCCCGCGCCATTCGTCGAGCGGCCGCGTCCGCCCGTCGGTGCCGAGCACCTCGATCCCGAGACTGTAGAGCGAGCCCGCGGCGACAGCCGAGGTGGCCTGCCCGCCCGCTGCGGCCGCGACGGCGGGCGCCTTTTCCCGGTCCCCGGCCGGCAGGTCGCGGCGGGCGGCAATGCCGACGAGGAACAGCGGCAGCCCCAGGACCGCGGCGGCGGCCGGCAACCACCGCCCGGTCACGGACCGCCTCCGTCGTAGGCGCAGCGGAACCCGAGATTGGAGGTCGTGGTTCGGCCTTCGAGCGAGCTGCGGAAGGCCGCCCGCAAGAAGGCCGGGTAGTCGAGCGGATCGATCGCCCCGTTCGCCGCAGCGCCGCACAGCCGGGCCTCGTCGCCCACCAGCATCGACGCGCTGAAGTCGTTCACCCACTCCCAGACCAGGCCGTGCAGATCCTGGAGGCCCCAGAGGTTGGCGGCCCGCTGCCCGACGTCCGGCAAGGTCGGCGGATTCGGACGGGCGTACCAGTCGAGAAGGGTCTGGCGCCAGGCCGGGTCGCGCCGCCCGTCGCGCGCGGTGGGGCTCGCCGCCGCGGCCAGCTCCCACTCGGCCTCGCTGGGCAGCCGCCCGCCGCGCGCCGCGCAGTACGCCCGGGCCGCGAACCAACTGACCCCCACCACCGGCGCGTGCGGCGGGGCGTTCGGACCGAGGGCCAGCGGCTCGCTCCAGCCCGCCAGGTAGCCGCCGTCCGCCACCAGCGCCGCCACGCGATCCCGCCGCCAGGCGGCGTTGTCGCGAACGAACGCCAGGAAGGCGGCGTTGGTGACGGGCGCTCGATCGAGCCGGTACGGTGCCACGGTCACCGCTGGCTGCTCCTTGCGGGCGGTGACCGCCTGATACGAGCCGCCGGGAAGCGGCGCCGTCTCCGGCGAGACGCCCGCGCGGCCCCGCGCGGGCCGCCAGGCGCCTGCGACGGCGCAGGCGACGATCCAGACCACGGCCGACCTCCGCACGTCACCGCCCCGCGCCCAAGGCGGTGATCGAACGCGGCTCCTGCGGCCCGGAGTAGATGTCCGGCGCCGGCGGTCCAAACACCTTGAGCTGCCCCAGCGCCCCCTTGTTGAAGGCGCGGAAAAGGGCGTGATCGACCAGGGCGTACGTCCCGGGGACCTGGACCTTGAATTCGACGATGGCGGCGCCGCCGGGCGGAATCGAGGTCGTCTGCACGTTCTCCTCCAGCCGAGAGCCCCCCTCGGGATAGACCCGGTCGAAGATCTCGCCGATGACGTGGAAGCTGCTGGTGAGGTTGGGCCCCCCGTTGCCCACGTAGAGGCGCACGGTCTCGCCGACCTGGGCGGTCAGCGCGTGATCGTCCATGAGCGCCCCCTCGGCGCCGTTGAACACCACGTAGCTGGGCTTCTCGGCGAGGGCCTTCTCCTCGTCGAACGCCTGCAGCCCGGACTGGCCGTGCGGCCCGACGGTGTAAAAGTCGCCTTGCATCACGTAGTACTCGCGATCCACGCGCGGCAACCCGCCGGGTGGCTCGACGAGGATCAGCCCGTACATGCCGTTGGCGACGTGCATGCCGACCGGCGGCGTCCCGCAGTGATAGGCGTAGAGCCCGGGATTGAGCGCCTTGAACGTGAACTGGCTCTCCTGCCCGGGCGCCACGAACGTGCTCATCGCGCCGCCGCCGGGCCCGGTCACGGCGTGCAAGTCGATGCTGTGGGGCAGCTTGTTGCCGGGGTCGTTCTTGAGGTGCAGCTCCACCGTGTCGCCCTGGACGACGCGGATGAACGGGCCCGGGACGTGCCCGCCGAACGTCCAGAACGTGTACTCGACGCCGCTGGCGAGGTTCATGACCTGCTCGCGCACCTCCAGCTCGACGACGTCGAGCCGGGGCGAGCGGCGCGCGATGGGGGGCGGGACCGCGGGCGGGTCGACCAGCGTCGAGGCGGCCGTCTTCGTGTCGCTGCCCGTACCGGGGCGCCGGCAGGCGGTCGTGACCACGGCCAGTGACATCAGGACCAGCGCGCACCGTCGAATCGCGGGGAATGTCATCGAGGGACGGGTTGCAGCTTTTCATCTCCCGGCTGGGGGCGGCATGACGAGCGTCATGCCGCGAACGGCGGCCCCGTGGCATCTCCGATCTGCAAGGAGAACACGATGCCCCAGGGAACGTCGCAGAACGCCGTCGTCCACGAACAGCCGGTCGGCCTGGTGCTGGAGCTTCACCACCGGCGTCTCGACGAAGTGCTCGACCGGATCGAGATGGCCGTCGAGATCGAAAGCTGGAGCGAGGCGCGGCGCAGCTTTGCCCGCTTCCAGACCGAGCTCGAGAGTCACATGCGGCTCGAAGAAGATCTGATGTTCCCTTCGTTCGAGGCGATCACAGGCCCGGTGGGCGGCCCGCCGGCGGTCATGCGCGCGGAGCACGCAGAGATCCGCGCCCTTCTGAGGGTGGTCGAGGGGCGGCTGCGCGACGAGCAGCCGATCGACGAAGCGGCCGGGTGCCTCGAGACGGTCCTCTCGGCGCACAACACCAAAGAGGAGCGGATCGTCTACCCGCTGTTCGAACGCCACGCCCCCGGCGAGGCCTACGCCGCGCTCAATCTCGAGCTTCGAAAGCTCATCGGCATGGCCGCCTGAGCGGCCGGCCTGTCACCCCCTCCCGCCCCCGGCCTGACAGCCGTCATGGTGCGGGAGTGACTTTGGCGGTGAACTGGTGCGGTCGAGTCACCCATGAAACGCGCGTTTCCGAGCCACCAGCGGCCTCGAAGCTGGACTTTGTCCGCGCTGGCGGCGTGCTGCGCCGCCGGTCTGGTCTCGTGCGCCGGGATCCGCCCCGACGCCGGCGGCGCCGCGGGCGGCCAGGCCAGCGCGTGGCCCGCGGGCGGTGCCACCGGGCCGAGCGGCAGGTCCCGCGACGGCAGCGGCGGAGCACCGGCGGACCCCGTCGACGCCCGGGCCGAACGGTGCGACGACGCGGGCACTTGCGCCTGCATGAACGTCTCGTCGCTGGGGAAGGTGGCCCACTACGGCGGCAACAGCGACTCGACCGACGCCTTTCAGCAGTACCTGAACACCAAGAGCAACGCGCGCATGACGCTGCTGACCAACCGGACCCGGCTGTCCGCCGAGCTCCTGGCGTCGTCGGACGTGATCATCCTGCAGGCCCTCGAGGACAGCGAGTACGTCGGGTTTTGGAGCTACGGTCAGGACGAGATCGACGCGCTGGCCGCCTGGGTGCGGGCCGGAAATGGGCTCATCGCGCTCACCGGTTACGGCGGCGCCCCCGACGAGGTCGACCCGGACAACCAGCTTCTGGCCTTCGCGGGCATCTCGTACGGCAAGAGCGACACGTTCGCCTCCTGCCCCGACAACTTCTGCTACTGCACCGATTCGTCGATCCCGTTCTCCG
Source organism: Myxococcota bacterium (assembly GCA_025934105.1). Lineage (GTDB taxonomy): Bacteria > Myxococcota_A > Polyangia > Fen-1088 > Fen-1088 > JADGRB01. The sequence continues at coordinate 3,152 of JAICYS010000039.1, read as the reverse complement.
GCTGGGTTTCCGGCTCATTCCTGGGCGCCCACCTGACGGCGGCGGGCGGCGGTCCGGGCGCGGTCGGATTGCTCCACGGCCGGCCCATCACCTGCGTCGACACGGCCGACGGCCCCTGCCAGATCGTGGCGAGGGATCCACAGGCCGGCGTCGTCGGCGCCGCCAAGCAGGTCGGCAAAGGCCGGGTCTTCGTCTGGTCGGACGAATGGGTGACCTACACCAGCCAGTGGGGGGCGGTGAACACGCACGGGCCCGACTGCGCCGGCCACACGGCGGGCGAGATCTACGACGTCCCGCAATTCTGGTACAACGTCCTGCACTGGCTGCTGCCGGACGCGAGCTGCTTTCGCATCGCCGATCCGGTCATCGTGATCGACTGACGGCGCGGCCCCGAACGGCGCCGGGGCTGCGCGCGGGTGCTGCAGGAGCTCGATCGCCCGCCGGTGAGGGCGTCAGCCGCGCATCTCGCGATCGATGCGCGAGACGTAGCGATAGAGCCCGGCGCAGACCGCGGTGAGCACGCCCGAGGCGAGCACGGCGGGAAGGGTCGCCTGCCCGGAGCCCGCCAGCGCGGCCTCCACCGCCGCCGAGAGCAGCCACATCTGAACGAGCACCAGGATCGCGATCAGCGCGTTGGCGCCGTCGATGGCCGTCAATCCCCGCCGGTCGGAATAGCGGGCGGGCTTCATGGCAGCTCACCGGGCGGGGGCTCGAACCCGTCGGCGATCAGCGTCGCGCCTTCGCGCTGAAGCCGGATCCGCGGCAGCGGCCGGGGCGGCGGCCCCTGCAGGACGGCGCCGGTGTCGGCCGAGAAGTAGCCCTGGTGGCAGGGGCACTCGAGGCGGTCGCGCTGGGGCGAGTAGACGACCGCGCACGAGAGGTGGGTGCACTTCTGTTGGAAGGCGACGTAGTCGTCGCCGCCGCGCCGGATGAGGAGGCACGGATCGTTCGGCCCCGGGTAGTTGAACAGCGCGACCCCACCGACGGGGATGCCCCCCGCCCTGCCGATCACGCGCCGCGGAAGCTGGGCCAGCTTGCGCGCCCCCGAGCGGAGCCAGATCCAGACGTTCCCGGCGAACATCGCGGCGCTGGTCAACATCAGGAAGCGGCCGAACTGGCGGCGTCCGACGTACCGTTCCTCGGCCTGGCGGAAGGAGACCTCCTCGCGCCACAGCGGCTCGTCCAGCTCCCGCTTCACGGCGCGCTCGCTTCCCACATGTAATCGGCGACGTCCATGGTGATTGCCTCCGTTCCGCGCGGCACCATCATCGAGACCTTGGTGGTGACCACCTCGGCCCCGAAGCGGAAGGTGTTCACGGGCGTCTCGCGGCGCTCGCGCGCGATCTTCTCGGGGTCGACGAAGGCCAGGGCCTGGCTGGGGCAGACGGTCGCGCACATGGGCCGCTTCCCCGCCGAGGTGCGGTCGTAGCACATGTCGCACTTCATCATCTGCTCGACCGCCGTCATCATCTTGGGGACGCCAAACGGACAGGCGAGCACGCAGTTCGAGCAGGCCACGCAGCGCGGCTTGAGCGACGAGAGCACGACGCCGTCCTCGTTCTGCTTGATGGCGTCGGCCGGGCAGACCTGCGCACAGGTCGGGTTCTCGCAGTGCATGCAGATCGTCGGCACGGTGGCCGTCGACTGCGACCGATCGAAGAAGTCGACGTGGATCATCGGCGTGCCCCGGTGCGTCTCGCACTCGGCGCAGGCGTTCTCGCACGAGCGGCAGCCGATGCAGCGCGAGGGGTCGACGAAGAACGCCAGCCCGCTCATGGCCGCCGCGGCTCCGGCACGCCGCCCGGCGCGGCCACCACCGGAAGATGGCGCCGCGCCTCCGGCTTGCGCGCCCAGGCCGGCGGCTCGGCCGCCTTGGCGATTCGACAGGCCGACGCCTTGAATTCGGGGATCTTGCTCCGCGGATCGATCGTCCGGTGCGTGAGGCGGTTGACGCTCCGGTCGCCCGGCCAGTGGTAGGGGACGAAGACGGTGTCGGGGCGGATGGTTTTGACGACCTGCGCCTGGAGGGTCATGGTCGCCCGCCGGGTGGTGACGTCGACCCAGTCTCCCTCGGCGATGCCGTGCCGCTCGGCCAGCCGCGGGTGCAGCTCGAGGCGCGGCTCGGGATATTGATCGACGAGCGGCCCGATCCGCCGCGTCTGCGTCCCGGACAGGTACTGGCTGACGACGCGTCCGGTGGTGAGGTGCAACGGGAAGTCGTCCGACAGCGGATCGCCGCCCGGGCGCTCCTCGATCACCACGAAGTGGGCCTTGCCGTCGGCGTGAAAGAAGCGGCCGCCCTCGAACAGGCGCGGCGTCCCTGGGTGATCCTCGCTGGGGCAAGGCCAGAACACCCCCAGCTCGCGGTCGATGCGCTCGTAGGTGATCCCGGCGTAGTCGGCGATGCCGCCGCGCGAGGCTTCGCGCAGCTCGTCGAGGATCTCGCGCGACGACTGGAAGGCGAACCGCTCGGCTTCGCCCAGCCGCGCCGCCAGATCGCCCAGGATCCGCCACTCGGGGCGCGCCTCGCCGGGTGGCTCGACGGCCTTCTGGATGTGGATCACCCGCCCCTCGACGTTGCAGGTCAGCCCCTCGTCCTCTTCCTGCAGCGTGGCCGGCAGGACGTAGTCGGCGTGGTGCGCCGTCTCGGACATGAAGAAGTCCATCACCACGAAGAGCTCGAGCCGCGAGAGCGCCTCGCGCGTGAACTCCGCGTCCGGCAGCGAGACCAGCGGGTTGAAACAGGCGGCCACCAGCGCCTTGATCTCGCCGCGATGGATCGCCTCCATGATCTCGACGGCGCTGTAGCCGGCCTGGGGGATGCGCTCGGGCTCGATCCGCCAGACCCGCGCCACGTGCTCGCGCGCCGCCGGATCGGAGATCGACCGCTGCCCGGGAAGCTGATCGCACTTTTGCCCGTGCTCGCGGCCCCCCTGCCCGTTCCCCTGGCCGGTGATCATCGCGCAGCCCGCCCCCTCGCGGCCGATCTGCCCGCAGGCCAGCGCCAGGTTCGTCACGCCGAGACAGTTCTCCACGCCGTGCGAGTGATGCTCGATGCCGCGCGCGTGCATGAGGAAACTCGTCTTCGCGAGCCCCCAGTACTCCGCGGCCTTGCGGATCGACTTTTCTGCGACGCCGGTGACCTCGGCCGT
>JAICYS010000241.1 GCA_025934105.1 Myxococcota bacterium | reverse complement strand
GCTCCCGCCGGTTCCCCCGGCCGCGCCACCTCCGGCGCCGGTGGCGCGCGCCGCGGCCAGGCCGGTTCCGGCCGACGCGCCGCCGCACCGCGCCCCATCCCATGTTTCCCGCGCGCGCGGTGAGGCTCGCGGGCCCGCGGCGCCCGCTTCGGCCAGCTCGGCCCCGGCGGCGCGGACCTTCACGCTCGGCCCCACGCCCCAGAACGTCGACGTCTACCTGGACGGGGAGCGCCAGTTCGCCTACGACCCGACCCACACGACCATCGCCATCCCCTGGAACGCCGACCACGTGCTGGAGCTGCGCAGCCCCAGCGGCTGCTGTTTCGTCGAGCGGGTCGAGATCGGCCCCGACCACCCGCTGCCGCCGGACGCCATCATCGCGCGCCGGCTCAAGTGGCGGCCGGCGCAGGTGGTGGTCACGACCGACCCGGCCAGCCCGTCGGCGCGCGTGCTGGTGCGCGACCCGAACCGCAAGGTCGCCGCCGCCGCGGCCCGCCCGGGCGAGGAGATCGACGTCCCGTTTTTCGCCGACGACGAGTCGAGCAAGGACGTGGAGATCGCCGTCGATGCCGGCGATGCATTCGCCACCGATCGGATCCGCGTCCGCGCCGGGCAGAGGCTGAGCCACGTCGTGAAGTTGCGCGCAGGCGCGAACTGATGCGGGCGGGCCTGGTGGTGGTCGCCGTCATGACCGCCCTGCTCGGCTCGACGGCGGCGCTACGGGCGGCGCCGGCCCAGCTCACGTCGCGCGACGCCTTCGACCGTGGCCGCACCGCCTTCGGACGCGCCGAATATCGGCGGGCCATCGACATCTTGAAGCCGCTGGTTTACCCCGAGGTCCTGCTGGACAGCGAGGGAGAGGTCGTCCAGGCGCACCGGATGCTGGGCGTGGCGTACCTCTACACGAACCGCCCGGAAGAAGCCAAGCGTGAGTTCCACAAGCTGCTGGAGCTGCGGCCGGACTATCGCTTCGATCCGTTGCTGGACCCGCAACCGGTGGTCGACGCCTTCAACGCCGTGGTCAAGGAAGAGGAAGCCGAGATCGCCGCCATCGATTTACGGCGCCGCCAGCGCGACGCCGAGCTGGCGGCCCGCCGGCAGCGCGAAGCGCGCCTGCGCGCGACCGCGGCCACCCCGCTCGTGTACGAGCGGCACTCGTACCTGCTCAACTTCGTCCCGTTCGGAGTCGGGCAGTTCCAGAACGGACAGCGCCGGCGCGGCTGGCTGTTCCTGGGCGTCGAGGGGGGACTGGCCGCCGTCTCCGTGGGCGCCTTCGTGGCCAACTTCGCGCTTTACGGTGTCGAGCCGCACCGCAAGTGCCTGGTCACGCCGCCCACCGACCCGGGAACCAACCTGCCGGAAGCCTGCCCGCCCGCCGAGGTCGATCACAGCCAGGAACAGACGTCGCGCCGGCTGCTGGAGGTGCAGCTGGTCTCGGGCGGGCTGTTCCTGGCCGCGGCGATCTGGGGCGTCATCGACGCCGTTCGACATTACCAGCGCGACACCCTGCTGCCGGCCGCCCCGGCGGCGGGTGACCTGCGCCTGGGTTTGGGGCCGACCGGGTTCTCGGCCTCGCTTCGCTTCTGACGCTCCCCACGACAAAGGATCCACATGGCCACCCTCAAGATTCAGGTCCCCGGTGAAGGGACGAAGATCTACCGGATCCACAAGAAGCTCACCTCGCTGGGACGCAGCGAGGACGCCGACGTCCCCCTGCCCGACCCGACGCTGTCGGACAGCCCGGCCCACATTCATTTCGACGGCCGCGAGTTCAACCTGACCGCCACCGACCGGGAGGCGGAGGTGTCCGTCAACGGGCGCAAGCGCGCCAAGCACCGGCTGGCGCACGAGGACCGGATCCGGATCGGCAACGTCGAGCTGGAGTTCTCGCTTTACGATCAGCCCGCCCCCGAGCACGCGGAGGCGGCGGCCAGCGATCTCGACACCGAGCTGTCCGCCTACAAAAAGCTGGTCGAATTCAGCGGCAAGCTGATGTCCAGCTACGAGCTGCCCACGCTGGTCGACCAGCTTTTGGACGTCATGATCCAGGTGTCGAACGCCGACAAGGGATTCCTGGTGCTGATGGAGTCGGGCGAGCCGGTCGTCAAAGCCGCCCGCAACCTGCGCCGCGAGACCATCGCGGACGGCGTCAGCCAGCTCTCGGATTCGATCCTGGCGCGGGTGGTGAAGACCCGGCAGCCGCTCGTCATCTCGGACGCGCTGAACGACGACGAGTTCCGCAACTCGCTGTCGGTGGTGAACCTGAAGTTGACGTCGGTGATGTGCGTGCCGCTGCTCGAGCGCGGGAACATGCTGGGCGTCATCTACGTCGGCAACGACAACGTCGCCCAGCTCTTCAAGCCCATGCACCTCGAGGTGCTGTCGGTGTTCGCGGCGCAGGCGGCCCTGCTGGTGCGCAACGCGCTGCTGGTCAACGAGCTGCAGCTCGACAACCGGTCCCTGCAAAAGCGCATCGAACAGATCCGGTTCGGCGAGATCCTGGGTTCGTCGCCCCGCATGCAGGACATCTTCCGGAAGGTGCAGAAGGTGGCGGCCACCGACATCTCGGTGCTGGTCACCGGCGAGACCGGCACCGGCAAGGAGCTGATCGCGCGCGAGCTGCACGGCCGCTCGACCCGCGCCAAGCACCCGTTCGTGACCATCAATTGCGGCGCGATTCCCGAGAACCTGCTGGAGTCGGAGCTGTTCGGGCACGTGCGGGGCGCGTTCACCGGTGCCGTCACCAGCAAGATCGGCCGCTTCCAGGCCGCCGATCGCGGGACGCTGTTCCTGGACGAGATCGGCGAGATGCCGCTGCCCTTGCAGGTGAAGATCCTGCGCGCGCTGCAAGAGCGCGTGGTGATGCGGGTCGGCGACACCACCGCCGAGCCGGTGGACATCCGCATCATCGCCGCCACCAACCGGGACCTCGACGTCGAGATGAAGGCCGGGCGGTTTCGCGAGGACCTCTATTACCGGCTCAACGTGGTCCACCTGCACCTGCCGCCGCTGCGCGATCGCGGCGACGACGTGGTGGTGCTGGCGCGCTACATGGTCGGCCGGTATGCGCCCGAGTACGGCGGTCGGGTGCGCGGGTTCACCCCCAACGCCATCGCGGCCATCAAGCGGCACCGCTGGCCGGGAAACATCCGCGAGCTGGAGAACCGGATCAAAAAGGCGGTCGTCCTGGCCGACCGCGCCCTGCTGGGGCCGGAGGACCTGGACCTGTCGCCGGACGATCTGCCGGCCATCCTGCCGCTGGCCGACGCCAAGGAAAAATTTCAGCGCGACTACATCAACGAGGTCCTGGTCCTCAACAACGGCAACCGCACCAAGACGGCCCGCGACCTGGGCGTCGACCCGCGCACGATCTTCCGCCACCTGGAAAAGGGCGAAGGGCCGGACCTGCCCGGCGACGGCGATCCGGCGGCGACGGGCGAACGAGACGCGCCGTGATCCACGACAGAAATGTCCGGGTCGCCGGGGCGACAGGGCCGGCGGCGCGGCGGCCGGCGCGGCGTTGGGGCCTGGCACGCTTGCTGCTCGAGTCCAATCGAACGGTGGCGACGGCCGTGCTGGCCGCGCTTTTCTCCCCCATGCTCGCCTGCGTCATCCCGGCCGCGCCGGACTTTCAAGATCCGATCTCGTCGCCGAACGTCGCGCCCTGGCTTCATGACCCGTACCCGGCGTTTGGCCAGATCGTGTCGGTCCCGCCGATGGAGGCGAACTCGCAGCAGGGCTACCCGATCAGCGTCTCGGTCACGGATCTGAACGCGGCCGACGTCCTTCACGCGCGCTGGATCATCAACTATCCGCTCTATCAGGGGGCCAACACCTACATCCTTTCCGAGCAGACCCTGACCCGGCTGTCCCCGACGGAAGCGCGCGCGGAGTTCAAGGTGCAGTGCGTGGGCGGCTGGACGAGCAACCCCGCCCCGCAGCAACTCGAGCTGGTGGTGGCGGACGGGCCGTTTGCGTATCCGGTCGACGCGCGTAATCCCGACGTGGTCGCCGGCGACACGCGCAAGTCGTACGCGAACTGGACCTTGATCATGCCGTGCTCGTCGAGCAGCACGAGCGGCACGTCCCCATGAAGCGCCTGCGTCGCGCCGTCTTGTCGATGGCGCTGATTCCGCTGGCCGCCTGCGCGCTCTCCGGCTCCAGCGCCGACGCCCCGTCGGCAACAGGGGCCGGCAACTCCACCGGCCTGGGCACGGGAGGGGCCAGTTCCTCCGGCGCCGCGGGCTCGGGCGGGACGTGCAACACCAGCGCCTGCCTTCCGCCGCTGGCCACCCCGGCGGTCTGGGACGTGCAGATCGATCCGCCCAGCTCTTCACCCTACGCCGTGCTGCAGGTGCTGAACCACGACGTGTCGACCGACACGTCCTTCCAGGTCGCGCAGCCCGTGAGCGTCTCGGTGACGTTCGCCGCGCCGGCCGGCGGCGCCCTGCCGGGCAGCGCCAACGTGGTGTTGACCCTCCCGCCCTTGATCCCGGGCGGCGCCGATTCCGTCTACCAGTCCCCGGCCATCGGCGACGACGGCTCGTCGGCGTCAGCCTTGTTCATGGTCCCTTCCGGCGCGCTGGGCGGGGCGGGAACGATCTCGCTGGTGCCGCTGCCGCCCTACGACCAGCAGCTGCCCGCCTACTCGTTCTCGACGATGGTCGCGCCGGCCATCTCGCTGACCCCGCCCGACGGAGACGTGCTGGTCTCCGGACAGCTGACCGACTCGGTGCAGACGACCCAGAGCTTCCAGGGCGTGCCGTTCACCGCCCGCGTGTTCCAGAACGGAGCGGCGGTCAGCAACGCGGCGTCGACGCAGTCCGACGGGACTTTCCAGCTGCGCGTCCCGGCCGCCGCCGCCGCCAATCCAGTCACGCTGGATTTGAGGTCGACCGGCGCCCTGCCCTGGGTCGTCTCGATGCCGTTCATGATCGTTCCGGGGCGCAGCCTGGGCGCCATCTCGCTGCCGGCCTTCATCCCGGCCAACAACTTCCGGGTGGCGGTGGTGGACGGAGCAACCGGCATCTCGGGCGCCATGGTCCGGGCCCAGGCAATTCTGGGGACGACCGCCGGAACCAGCACGGTCTCGGGCACCGCCCAGTACACGGCCAGCGGACTCACGGATCCGAACGGGAACGTCACGTTGCCGCTTTTGCCCGGTCCGGGCAATGCGCCGGTCAGCTATTTGCTGGTGGCCGTCCCCCCGCCGGGATCGCCCGCGGCCATGCAATGCGCGTCGGTCGACGTGTTGGGGGGCGGGCCGTCCGGCAGCTTGCTGCAAAAATTCGTGACCAGCCGCCGCCCGACTCTGACCGGAACCATCCGAACGTCGTCGGGGACGCCGGTCCCGTCGGTCGAGGTGACGGCGGCCGGCACGCCCGACGGCCCGGTCGGCTGCCCACCGCCGGACCCGGTGACGGCCACCGTCAGCACCGACGCGAACGGGTCGTTCTCGCTGCCGCTCGAGCCCGGCACCTATCAACTGGATTACGACCCGCCTGTCGGGGCGGCTGCGCCTCGCCTGACCGAGCTGGGCGTCTCCGTCCACGGCACCACGGTCCCGCACGACGTCAACCTTCCGGCCGGCGCGCTGGTGACGGGATACGTCACCGGCACGTTCGCCGGCCCGGTCGGTTCGGCGACGGTGCGCTTCTTCGAACCGCGCTGCGACGGCCAGGGGCCGGACTGTTTCGGCCCGAACCGGACCGCGCCGTGGCTGCGGGCCAGGGCGCTGACCGACGCGAGCGGCTACTTCCGGATGGCGGTGCCGATCCCGGCGCAGCCGTAGCCGCGAACCGCCGGATTTGACAGTGCCGGCCGCGGCCCGTAGGTTTCGCCTGCGCCCCGGCGCTCCGGGGACCTTGGCAGGTGCGGCGCTCCGCCCCTGCCCGACCGTGATGCCGTCCGATCCTTCCGCCTCGCCTGCCGAATACCGCCGCTATCGCCGGTTTTTGTCCTGGTTTGTGCTGTCGTTCGTTTCGATCGGCAGCCTTTACCTCTTGGTCTCGGTGGGCGTCACGATCTATCGGCGCCGGCACGCCGAGCCGTGGGGCGCGCCGGTGAGCGGCACGGCCGACGACCTGGAGAGCTGCGCTGAAGAGCTGAGCGACGTCGAGCAAGGGCTCGAGCGGCACCTCGACAACTTCGACCACCTGATCGCGCATTACGACGCGGAGCTGGCGCAGCGCTGGTCAGAGGAGCGCGGCTTTTGGCTGGGGCAATGGCGGGTGGCGGGCACCCGCTGCCGTTACGGCGACTCGCACCACGGGCCGCTGGCGAAACGATGGGAGGAGCTGGCCGTCATCCACGGCGAGCTGCGCGAGACGGAGCAGAGGTACGACACCGAGCTGCTTCGATTTGGGCAACACGAGGAGCCGCGGTTGGATGAGTTGCGCGACCGTTTGGCCTCCGTGACCCGACAGATGGGGGCCAACGGCGGCCCGGGGGCGTCCCCGGACCCGGCCCCACACGATCCAGGAGAACCGACACCATGAACGACGAATCTGCGATCCAAATTCCCCCTCCGACCGGCGCGCCGGTCGGCGCCGACGCCGCGCCGGCGCCCACCCTCACCTTCGCTCAGCTGGGGCTCAACCCCGAGGTGCTGCGCGCGCTGGACGAGATGGGGTTCACCGAACCCATGCCGGTCCAGGCCGCGACGCTGCCGCTGGTCGTCGAAGGGCGCGACCTCATGGTGCAGTCCCGCACCGGGTCGGGCAAGACGGCCGCCTTCGGGATTCCGTTCGCGAACGGCCTGGTCCGCCCGGAGGACAAGTTCGTGCAGGCCATCGTGCTGCTGCCCACGCGCGAGCTGGCGCTGCAGGTCGCTTCCGAGCTGGCCAAGATCTGCGCGCACCGGCAGGTCACCGTGGTGCCGATTTACGGCGGCGCGCCGATGGGGCGGCAGGTCGAGCAGCTGCACGCGGGCGGGCAGATCGTCTGCGGGACGCCGGGACGCATCCTCGATCACCTGCGGCGCGGGACGCTGCGCCTCGATCGCGTGCGCTGCGCGGTGCTGGACGAATGCGACGAGATGCTGTCGATGGGCTTTCAGGAGGACATCGAGAAGATCCTGGAGAAGACGCCGGTCGAGCGGCAGACGATGCTGTTTTCCGCCACCGTCCCCGAGGGCATCCAGCGGCTGTCGCGCCGGTACCTGCGCAACCCAGAATTCCTGAAGCTGTCGGCCGACTACATCGGCGTCCACGACATCAAGCACCTCTATTACTCGATCCCGGGCGTCCAGCGCGAAAACGAGCTGCTGCAGATCCTGGCCTTCGAAGAACCGCACACCGCGATCATCTTCTGCAACACGCGCGAGGAGACGTCGCGGGTGGCGGAGTTCCTGCGCCAGCACGGCTACGAGGCGGAGGCCATCTCGTCGGATCTTTCGCAGAGCGACCGCGAGCGCGTGCTGGCCAAGATGCGCGCGGGCGGCATCAAATTCCTGGTGGCCACCGACGTGGCGGCGCGCGGCATCGACATCGAGAACCTGTCGCACGTCTTCAACTACACGTTCCCGGAGTCGCCCGAGGTGTACATCCACCGCACCGGCCGGACCGGGCGTGCCGGCCGCAAGGGAACGGCGGTCTCGCTGATTGGCCCCACCGAGGTGGGCTCGTTCTACTACCTGAAGCTGCTCTACAAGATCAAACCGGAAGAGCGGGCGCTGCCGTCGGAGGCCGAGATCCGGTCGCATCGCGAAGGCGAGCGCATCGTCTTGCTGCGGCGGGCGCTGGGCAACGACCCGGGCCCCGAGTGGCGGGCGCTGGCGCGCCGGTTGACCGGCGCCGCCGACGGCGAGCGGTTGATCGCCGCCTTGCTGGCCCATTCCTTCGCCAGCGTCGAAGGAATGCCGGTCGTGGCGCCTCCGCCTCCGCCCCCGCGCCCCGCGCCGGAGGCGGACCGCGGCGCTGCGGCCGAACCGCGCGAACGGCCTCGGGACCGGGAGCGCGACCGTCCGCGCTCGATGTTCGGCGATCGCCCCGACCGCGACGCGCGCGATCGCGGCGG
>JAICYS010000267.1 GCA_025934105.1 Myxococcota bacterium | reverse complement strand
GGATCCTGCGGCGGGCCGAGCCGCGCGATCTCGACCGCGTGCGCGCGGAGGCGGAGCGCGCCGCGGACGCGCGGACCTACGCCCGCGAACGGGCGGCGGCCCTGGGCCTGCCCATCAAGATGTTTCGCGTCGAGATGGGGCGCGGCAAGGCGCTCTTCTACTTCGCGTCCGAGACGCGCGTCGATTTCCGCGACCTGGTGCGCGACCTGGCGGCCCGCTACCACGTCCGCATCGAGCTGCGCCAGGTCGGGGTCCGGGACGAAGCCAAGCTCGTCGGGGGGATCGGCTCGTGTGGACGCGAGCTCTGCTGCTCGACGTTCCTGCCCCGGTTCGCGCCGGTCTCGATCAAGATGGCCAAGCACCAGAACCTGGCCATGAGCCCGGGCCGCGTGTCGGGGCAGTGCGGCCGGCTCAAGTGCTGTCTGGTCTACGAGGACGCGACCTACCTCGAGGCGGCGGCGGCCCTGCCCAAGCTGGGCAAGCGCGTCGGCACGCCCGACGGGATCGGCCGCGTCGGCGATCTGGACGTGCTGCACGGCCGGGTGCGCGTCTACTTCGAAGGGCAGCCGCCCAAGACCTTCACCGCCGACGAGCTGCACCCCGCCCCGCCGGTCTCCCCCACCCCCCCGTCAAAGAACTGAGCCCGATGTCCCGCTTCTACATCACGACCCCCATCTATTCCGTCAACGCCCTGCCCCACCTGGGCACCTTCTACCCGACGGTCGTCGCCGACGCGCTGGCGCGCTACCAGCGCGCGCGCCACGGGCGGGAGAACGTGTTGTTCGTGACCGGCCTCGACGAGCACGGACAGAAGATCGAACGCATCGCGCGCGACCGGGGCGTCGACCCGCAGACCTACTGCGACGAGATCGCCGCCCGATTCGAAGACACCTGGCGGCAGATCGGGATCGCCAACGACGATTTCATCCGCACCACGCAGCCGCGGCACCGGCTGGCCGTCGCCGAGATGTGGCGGCGGCTGCAAAAAGACATCTACGAGTCCGAGTACGACGGCATGTACTGCGTCGGCTGCGAGGAGGCCAAGACCGAGGACGACGTGGTGGCCGACGGCGACCGCAAGCTGTGCCGGATCCACCTGACGCCGGTCGAGCGGGTCAAAGAGAAGAACTACTTTTTCCGCTTCTCGGCGTACGCCGACAAGCTGCTGGCCTGGTACGACACCAACCCGGTGCGGCCGGAGTCGCGCCTCAACGAGGTGCGATCGTTCGTGCGCGGCGGGCTGCGGGACGTCTCGATCTCGCGCCGCGCGGTCAAGTGGGGGCTGCCGGTGCCGGGCGATCCGACGCAGACGATCTACGTCTGGATCGACGCGCTCACGAACTATCTGACCGTGCTGGGAGGTCCGGACGCGGTGGCGGCGGGCCAGGGGAAGGCGGCCTTCTGGGCGGGCGCGCACCACCTCATCGGCAAGGACATCCTGCGCTTTCACGCCGTCTACTGGCCGGCCATGCTGATGAGCGCCGGGATCGTCCCGCCCAGGCAGATCTCCTGCCACGGCTACTTGACGGTGAAGGGGCAGAAGATCTCGAAGTCGATGCCGGCCACGCGCGTCGACCCGCTGGCGATCGCGTCCGAGATGGGGGTCGATCCGCTGCGCTACTTCGTGCTGCGCGAGTACACCTTCGGCGGCGACGGCGACTTCACCTACGAGGCGCTGTTCCAGCGTTACCAGTCCGACCTGGGGAACGATCTCGGCAACCTCCTCAACCGCACGCTGTCGATGGTCCGCAAGTACGTGGGCGACAGCTTGCCCGCCAGCCCGGCGGCAAACCCGGCTGCGCAGGAGCTGCTGGCGGCGGCGCAGTCGGCCTGGGAATCGTTCGACCCGTCCGGGGCGCTCGAGGCCACCTGGCGCCTCATTCGCGCGCACAACCAGAAGATCGACGAAGCCAAGCCCTGGGTGTTGCACAAGAACGGAGAGACCCAGAGGCTGACGGAGGTCCTGGCCGGCTGCTGCGAGGCGCTGCGGTGGGCGGCGTTGCTGGTCGCCCCGGCGGTGCCCTCGGCGGCGCGCGAGATCCTGCGGCAGCTCGGGCGGCTCGAGGACGAAGGAAGCTGGCCGGCGGACTGGGGCTGGCCGGGCGGCACCGTCGCCGAACCGACGCCGGTGTTCCCGCGCATCGATCCCGATCGGCAGGCCGCGCTCATCGCCCAGTGGGTGCCCGCCGAGGCGCCGGCGGCAGTCTCGCCGGCGCCGGCCGCGGCGGCGTCGAGAGCGAGCGGCCCCGCCGCCGCGAGGACGGCGACGACGGCGGCCGCCTCCACGCTCCCGGCAGCGAACGTCCCGGCCGCGTCCGCGCCGCCTGTTGCGGCCGCTCCGCCGGCCGACGTCTCCATCGACGACTTCGCCAAGATCGATCTGCGGGCGGCGAAGGTGTTGGCCGCCGAGCGCGTGGCCAAGGCGGACAAGCTGCTGAAGCTCACGCTGGACGTCGGCGCGGCTGAGCCGCGGACGGTGGTGTCGGGCATCGCACCCGCGTACACACCGGAGACGATCGTCGGACGCACGGTCATTTACTTCGCCAACCTCGCCCCCCGAAAAATCCGCGGCGTGGTCTCGCAGGGGATGATCCTGGCGGCTGGAGACGACGAGGTTCTAGGACTCTCGGCGGTCGACCAGGAAGTCGCGCCCGGAACGAAGATTCGCTGATCGATCGCCGGCCCGAAATGTTACGTTGAGGGCGGCAACGTCTGTCGGTCCGCGCCGATGACTCGGCATGGGGAGGATCATGCAGCCGATCCAGCTCGCCAATAACCACGACGAAGAAGACGTGAAGTGCGGGCGCCGTCGGCCGCACGAGGTCCGAACGCTGCACGTGCAGGCGCTGGTCGACACCGGCGCGACGATGCTGGTGCTTCCGGCCGACGTGGTCGGCAAGCTGGGACTGTTTCCCGACGGCTACCGCAAGGTCCGCTACGCCGACGGGCGCATCCGCGAGCTCCCCTGGGTCAGCAACATCCGCATCGTCATCCTGGGGCGCGAGACGGTGACCAACGCTCTCGTGGAAGACGCCGGAACCACTCCGCTCGTCGGCCAGATCCCGCTGGAAGAACTGGATCTGATCGTCGATCCGAAGTCGCGCGAGTTGCGGGTGAACCCGGACAGTCCGGACGCGCCGCTGCTGGACAGTCTGTCCGCCGCGTAACCGGCACCTTCTCCGACGCTTTTCCTCACTTTTTCTCTTGCGCTGACGGCCCCCGGTCGGAGCTAATCAGCAGCCGTCATGCCAAGCCCGAAGCTCTCGATTCCCGCCGGTGCCGATTCGATCGCCGTCAAGTCCGACGGACGCCTGGAAGTTCCCGATCACCCGATCATTCCCTTCATCGAAGGCGACGGGACCGGCCCCGACATCTGGCGCGCCAGCGTGCGCGTGCTGGACGCCGCGGTCGAGAAGGAATTCGGCGGCAAGAAGAAGATCGCCTGGGCCGAGGTCTACGCGGGCGAGAAGGCGAAGACGCTGTTCGACACCTGGCTGCCCGACGAGACGCTGGAGGCCTTCAAAAAGCACTTCGTCGGCATCAAGGGACCGCTCACCACGCCGGTGGGCGGTGGCATCCGGTCGCTGAACGTCGCCATCCGCCAGATGCTGGACCTCTATGTCTGCTTGCGGCCGGTCCGCTATTTCAACGGCGTCCCGTCGCCGGTCAAGCGGCCGGAGAAGGTGGACATGGTGATCTTCCGGGAGAACACGGAAGACATCTACGCCGGCATCGAGTGGCAGGCGGAGTCGCCCGAGGCCAAGAAGGTCATCTCCTTCCTTCAGAACGAGATGGGGGTGAAGAAGATCCGCTTCCCCGAGACCTCCGGCATCGGCATCAAGCCGGTCTCGCGCCAAGGCTCCGAGCGCCTGATCCGCGCCGCGCTGGAGTACGCCATCCAGCACAAGCGAAAGAGCGTCACGCTGGTCCACAAGGGGAACATCATGAAGTTCACCGAGGGGGCGTTCCGCGACTGGGGCTATGCGCTCACCAAGCGCGAGTTCGCCGGCAAGGCGGTCGGCTGGGACGATTGCGGCGGCAAGCCGCCGGCCGGCCAGGTGCTGGTCAAGGACTCGATCGCCGACATCACGCTGCAGCAGGTGTTGACCCGACCCGACGAGTTCGACGTCATCGCCACGCTCAACCTGAACGGCGATTACCTGTCGGACGCGCTGGCCGCCCAGGTGGGCGGCATCGGCATCGCCCCGGGCGGCAACATCAACTACGTGACCGGCCACGCCGTGTTCGAGGCGACCCACGGAACGGCGCCCAAGTACGCCAACCTCGACAAGGTCAACCCGGGCTCGGTCATCCTGTCGGGCGTCCTGCTGCTGGAGCACCTGGGCTGGACCGGCGCCGCGAACCGGACCGTCGCCGCGCTGGAGAAGACGATTTCGCAGAAGACGGTCACCTACGACTTCGCGCGCCTGATGGAGGGAGCCAAAGAGGTCTCCTGCTCCGCGTTCGGCGACGCGATCATCTCGAACATCCGCAACCCCTGATTCGAAGGAGCCCTCCCATGGCTAGGAAGAAGATCGCGCTCATCGGTGCCGGCAACATCGGCGGTGAGCTGGCCTCGCTGGTTGCCCGCAACGAGCTGGGCGACGTCGTCCTGTTCGACATCCCCGAAAAAGAAGGGGTCGCCAAGGGCAAGGCCCTGGATCTGGAGCAGAACGGCGCCATCCTGGGCGTCGACGCCAAGATCACCGGCAGCTCGAACTGGGCGGACTGTGCCGGCGCGGACGTCGTCATCATCACGGCCGGTGTGCCGCGCAAGCCGGGCATGTCGCGGGACGACCTCTTGTCGGTGAACCTGAAGATCATTCGCAACGTCGGCGAAAATCTGAAGAAGCACTGCCCCGACGCGTTCGTGATCGTCGTGTCGAACCCGCTGGACGTGATGGTCTACGAGCTCAAGCGGATCACGGGCTTTCCGGCCAAGAAGGTGGTCGGCATGGCCGGCGTGCTGGATTCGGCGCGGTTGCAGCTTTTCCTGGCCCAGGCGGTCGGCGTGTCGGTCAAGGACGTGCGGGCCCTGGTGCTGGGCGGCCACGGCGACACCATGGTCCCCATCCTGAGCAACACGACGATCAACGGCATCCCGGTCAAGCAGCTGGTCGCCGCCGACAAGCTGAACGCCATCATCGAGCGCACCCGCACCGGCGGCGGCGAGATCGTGAAGCTGATGGGGACCAGCGCCTTCGCGGCGCCGGCCACCTCCGCCATCGCGATGGCCACCGCTTACCTCAAGGACCAGAAGCGGCTGCTCGCCTGCGCGGCCTACCTGGACGGCGA
The DNA here is from genome assembly GCA_025934105.1 of Myxococcota bacterium. Taxonomy (GTDB): domain Bacteria; phylum Myxococcota_A; class Polyangia; order Fen-1088; family Fen-1088; genus JADGRB01. Next base: position 1,883 of record JAICYS010000267.1, on the reverse strand, counting down.
GTACGGGTACAAGGACCTCTATATGGGTGTCCCGATCGTCATCGGCGCCGGCGGCGTCGAGAAGATCGTGAACGTCGAGCTGACGTCCGAGGAGAAGGCGATGCTGGACAAGTCGGCCGGCGCCGTTCGCGAGGTGCTGGAAGCCTCGCGCAAGCTCTAGAACCGCGCGGGAGCCCTGTGAAGATCCACGAGTACCAGGCCAAGGAAATTCTGAAGAAGTTCGGCGTGCCCATCCCCAAGGGGCAGCCGGTCTTCAGCATCGACGAGGCGGAAGCCGCGGCCAAGTCGCTGATCGGCGAGACGGAGAACGAGTTCGTCGTCGTCAAGGCCCAGATCCACGCCGGCGGCCGCGGCAAGGGCGGCGGCGTGAAGGTGGTCAAGGGCGCCTCGGCGGCCCGCGACACCGCCCAGAAGATCCTGGGAATGAACCTGGTCACCCACCAGACCGGGCCGGCGGGCAAGCTCGTCAAGCGCCTGCTCGTCGAGCAGGCGGTCGACATCGCGCGCGAGCTGTACCTGGGCCTGGTGGTGGACCGCGGCTTTGGACGGGTGGTCGTGATGGCCTCCTCGGAAGGCGGCATGGAGATCGAAGAGGTGGCGGCCGCCCACCCCGAGAAGATCCTGAAAGAGGTGGTCGACCCGGTGGTGGGGCTGGCCGGCTACCAGGCGCGCAACCTGGCCTACGGGCTGGGGCTGCACGGCGCGGCGGCCAAGAACGCGGCCGAGCTGTTCGGCCTGGTCTACAAGGCCTTCGTGGCCACCGACGCGTCGTTGCTGGAGATCAACCCGCTGGTGGTGCTGACCGACGGCCGGGTGCTGGCGCTGGACGCCAAGATGACCTTCGACGACAACGCGCTTTACCGGCAAAAGGATCTGGAGGCGCTGCGCGATCTGGACGAAGAAGATCCGGCCGAGACCGAGGCCAAGCGCTACGACCTCTCGTTCATCAAGCTGGACGGAACCATCGGCTGCATGGTGAACGGCGCCGGGTTGGCCATGGCGACGATGGACACCATCAAGCACTTCGGCGGCGAGCCGGCGAACTTTCTGGACGTCGGCGGCAGCGCCACCGAAGAGCGGGTGACGGCCGCCTTCAAGATCATCACGGCCGACCCGAAGGTGCGCGGCATCTTCGTCAACATCTTCGGCGGCATCATGAAATGCGACACCATCGCGGCCGGCGTCATCGCCGCCGTCAAGCAGGTCGGCCTGAAGGTGCCGCTGGTGGTGCGGCTGGAAGGGACGAACGTGGACCTGGGCAAGAAGATGCTGGCCGAGTCGGGCCTGGCGGTCACGACGGCCAACGACATGGCGGACGGCGCGAAGAAGGTCGTCGCGCTCGCGTCGGGAAAGGCGGCCTAGCCATGTCCGTCCTGGTCGGCAAAGAGACGAAGCTCATCGTCCAGGGGATCACCGGATCCGCCGGGACCTTCCACGCCAAGCAGATGCGCGAATACGGGACCAACGTCGTCGGCGGCGTCACGCCCGGAAAGGGCGGCTCCGTCCACGAGGGCTTCCCGGTGTTCGACACCGTCGCCGAGGCGGTCAAGAAGACCGGCGCCAACGCGACCGTCATTTACGTTCCGCCGCCGGGCGCGGCCGACGCCATCCTGGAGGCGGCGCAGGCCGGCGTCCGGGTGGTCGTCTGCATCACCGAGGGCATCCCGACCCTGGACATGGTCCGGGCCAAGCGTGCGCTCGGCGCATACGGCGACCAGGTGGTCCTGATCGGCCCCAACTGCCCCGGCATCATCACGCCGGGCGCGTGCAAGATCGGGATCATGCCGGGCTACATCCACAAGCCCGGAAAGGTCGGCGTCGTCTCGCGCTCGGGCACCCTCACCTACGAGGCGGCCCACCAGCTGACCGCGCTGGGGCTGGGG
>JAICYS010000237.1 GCA_025934105.1 Myxococcota bacterium | reverse complement strand
GCCGTGCCGCCGGCACCGCCGCCCGCGTGGCCGCCCGCCGCTCCGGCGTTGCCACCGGCCGCTCCCGCCGTGCCGCCCGCGGAGCCCGCGTGACCGCCGGCCGATCCGGCCGTGCCGCCGCCCGCGTGACCGCCGGCCGATCCGGCGATGCCACCGCCGGCCGTTCCACCGTTACCGGTCGTGCCCGCCGTGCCGCCGGCGGAGCCGGCGTGGCCCCCCGCCGCTCCGGCGCTGCCACCCTGGCCGCCGGCCGTTCCGCCCGCGCCGCCGCCGGTGGCGCTGCCGCCGTGGCCGCCGCTGGCGCTGCTGCCCGCGTTGCCGCCGGTTCCGTGTCCGCCGCTGCCCGTGCCGTCGGAACTCGAGCCGCACCCAATCATGACTCCGCACAACAAAACCATCCTCAAAGCTTGTCGGCTCATGTGATCTCCCTTTGCACGCTGGCGCTCCAAGAACGGTGCTCCGGGCAGATATTCCGTTACATTTTGTCGGCGCTGGGTTCTCTTGTATGGCGCGCGGGCGCGGCGCCGCTGACCGGTTCGGGCGCGCGCGCGGCTGCCGTCATGCGCGGGGCCTCGGCGCGGCCGCCCGGCTGCTGTCTCTCGGCGTCGAGAGCCAGGTGGCCGCGCTGTTCCCGGCAAATCGCGCAAGGCGCCCGCCCTGTTCGAACCAGCCGGCCGCCATCTCCTGATCGCCTCGGCGCACCACGGCTTGGTCGCGAGCTGGCGATTCTTTGTCAGCGCCGACCAGGCCGCGGGGCTCACCGGTGGCGGCGGGCGTCTTCGACGCGACCGCAGCGAGGCGGGGGTGATGTTCGCGCGCGCGGACCGGCCGCCACCTGCGTTTCGTCGCGCTCTCGCAAATCGACGGGACGCCGTGGACCAGCCGTCGCCGAGCTGCGCGTCGGCCGAGGCGCGCCCTCAGACCCGCCGCCCCCGGGTTTGCGTTAATCTGGACCGGACGGTCTGGCCGCCGGCCAGCCCCGGGAGGGTGACGTGAGCGAGAAGGTGGCGTACCTGCTGCTGGAAGCGATCTTGGTGTTCGCGGTGGTCCTGGGCGTCCACGCGCTGCGCCGCCGGACCACCCTGGTCTACTCCTACGCCGTCCTGGCGTTCATGCGGCTCGGGTCGTGGGTGGCCACGCGCGACCGATGGTGCACATCGGCCCGCTCGAGTTGACCGTCGGCTCGAACATCTTCTTCTCGGCGACGCTGCTGGGAGTCTTCCTGCTTTACGTCGCGGACGGTCGGTTCGCGGGCCGGGCGGCGGTGGTGGTCGTCGTGGGCTCGGGGCTGCTCTACATGCTGATGTCGGTGATGCTGCACGCGCAGTTTCCGGCCTTCCCGGCCAGCATGTTCCCGGCCAGCGGCCTGCGCGCCAGCACCGCCTCGATCCTGGCCTCGTTGGTGGATCTGGTCCTCTTGGGGCTGATCTGGGAGACGGGGCAGCGGCAGTTCGCGCGGGCGCCGCTGGTCGTGCGGGTGTTCGTCACCCTGGCGGCCGTGTTCGTGGTGGACGGGGTCATCTACGTGCCGCTGGCGCACGCGGCCAGCGATCGCTTCGGCTCCGAGCTGGCCGGCATCGTGCTGTCGCGCGGGGTGGTGGCGGTCCTGCTGGCTCCGGCGGTGGCGATTTACCTGTCCGTCGAGATGCGCCGCTACGGCCTGCGCCTGGACCCGCGCCCGATGCTGTCGATCGTGCTGCCCGAGGACGTCGAGCGCGAGCTGGTGGCCGCGCGCCACCAGCTGCGCGTCGGCAGCGAGGCGCTGTGGGAGAGCGAAGAGCGATATCGGCGCATGGTCGAGGACATCCCCTTGATGGTGTTCCGGTTCTCCAGCGACGGACGGGCGACCTACGCCAACCAGGCCCTCTGCCACTATTACGGCCGGGACGTCAAAGAGATTTTGGGCCTGCCGGTCCTGTCGCCGCTGGAGCCGGCCGAGCGCGCCCGCCTGTGGGAGCGCGTGCTGACGCTGCGTCCGGAGGCGCCGACCGTCGAATTGATCGCCCACGCCACCCCCAGCCGCGGCCCGCTGGCGGGGCAGCGCCGCACCCAGAGCTGGGTGATCCGCGGCATCTTCTCGCCCGCCGGCGAGCGGCTGGCCTTTCAGGCCGTCGGCAAGGACATCACCCGCGAAGCAGAGCTGGAGGCCAGGGTGGTCGACAGTCAGCGGATGCAGGCCATCGGGCAGCTGGCCGGCGCCATCGCGCACGACTTCAACAACCTCATCTTCGTGATCTGGTCATGCGTCGAATCGGCGCGCCTGCATTTGGCGCAGAGCGCGTCCGACCCGGCCCGCTCGGCGGCGGACCTGCTGGACATCCGCAAGGCCGCCGACCGCGCGTCGCTGTTGACCCGGCAATTGCTGGCGGTGGGCCGCACCCACGCCGTGCAGGTGGCGGCGGTCGATCTCTCGCGGCTGGTGGGCGATCTGCGGCCGTTGCTGAAGCGGCTCCTGCCCGCGACGGTCACCCTGGAGGTCGGTTGCGCCGCCGGCCTGCCCAGCGTGGTGGCCGATCCGACCCAGATCGAACGCGTGATCATCAACCTGGTCAGCAACGCCCGCGACGCCATGCCCGGCGGCGGTGCGCTGGTCGTCACGACCGCAGCCGCGGTGGTGGACCCCGAAGAGGGCGGCCCGGGCGCCACCCAGCGGCCCGGACGCTACGTCGTGCTCACGGTCGCGGACGCGGGCGTCGGGATGGACGCCGCGACGGCGCGGCGGATCTTCGAGCCCTTCTTCACGACCAAGAGCGACGGCAAAGGGACCGGGCTGGGGCTGTCGACGGCCTACGGGATCGTCGACCAGGCCGGCGGGCACATCCAGGTCGAATCCGCGCCCGGCGCCGGCACGACCTTCCGCGTGTATTTTCCAGCCGCCGAGGTGACCGGATTGCCGGCCGCGCGCACCGCCACGCCGCCGCGCGAGGTGAGCCGGCAGCCGATCCTCTACTGCGAGGACGACGACAGCGTCCGGGCGCAGATCGTCGAGCGGCTGGAGAACGCCGGGTACCAGGTGGTGTGCGTGCGCGAGCCGGCCGAGGCGCTGGCCTTCGCCGAGGGCGCCACGCCACCGGCGCTGCTGCTGGTCGACCTGGTGGCCGGGACCATGACCGGCTCCGAGCTGGCGGCCGCGCTGCGCCGCCGGCATCCGGCCCTGCCCGTCGTGTTCTTTTCAGGCAGCGCGGACACCGACCCGCGCGATCCCGACGCGCGACTCTGGTACGTGAACAAGCGGCACGGCCTGCGCGCGCTGGTCGGCGTCGTCTCCGACGCGATCCAGGCCGGCCGCGAGCCGGCGCGATCGCGGCCCGCCGGCTGACGGCCGGGCCCGGCGAACGGCCAGTCGCCCCCTGATCGCCCCGGACGATCCCTTCCGGTTGCACGGGCGACATCGTCGTCCCCCTCGCGTGGCCTGCAAGCCGCCGTGCTCACCGTCGCGCGTCCCCATACGCGGTCATCCGCGCGGCGCGCCGAGCCCGTTTCATCCACGCTGTGCGGCAACCGGCAACAACGGGCTGCCGAGCGGGCGCAGCGGAGCTCCGGACACGATCGGATGGGACACCGTTGCTGGACATCGCGCCGTCCTCTGCTCACGCCCGCTCGGACATACCCCAGCAGAATCACATCTCGATCAGCTCGGGAGGTGGACGGTCGTGCTCATCACCCGATTCTGATCGCTCGGCCGCGTGGCGGCCGGCGTCGGCTCGGCCGTCACCTCCACCTGGAAGTTGCGGAACGGCGTCTTCGTCTGCAGGCTCCCCTTCAAGTTGTTGTCCAGCGGCAGGACGCCGACGTTGGTGGGCGGACTGTTCGGCGCGATCAGCCACACGACGTAGCTGCTGGCGCCCTCGAACACGCGCGCCGGCTCGGCCAGCCGTTCGACCTTGACGTCGACGGTGTGGTTGCCGTCCTTGCCCGTCGAGACGTTGACCTGCCCCGTCGCAGCCGGAATCTTGGGGCTGGTGTTCAAGGTGTAGGTCTGGCTGTTGTCCCCCTCGTGAAACATCTCACGCGTCGTGGCGCAGCCGCCCATGAACAACCCGACCACGATCGCGCTTTCGATGAGTGTCCGTCGCAGTTCCATGATCCACCTCGCTGAAGAACGTGACGCCCGCCGTCGAATCCGCCACTCGGCGGTCACACCGAAAATTGTTCGCGCGCCGGTCCCGCTCACGGCGTCGCCGTCAGCACGACGGTGTTCGCGTCCTGATTGGCGGCCGGCGACTGATCGATGGCGCGGATCACCAGGTATTGCGGCTGCCCCGGCGGGAACCCCGCGACCGTGGCCTGGTAGGGGTAGCGGTCGGGCCCCACGCCGCCCATGTAATCGGCGGGCACGACCGGCGCCAGCCGATGCCGCGTGGCCTGACTCAACGAGGGATCGCCGGCAAAGTCGAAAGGCTGCGCCTGCGCGTAAAGGACGTAGCCGACGCGATTCATGTCCAGCGCCACGTCCCACCAGACGGTGATGCTGCCGTCGCTGCCCGCCGCCTTCTGGATGCCGACGCGTGGCGTGGGCGCCACGGCGGGCGTGACGTCGTGGTCGTTGTACGTGCTGCTCCAGACCGGCGCGGTGTGGTCGTCGAGCTTCCCGTTGCGGAGCACGAAGTCGTTCACCAGCCGCACGGCTCCGTCGGTCAGATAGTGCCGGAATCCCATCAGCTCCTGCGTGACGTGGATGTCCTCCAGCAACGAATCGAACCCCACCGTCGAGAGGCCCGTCAACGTCGCCGTCGACAGGCCCGGGCCCTCGGCATAGCCCAGCGACAGCACGCGGAATCCGTCCGGCCGGTTCGCCTCGGCCATCAGCTTGGGCGCGACGTTGTAGCGGTTGTCCGGGTAGTCGATGGCGTTCCACTGCTCGGAGGTGTTCGAGTTCAGCCGAAAGCTCTCGAACAACAACAGATCGATCGCGCCGCGCGCGTTGAAGGCGTATTGCGGATGGCGCGGATCGAAGAAGAAGACGCCGCGGTTCTGCAGGATCAGCTTGCTCGGATAGGTCTGATGCACGCGGCGGATGAAGGCGCCGAACCCGGGCGCCGTCCATTCGAACTTGGACTCGTTGGCGCTCTCGGCGGTGGTGTAGGAATTCGGCGCCGCGGTGTCGATGGTGTCCAGGAAGACGCCGTCGCAGTCCAGGCCCCGGCCGTAATCCGACGTCAGGACCTCGCGCAGGCCCGCCAGCTGGTCGGGTCCGTCCATGGTCATCCCGTCGACCACGTCGAACCAGGAGGGATCCCCGGCGTTGACGAACAGCGATTGGAAGATCTTGTTCCGGTCCGGGAACCCGTCGCCCAGGTGGTTGGCGCTGTTCTGAACGTCGTTGTCGTCCAGGTAATAGGACGCGAACCCGGTCCCGCCGTTCGAGGGCGCGCCACGCGGGTCGATCCCCGCCAGCGTCCGGCCGCTGGCGTTCGGACCTCGCGGATCGATCCGCGGTCCGCTGCCGTCGCCCCGGAAGCGCGGGTCGGCGCGGACCTGGGCGTCGGACAGGGCGTGCGTGCGCAGATCTTCGCCGACCGACACGTAACAGAGGACCAGCACGTCGTCGTGCGGGTTCGCCGGGTCGGCGCCGGCTTGCAGGCGCTGGATGTCGGCTCGGGTCAGCTTGGCGTTGGCCGGGTGCGCGATGACCAGGTCGACCCGCTGGGCCGTCGCGAAGGCGGCGTCGTTCCACGGGCCGTAGTTGTCGATGTAGTGGTTCACGTTCCGGGCCGCCGCCCGCAGGTTGTCGACCTGGATCGCGAAGGTGCCGGCCGTCCCGGGCCCGGCGCCGTCGGACGGCGTGATGCGAAGCGAGACCGAGCCCGCCGCGCGCTTGCCGAGATCCTGCACCGCGTCCCAGGTCGCGCGGATCGAGGCGCCGGTCGCGCTGTCCGAGCTGGCGGTCAACCCCGACACGGTCGCCGGCCGGAAGGTCGTGCCGTCGGTCGAGAACTCGATGGTGGCCTGAAGCGGCGGCTGGCGCGCGCCGTCCACGCTGATCGCCAGCGGCACCGCCCCGCCCGCTTGGTTCGGGACGCGCACGCCGGTGACCTGAAACGCGCCGGCCGGGAGCGCCTCCGCGCCCCCGTCGACGCCGACGAACGTGGTCCCGGCGTCGCCCTCGGCGGTGAATGGGCTGGCGCCTCCATCTCCGGTTCCCGAGGCCGCCCGAGGCCCACCGCCGGCGCACCCGACCCCGCCGCCCAGACCCAAGACCAGCCCCATCCACAACGCCCCCCGGCCCCGCCGCGACCGCATCGAGGTTCAAGCTAACGCGTAGGACCGCGTCGCCTATGCGGAGCGGCCCCGGTCAGAGCTTGATGTCGCCGCCGTCGTCGTCCCGACCGAGCCGCGCGCGAATCTCGGCGCCTGCGTCGGCCGGCGGCGGCGCGAGCGCGAAGGATGCGTGAAGCCAGGTCCCCTCCTTCGCGCCGGGTGGCAAGAGCCGGAGAGGAACCGAGAACGCCTGGCCCCCGGAGAGCACCAGCCGAGCGGTCTCCCCCTCGACGGCGTCGACGAACAAGAGGGGGGACGTCGGGCGCGTCATGGCACCGCCCACGCTTCGGTCGAGGGCGCGCGCCCGCGCGCCGTACGCACGTGGACGGAGGTCCCGTCGGTCTCGACCGTCACGTCGCCGTCGAGGTCGGTCCGGTAGACCGCCGCGCCGGCGCGGGCCAGCCGCTGGACCGTGACGCGCGCCGGATGGCCGTACTCGTTGCCCGCCCCCGCGCTGATCACGGCCACCCGCGGGCCGACCGCGCGCAGAAATCGCATGCCGGAAGCATAGCGGCTGCCGTGATGCGCGACCTTCAGCACGTCGGCCCGCAGATCCTGGCCCGAGGCCAGCAACCACGCCTCCGTCGGCGACTCGGCGTCGCCCGCGAACAGGATGGACACGCCGCCGTAGGTCAGGCGCGCCACCACGCTGTTGGCGTTCACGTCGGAGCGGGAGCCGACGATGGACGGCTCGGGCGGACCGAGCATGGTGAGCGCCGCGCCGCCCCCAAGGTCGATCCGCCGGCCCCGGGCCGCCTGGCGCGCCGGAACGCCGCGCGCTTCCAGCTCGCGCATCAGCCGCTCGTAGTCCGGCCCCGCGTGGGCCGCGGGCGCGTCCAGGAAGAGCCGCGCGCCAAGCTGGTGAACCACGGCGGGAAGACCGCCCAGGTGGTCCTCGTGGCGGTGGCTGAGCAGGATCAGGTCGATCGGTCCGTGCACGTGCGCCGCCAGGAAGGCCGTCAGCGCCGGCGCGTGGTTGGCCGGCCCGCCGTCGATCAGGACGGTCTTCCCGGCGGGCGACGTCACCAGCGCCGCATCCCCCTGGCCGACGTCGATGAAATCGACCCGCAGCCCCGCCGCCGCGCGGGCCGGGGTCGACCCCAGCGACAGCGCGGCCAGCAGGCAGCCGGCCAGCCAGGTTCGAAAGTGCCTCAGCGCCGCCAAGCAGCGCCAGCATCGCAGCGATCGGGCCGGCCGTCACGAAACCTCATCGGCTTCGGCGGGCGGCCGGTTGCGTCGATTCAGTCGGCGCCCAGCTGGCCGCTTTCCGGCTGGTAGGTCACGTCGTCCCGCTGGTGAGGCGCGTCCTTCCGCTGGCCGGTCTTTTCGTCCTTGGCCTCGTCCGGGCGGGCCGCGTCGCGCCCGCCGCCGGTGTCCGGCCGATCCTGTCCGTTGGGGGGCCGTTCGGGCCCCCCCTCGACGATGTCGCGGGGTCCGGTCGTCTGGTTGCTCATGGGCGCAACCTAACCACCGTCTCGGATCAGGGCGCGAACGCCATCGTCGAGAGCAGCGCGGCCGCCGATTGCCGCGTGTCGAGCCGCGTGTGCTGGACCACGATCGGCACGTCGGACTGGATGACGCTCGAATAGTCCGTGTCCCGCGGGATCGGCTCGGGTTGCTTCAGATCGTTGAAGCGAAGGTGAAGCGTGCGCCGGGCCGGGACCACCACCTCGTACGGTCCGCCCGGATCCCGGTCGGCGTAATAGACGGTGATCTTCACGTGCGCGTCGCGGTCGCCCGCGTTCAGCACGCAGGCCGTCTCATGGCTGGTCATCTGCGGCGCCGGCCCGTTGCTGTCCGACGGGATGTATCCCTCCGCGATCACCCAGGTCTGCCGTCCGATTGCGTCTCCGTTGGTCATCGTCCCCTCCTCGCGCGGGCTGCCGAGACGGCCAGCGCGGCCAACCCGGCCGCCGCGATTGCCCCGCCGCCCAGCAGGCCCCTCGCCCAGCCGCTGGAAAGCGCGCGCCCGATCTGCCGGGCGGTCCGGGCGCGCCG
>JAICYS010000446.1 GCA_025934105.1 Myxococcota bacterium | reverse complement strand
CCCCGGACGGCCGAGAATCACGCCATACTGTGCAGGTGGCGGCGGAAAAGAAGCGGCCCGCGAGCTACGCCGACATCGAGGCGCTGCCCGAGCACGTGGTGGGCGAGATTCTCGACGGCGAGCTGATTGTCAGCCCGCGTCCGGCCTCGCCTCACGCCATCGCGGCCACCCAACTGGGGGGCGAGCTCGGTGGGCCGTTCGATAGGGGAAAAGGCGGTCCGGGCGGATGGGTCATTCTGGACGAACCGGAGCTGCACTTCGGGCCGCAGGTGATGGTCCCCGACCTGGCGGGGTGGCGTCGTGAACGGATGCCGCGCGTGCCCGACGTCCCATTTTTCGAGCTCGAAGCCGATTGGGTCTGTGAGGTGCTGTCGCCTGCTACGGCCCGCATCGATCGCGCGCGGAAAATGCGTCACTACGCCCGCGCCGGGGTCCGGCACGTGTGGCTGGTCGACCCGCTGGCCACGACGCTGGAGGTTTACCGCCTGGACGGGGAGGGATGGCGCGTCGTCGACACCTACGGCGGCGGCTCGAAGGTCCGACCGGAGCCATTCGACGCGCTCGAGCTCGACCTGATCGACCTGTGGGACCGCTGATCACGGCCGCCCAGCTACGCGACACCATGACGCGAGGGCGCTGCGGCGCATCGCTGCGGGTGGGACCGCTGATCGCGGCCGCCCAGCTACGCGACGCGCTTGCGGCGCAGCTTTTCGACCAGGGTGGTGCGGTTCATGCCCAGGAGCTCGGCGGCGCGGTTCTTGTTGCCGCCGGTGCGTTCCAGGGCTTCGCCGATCATCCGCTCTTCGACGGCCTCCAGCATGGCGCGCAGGTCGGTCCCGTCCTCGGGCAGGCTGGGAATGGGCGTGTGCTTCGGGGTCAGGCTGCGGGGCGACAGAACCTCGCGCGCCAGGTCCGTCGCGCGCACGATGCCTTTGCCGCGCAACAGGACGGCGCGCTCGACGACGTTCTCCAGCTCACGGATGTTGCCGGGCCAGTGATAGGCCTCCAGCTTGGCCATGGCGGCCGGCTCGAAGCCGGTCACTTCGCGCTTGTGCCGGGCGCAGCTCTTTCGCACGAAGTGGTCGGCCAAAAGCGGGATGTCCGTGATCCGCTCGCGCAGGGGGGGCAGCTCGATCGGAATGACGTTCAGCCGCCAGAACAGGTCGGCGCGGAACTTCCCGGCGGCCACCTCTTGCTCGAGGTTGCGGTTGGTGGCCGCCAGCATGCGCACGTCGACGCGCGTGGGCGTCTCCTCGCCGACGGGATAGAGCTCGCCGTCCTGGATCAGCCGCAGCAGCTTGGCCTGGATCGCGATGTCCATCTCGCCGATCTCGTCCAAGAAGATCGTCCCGCCGTTGGCCTGGGCGAACTTGCCCAGGCGCGTGCTGGTGGCGCCGGTGAACGCGCCCTTGGCGTGGCCGAACAGCTCGGACTCGACCAGGTTGGCCGGGATGGCGGCGCTGTTCACGGGGACGAACGCCTTGTTCTGCCGCGCCGAGCCGGTGTGCAACGACCGGGCGACCAGCTCTTTCCCGGTGCCCGACTCGCCGGTGATCAGCACGGTGCAGGCGGTGTCGGCCACCTTGGCGATCATGCTCAGCGCCGGAAGCAGCGCCTGGTCGTTCCCCATCAGCCAAGGCGCGTGCTGATCGCGCCAGACCAGCGGATCGGGCTCGGGCTCGGGCGGCGGCGGCCGCAGGACGGCGCTGACCGCCTCCTCCAGGGTCCGCGTCTCGAAGGGCTTGATCAAAAAGTCGCGCGCGCCCGCGTGCATGGCGCGCACGGCGTCGGGGATCTCGGCGCTGCCGCTCATCGCGATGACCGGTGTGCCGGGCGCGTGCAGCCGCGCCGCCGCCAGAATTTCGAACCCGCTCACCTCCGGCATCCGGATGTCGGTCAGGATCAGGTCGAACCGTTCCTGGCGCAGGCGCGCCAGCCCCTGCTCGCCGTTCTGCGCGACAACTTCGTGACCCGAAGCGCGCAGCACGCGCCCCAGGCTGCGGCACAGGGACTCTTCGTCGTCGCAAAGAAGTATTTTGCCCATGGT
>JAICYS010000179.1 GCA_025934105.1 Myxococcota bacterium | reverse complement strand
GCTGGCCCGGCCGCCGCCACCCGCGCCGGGCTGGCCGCCGCTGCCAGGGGCGGCCTGGCCGCCCGTGTTGACCTGGCCGGCAGTCCCACCCGCGCCCGCGACGCCGGCGCCGTCCTCGGTCGGCGCGACCATGCCTCGGTTCGCGCAACCGTCTGAAAGGCTGACCGCGGCCAGCGCCCATACGGCGGCCAAAACGGCGCTGGGGAACCGCATGTGATCCAAAAATGATAACGCTCAGTCGTAATAGCCGTCCAGATAGAACCGGCCGTCGCGCGCGTCCCGGTGCAGGCGATAGACCGCCCCGTCCGAGGCGTGAACGTCCCAGTACTCGCGCGCCCAGCTCCCGCCGCTGGCGCTGTCCTGCCACCACTCGCCGGACAGCCGGTACGGCCCGGCGGCGATCAGCACGCGCGCCGTGGTCTCGCTGCCGCGCAGCGCGGTCGGTCCGTCACGCCCCATCAGCACTTCGATCTCCTCGGGCGGGCGGCGCCGGCGCAGCGACAGGGTCAGCTCGTCGTCGCGGCCCTCGCGCTGGCGGAGCTGGGCCTCGCCGAGCGGCGCCGCCGCGGCCGATCCAACGAGCCGTTCCAGGGATCCTGGCCCATCCCCGGCGGGCGGCCTGCCGGGCGCGTACGGCTGGACCGCGATCGCCTCCTCGCGCCAGGTGTCGACGGCGGCGGGCGCGCCGACGTTCTCGGGACCGACCAGCGCGGCCAGCCGCGCCAGCGTCACCGCCAGCCGGTTGGGCGCCGGCCCGGTCGGCCGCAGCATGTCCAGCTGCGTGGCGCGCGCGCGGGCGGGCAGGACCACCACGTGCACCCCGATCACCGGCGCTTCGGGCGGGCGCCGCGCCAGGTCCAGCCGCGTCAGCTCGATGAGCGGCTTGGCCTCGCGCGTGGGGGCGGCCAGCGGGATGGTGCGCACGTCCAGGCCGCGCGGATCCAGCGTCAGCCGCAGCGTCAACTCGGCGCAGGCCAGGCTGCGCCCGGCCAGCCGCTCGAGCGCGCGGTCGAGCAGCCCGCGCAACACGAACGACAGCGGCTCCAGCTCGGCGATCGGATCGTCGAGACCAATCTTTTCTTCCAGCGCGTCGGGCGGCGGCAGCGGCAGGAACGGCTCTTCGTCCTCGGCGCGCGCCAGGCGCGCCACCGCCGCGCCCGGTGGTCCAAGGCGCAGGGCGACGGCGCGCGCCGGCAGCGCCGCGACGGCTCCGGCGGTGCGCGTCCCCCAGCGGCGGAAGGCGGCGCGCAGATCGTCGTCGTCCGTGAACAGGGTCACCGGAAGCGGGGCCAGGAACGCGCGCGCGTCCGGATCGGCGGGGACGACCGCCAGCTCGTGCGCGCGGGCGGCCACCCGCGCCGTCCCGCGCGTCGACGCGATCGCCACGCGCGCGCCGAACCCGATCCGCGCGGCGCGCGCCTGGATCGCCTGCGCGACCGCCCTTTCGTGCGGGTAGAGGCGCCCCAGATCGTCGACCGCGAAGTAGATCCGCTCGCCGTCCCGTTCCACGCGCGGCGCGAACGCGAACCCGACGTCGGCCAGCGCGGCGGCGCCCGCTTCGCGATCGGCGTCGGTGGCGCGCAACAGCCGCAGCCCGGGCGCGGCGGCCGCGGCTTGCGCCGCCGTCATGCCGGTCCGGACGCCGGCGCGGCGGGCGTCGCCGTTCATCTCGACCACGCGCGGAACACCGTGCCCCTTGCCCGACGCGGCGGCGGTGGCGGCGAGCAGCGCGGCCGATTGCTCCCGGGCTTCCGGAGAGCGCCGCAACGCCGCCTGCAGCGCTAGCTGCGGCACGTGAACGCAAGCGAGACGCATGACGATCGACCTTCGTCGTTGGCGGGCGCGCCGTCGCGCGCGCCGCGGCGGCACTCGGCGCGGACGTCCAGGCGGCCGAACAGCGGCGGCCCGTCGCCCAGGAACGCGGCGGTGCCCTCCAACTCGACGGCGGCGGCGGCGAACGATCGCAGGCGCGGGTGGGGCACCCCCACCAGCACCGTCGTCCCCTGCGCGCGGGCGGCGTGGCGCAGCCGCATCCAGGCCGCGTCGGGGATGCGCAACGTCGCGTCGCACAGATCGATCGCCACCATCCCGAAGCCGCCGGCGCCGATGACCAGGTCGGCGGCTTTCAAGGCCCGGTCGGGGGCGCAGCGGATCCAGAGCGGCGCGCCCGCGGCCGGCAGCGCCCGCGCGTCCAGCCGGCCCCCGGCGTCGACCAGCGCGACGGCTTCGCCGGCGGCCAGCGCGGCGCCGAGGCCGGCCCGCAGGATGGCGGTCCGCCCGGACGTGCGGCGCCCGCTGAGCTCGGTCAACCCGCCGCGCGGCCAGCCGCCGTTCAGCAGCGCGTCGAGCGGCGCGATGCCGGACGATCGGCGGCCGCGCGACTCGGTGAGCCGCGCCAGCGGGACGATGCGGGCGGCGATCTCGGGATCCCCGACCAGCTCGAGAGCACGGGACGAGGACATGAAACGAAGCTAACTGAACGAACGTTCAGCGTCAATGGCCGCGGCACCGTTCTCAACGCGCAGCGTTCCGCGGGAGCTCTTCGTTACAAGCAGACGCCGTACAACATCTCGCCGGTGAGCGGCGTGCAGGTGGTGCCGGCGGTCGGGCAATCGTTCGCGGCGGTGCAGGCGCCCTTGTCGAGGTCGCAGCGGCAGACGGCGCGGCAGGTCTGTTCGCAGATGAGGCCGGGCGCGCACTCGTTGGTGCCGGCGCAGGCGGCGCCTTCGGGTTTGGTGCGCGTCTGTTCGGGGCAGGCGCAGGCGACGTGGTCGAGGCTGGCGGGCAGCACGCAGGCCAGGCCGGCGGGGCACCCGCTGCCGCCGGCGGCCGCCGCGGCCGCGGTGGGATCGCAGCTGGCGCTGCAGGTGTGGTAGGCGGTGGTGCTGGTGCCGCAGCTCACCGGGTCGCGGCAGAAGCTGCCGGGGCCGCCGCCCGCGTCGCCGGGACCGCCGCAGTCGAGGTCGCTGTCGCAGAACCGCAGGCACACCTTGGTGCCGCAGCCCAGCGAGCTGTAATCGAAGCACTGCGATCCGGGCGCGCAGTCGGCGTTGCTCTGGCACGTGGCCCAGGGCGCGCCGGTGCCGCTGGCGGTGCAGGCGTTGATCATCGTGGCGCAGTTCACCTGGCAGGTCTGGCCGCCGCTGCACACGGGGCGGGCCGGGTCGCAGCCGGGGAACACCTTGTCACCGCCGTCGCCGGCGCCGCCGTCCGCCAGGGTGCAGGTCGGACCGGGCACCAGCAGCACCAGGCCCTCGACGGTGGCGCCCTTCTTCAGCGTGATGATGGCGGTCCCGCTGCCCCGCAGGCAGCTGGGCGGCCCCACCGCGGTGACGTCGAACTTCACGTCGCCGGTCTCGTCGCCCGAGAAGCTGACCGACAACGTTCCCATGCCCGCCACCGACGCGTCGGTGGGGATGGTGAGATCCGACGCCGGGTAGGTGAGCGTCCGCATGGGACCGGAGGCCTTGGACACGACCACCTGCACCTGCTCGACGCCGGTGATGGAGGCCGGCGTCGCCGACTGCAGCAGCAGAATCACGAACGACTGCGGGTTCGAACAGCCCGCCGCCAGGCCCGCCAGGCCCGCCAGGCCCGCGAGCGTTCTAGAACGCACGCATGTTCCCCAGCGCCGTCGACGGCGCCTGCGGATCCGAGCCCGACGTCGCGATCAACACGATGCCGACGGTGAGGACCACGACGCCGATGGCGCCCCAGAACCAGTCCTTTCGATAAAAGGGCTTCCGGGGCGGCGGTGGCGGCATGGCTGGCGCTTCCAGCGTGGGCGCCGGGACGGGCGGTAGATCGGGCGTCAGCGTGGGCGCATTACTCGGATCGCCGGCCGGAGCGGTCGCGACCGATGGCGCGGGCGCGGGCGCGGTTGGTTGCGCGGGCGCGGGCGCGCTTGGTTCGGTGGGCGCGATCGCGGCGGTCGGCGCCGGCGCGTCGCCCGGGGCGTGGGCCGCGGGAACGGCCGGCTGGCCGGCCCCCGCGCCCCGAACGGCCAGCAGGACCAGCACCGCGCTCAAGGCCGCGCAGAGCCACCGCCGGGATCGGGCGCGCGACAACGTCGCGGTCTGCATCGACGGCATTTTGCGCTTGGACTGGCGGCTTCGTCCAGTCGGATCAGGGAACGCTGGGGGCGACCGGTCCGTCGCGCCGCTCGGCGGCCCAATCGATCCGCGCGCGCATGTCCAGCGCCCGCAACCGATCGGCCTCGGTCGCGTCGGGAGGCAGGCTGGACACGGCGTCGCGCGCGCGCGCGAAGTCGCCGACCCGGTAGGCGGCGTCGGCGATCATCCGCCGGCACTCGCGCACGAACTCGGCCGGCAGCGCCGCCTGGCCGCCGGACGTCTCGCCGCAGGCGCGGTCGAGCTGGGGCAGGGCGCGCGCCGGATCGCGCCCCAAGAGCTGGCGCCCGACCAGGTACGGGCCCAGCCGCTCGCCGGGAAACAGGCGCGCGTATTCCGTCAGCAGGAAGAACGTCAGCACGCGATCCGGTTCGCCGTCGACCGGCAGATCGCCGAACAGCGCCCGGCCCAGCGTGGCCCGGGCGGCCGGATCGGCCAGGCCGGCCAGCTTGGCCATCGCCAGGCGCCGGTCGGCGTCGGTGGCGGCCAACTCCAGCGCCCGCCGCTCGTGCGCCTGGGCGGCCGTGAAATCGCCCGCGGCGAAGTCGACCACGGCGGTCAGCGACTCGACCTCCGCGCGCAGCGGATCGGTCAGCGCCGCGTCCAGCGACAGGCGGGCCAGGGTCTCGCGCGCGACGGTCATGTCGCCGGCGGCCACCTGGGCGCGCGCCAGCCCCAGACGAAAAACCGGCTCGTGCGGATCGTCGGCGCAGGTCGACGCCAGCAGCGCCACCGCGCGCTCGGGCTCGACCGGTAGCAGGGCGCGCGCCTCGGAGACCCGGGCCGCCAGCTCGCGCGCGCAGACCTTCTGGAAGATGCCGGGGCGCCGGAACTGCTCGGTGGCGTGGGCGCGCTGCTGCCGGTTCAGCGGCTGCGCCAGCAGGAACCGCCGCCACTCGCGCTCGAGGTCGGGCAGCGGAAGGCGGTAGACGTCGATGAAGTTCCCGGCCGAGCGGTAGAGCGCGCGAAGCTTCTCGGCGCCGCGCGTCTGCAGCAGGAACGCGGCGAACGATCCCGCCACGGTGTAGGCGCGCGCCCCGGATTCGGCGCTGAACCCGGCGCCCACCACCCGCGAAAGCGGCGGCGCCAGCCCGGCCGCCTGCATGGCGGCGGCCTCCTGGTGAATGGTGGCGTCGCCCTCCGGCGCGTCGGCGTCGGCCGCCTCGGCCACCCCCTCGATGAGCCCGATGGCCAGCACCGGGTGGGGCAGCGGCGTCCAGCGCCAGGCCAGCGAGACGCCGAAGAACGGATCGCCGAACGAGGCCGCGAACACGTGCGCCATCTCGTGGCGAAGCCGCGTCGACGGGAATCCCTCGCCCTGCACGAAGATCTCGCGCGTCCAGGGGCGCGCGTACAGCGTGTGGCCGGCGCCGACCAGCCGTTTCTTGGTGGCGGCGTCGGGAAAATCCCAGACCGTGATCGGGCCGGCCGGCGCCACGTCGAAGGTGTCCTGGAGCTGCTGGTAGCGAAACTCCAGATCTTCACGCTCCAGCGCCAGGTCGGCGCGGGTGCGCAGGCCGGGCGCGTAGCGGACGACGAAGTGCTCGCTGGTCAGCGTCTGGTCCAGCACGCGCGCCAGGTCCGCGCGCGTCACGTGATAGCCCAGACGCCCGCCGACCGCGTAGAGCGCCACCGAAGCGATGAAAAGGGGCACCGCCGCCACCAGGGCCGGCCGGTTCCAGCGCCGCGGATCGCGCCCGTGCCCGACGGCGGCCAGCGCGGCCACGATGGCGGTGGCCGCCCAGACCAGGTTGGCGACGCGGAACAGCAACAGCGGCAGCGGCGGGCGCAGCGCTTCGTCGTAGAGGGGCCCCGGGAAGTAGCCGCCGAACGGGTCGTAGGCGAACACCGCCGGATCGCGGTAGAGCCGCAGCAACGTCCAGAGCAGCGACAGCGCCGGCAGCGCGAAGGCCAGCAGGCGGCCGCGCCGGGGCGACGCGACCACCAGGCCCGCCAGCACGCCCGTGACCGCGCCGTAAAGGCCGCTGGCCAGCGGCAGCAGCGCGAAGAAGGCCAGGCCGACCGGCACGTTGCAGTTCCGCACCCGGAGCGCATTGGCCAGCGACAGCAGCAGCGGGACCGGCAACAGGGCCGCCGACCGCGCCGCCGCCCGGCCGAAGAGGCGGCCGAGGTCGCTGCCCGACGGCCGCCGCCCCAGGTCGGCCCGGGCGCGCGCCACCAGGCCGTGGCCGACGTCGACGCCGGCCAGCGCCGCGCCAAAACCGAGCACGAACGAAAAGTCATAGCCGAGGACGTCGGCCAGCGGCACGAAGCACAGGGCGAGCGCGACCGCCGTCAGCACAATCCCCCACACCAGGGGTCGCAGACCGACCCGCTGCCGGGCGGCGTGCCAGAGTGATGACAGCGGGCGCAAGCGGCTGCTGTTCTATCCGAGCCCGAACGCGTTGACCGGTTTTTTCCGCAGCTCTAACATTGCGCTGAGGCCCTGGGTGCGCAGCGAGGAAGATCGACGGCGAGAAGCACGCGCCCCCATCGAGTTGAAGGTCGAGTACAAGCGGCTCAACACCTTCTTCTACGATTACACCAAGAACATCTCGAAGGGCGGCACGTTCATCAAGACCGAGCGCCCGCTGGACATCGGCACGATCTTCCTGTTCAAGCTGATGGTCCCGTCGCGCGAGGAGCCGATCGCTTTGCGCGGCGAGGTGCGCTGGGTGATCAAGGAGGGCGCGCCCCGTCCGCCCGACATCGCGCCCGACCACGAGCTTGGGATGGGCATTCGCTTCGTCTGGGACGACGACCAGCAGCGCCGCACGCTCGAGCGGCTGGTCGAGAAGATGATGGTCGAGAGCCTGGGGCCGCTGATTTACTCGCGCCTGGTCAAGAAGCCGGGGCGCTCGTGAGCCTCTACGCCAAGGCCCGGGTCCTGGTCGTCGACGACGAGCCCAGCGTGTCGCAGGCGCTGGCCCGCATGCTGACCTCCGCCGGACACCTGGCCACCATCGCGCCGGACGGCCTCAAGGCCATCGAGCTCTTGGCGGTGACCCCGTTCGACGTGGTGGTGAGCGACCTCCAGATGCCGCAGATGGACGGGCTGACGCTGCTGCGGCGGATCCGCGCGCACGACCTGGACGTGCCGGTGGTGTTCGTCACCGGCAACCCGGGTCTGGACACGGCCATTCAGGCCATCGAGCACGGCGCCTTCCGCTATCTGACCAAGCCGATCGAGCGGCGCCACCTGGTGGAGGCGGTCGAGAGCGCCGCGCGGCTGCACGTCGTGGCGCGGTTGCGGCGCGAGTCGGTCGAGGAGTTCGGCGCGCGCCCGCTCGGGGATCGCGCCGGCCTGGAGGCGCGGTTCGAGGCCGGGCTGTCGTCGCTGTGGGTGGCGACGCAGCCGATCGTCTCGTGGGGCAACCGGTCGGTGTTCGCCTACGAGTGCCTGCTGCGCACCGACGAGCCGACCCTGCGCAACCCGATGGAGTTCGTCGACGCGGCCGAGCGGCTGGGCAAGCGGGCTGCCCTGGGGCGGGCCATCCGCCGGCGCGTGGCGGGGCAGCTGGCCGACGCGCCGGACCAGGCGAACATCTTCGTCAACCTGCATCCCCACGATCTGGTGGACGACGAGCTCCTGGGCGACGACGGCGCGCTGGGGCCGTTCGCGAACCGGGTGGTCCTGGAGGTCACCGAGCGCGCGGCGCTGGACGAGGTGCACGGGTTGGTGGCGGCGGTGGCGCGGCTGCGGCAGCTGGGATACCGGATCGCGCTCGACGACCTCGGGGCGGGGTACGCCGGACTCTCCAGCTTCGCGCAGCTCCAGCCGGAGATCGTGAAGGTGGACATGTCGCTGGTGCGCGGCATCGACGGCTCGCAGACCAAGCGCAAGCTGTTCCGCGCCTTCGCCGACCTGTGCCGCGATCTCGGCACCGCCATCGTCGCCGAAGGGGTCGAGACCTCCGGTGAACGCGACTGCCTGACGTCGCTGGGCGGCGATCTGTTCCAGGGCTATCTCTTCGCGCGTCCGGGCCGCGGGTTTCCGCGGCCCACGTTCTGATCGGCGGAAGGCCGCCCGACCGGCGGGCGTCCAGGCGGTGACGGCGCAATCAGCCGATGATCAGGTCTTCGCGCTCGCCGCCGGGCGGCGCGGTCCCGTCCGTGAACCGGGCGGCGCGCCAGGCTTCGAAGAACGGGTGGGGCGGCTCGCCGCGCAGGAAGGCGGCGTAGTGGCGTGCCACCACCGGCGCCATCATGAAGCCGTGGCCGCCGAAGCCGCACACGACGTAAAACCCGGGCACTCCCGCCAGCTCGCCGACGATCGGGTTGCCGTCCGGGCTGACGTCGTAGGGCCCGGCCCACTGGCGCACGACCTTCACCGAGCCCAGGCGCGGCATGAGCGCGACCAGGCCCCGCGCCATCCGCGTCAGGAACGCCAGCCGCGATCCCAGCCGGACCTGGCGCTCCGGGTTCGGCTCTTCGGGCAGCGACACGCCCCCCACCAGTTCGCCGCGCAACGACTGCGACACGTAGAGCCCGGTCTCGACGTCCGAGACCATGGGCTTGAGGAACGGCTTCAGCGGCTCGGTCGAGAGGATTTCGTGGCGCACCGGCCGGTCGGGCAGGGCGCCTCCGGCCAGCCGCGCCACCGCCGGCGACCAGGCGCCCGACGCGCACACCACCCGCCCGGCCAGGATGGGCCCGGCCGGCGTGGCCAGCGCGAAGTCGTCGCCGCGCCGCTCGATGGCGGTCACCGGCAGGCCGGTCCGGATCTGGACGCCGCGCTTGGCGGCCGCGCGCGCGTAGCCCCAGACGAACGGCCAGGGGAAAACCACCGCGTCGGTCGGGTTGTAGCAGGCGGCCACGAACGGCGACACCTCCAGCTCGGGCACCAGCTCTCGCGCGTCGGCCGGCGTGATGAGGCGGGTCGGCAGGTCGCACTGGTTCTGCAGCGTCACGTTGCGGGCCATCCGGTCGGCCGCCGCCTGGGTGCGCGCCAGGAACAGGTACCCCCCGCGGCGCATCCAGACGTTGATGCGCATCTCTTCGGCGAAGTGCGCGCAGATCTCGGTCGACTCCTGCATGAGGCGGATGTTCATCTCCGTCGACCACTGCTGCCGCACCCCGCCGCCGTTCCGCCCCGAGGCGCCCCACGCCAGGTGATGCGCGTCGAGCACCAGGATCCGCTTTTGCCCGCGCGCGGCCAGGTTGTACGCGATGGCCAGCCCCATCACGCCGGCGCCGATGACGGCCACCTCCGCGACGTCCCCGGGCCGGACCGCCGCCGCCGTCATTCGGTGTCAGAGCCCGCCAGCATCGCCAGCTCCGTCGGGACCAGCGGCGGACGGGCCGTGAAGGGCGTCATGTCGCCGGGCGGCCGCCCAGCGGCGGCGGCGACGGCGCGCGCCACCTCGCGCAGGCATTCCTTGCCCTGGCAGGGACCGGTCCCGAAGCCGGTGTAGCGCTTGACCTCCTCGACGTCGGCGTGGCCCAGCTTCACGGCGTGCTGCACGTCGGCCAGCGTGACGTCTTCGCACCGGCAGAGGATCACCTTGCGGGACACGCGCGCTCCGGGCGTTACTTCGGCGCGGGCGCCGCCGGCGGCGGCGGTTGTGCCGGCGGCGCGGTCTGAGCGACCGCGGGCGGCTCGAACATCTTCTCGTCCAGCGGCTCGTCGAAGGTGACCTCGTTGACGGTGGTCACGATGGTCATGGGCCCCGCCTGCGTTTGCGACGCGTAAGGAATCTTGACGCCGCCGACGCTCCGCCAATCCGACACCGTCGAGTGAAACGGTACGTCGCCCTGGGCCGTGGCGTGAACGCCTTCCTGCGACAGCTGCAGGTGCGTCCGCTGGTCGTAGCAGGCGCGGATGGGCGCTCCCGCCCGCGGTGTCATGGTCAGACATTCCTGCCCCGGCGGCGCGTCGGTGGCGGTCTCGATCTTCGCGAACAGCGCACGCGCCTCCAGGTCGGCGTTCCAGGCCGACTCGATCCGCGCCTGTTCGGCCTCCGGCCCTTGCAAGAGGCGCAGCCCGTTGACGGGATCCTTCGACCAGAACACCGTGCCGTTCGACCCCTCGCGGATCTCGCCGACCGCCGGCAGGCTGGTCACCGTCAGCGACTTGTTGGTCTTGGTCTGGAAGTGCTCCGCGGGCCCACCCATCGCCATCCCTTGCAGCATGACCGACACCTTGAGGTGCACGGTCTTGTGCGCGTTCCACGCCGCCGCGCCGCCCATCGCCGCGACCGAGTCGGCCAGGATGGCGTCCGGCGAGCGCGGGCCGGCGGCGGCCGGCGCGGCGGGCTTGGCCGGCGCGGGCGGCGGCGACGACGCGCACCCCAGCCAGCCGAGCGCCAGGGCCAGCGCCCACGTCCGCCTGATCTCACTCATGGGGGTGGTCACCTTGCGCGCGATGCTCGGACGGCCACCAGGGCCGCGTCAAGGACCGGGTCGCGGCCCGACTCCAACCCGGCGCGCGTCTCGACCACCCGGCGGTCGGGTTGGACGCCGCGCCCCTCCAGCAGCACCCCCTTGGGCGTCTTGAAGTCAGCCACCACGTACTGCATGACGGCCCCGCCGGGCAGCGCCTGGACCACGGACGGGAGCACGGCGCCCAACGTGGTGTCGCCCACCACCAGCGCGCGCTTGGCCTCTTGCAGTCCGGCCGCCAGGATCTCGGACGTCGAAGCCGTCCCCTCGTCGGTCAGGATTGCCAGCGGCCCCAGGAACGGCGTCGAGCCCAGCTCCGGCTTGGCGACCAGGGTCTGACCGAAGTCGCGGAATTTCAGCGTCCCCAGCGTGACCGGGTGGTCGACGAACAGCGACGCCACCGGAATCGCCATCGCCCCCTGACCGCCGGGGTTGCCGCGCAGGTCCAGGATGATCGCGCGGACGTGATGCGCCTGAAACCGCGCCACGGCCTTCTTCACGTCGTTCAGCACCGGGTCCAGGATGAAGATGTTGAACGCCACCACGCCGACGTCGCCGACCTCGTAGGCGCGGACCTCCGGATAAAGCGGCGGCAGGTGCCCGAGGTGGACCGGCTCGCTGCGCGGGGGATCCCGGACCAGGACCGCCTTGCCCGGCCGGTTTTGGTCGTCGAGATACGCCAGCGACACGCGCGTGCCGGGCGGCCCCGCCAGCCGCCGGGTGGCGGCGCGCCGGACGGCGAACCGCTCCTCGACCGGGCGCAGCGGCCGCACCGACGGGTGCGTCGGCGTCAGCGGCCGCCCGCCGATCGCGGTGACCACGAACCCGGGCCGCAGCCCCAGCCTCTCGGACGTCGAGCCGGGCACCACGCGCGTGATGGTGGGGCGCCCTTCGATGACCCGCACGGTCAACCCGGGATCGCCGACGGCGTCGGTGACGGGCACGGGCGCCCGCGCCGGCGCGTCGCCAGGCGCGGCCGTCTCCTCCGCGGCGTCCTCGTCCTCGTCGCCGGGGCCGGTGATCATCATGTGCGACTGGCCGAGCTCGCCGATCATCTGGTTCAGCACCCGATAAAAGGCCGCCTCGGTCGGCGCGCCCAGCGCCAGCGGCTCGTACTTGGCGCGGACGGCGTTCCAGTCCAGCCCGCCCAGCGTCTTGTCGAAGTGCTTGTCGCGCACGGTGCGCCAGGCCGCGTCCAGGATGGCGCGGCGCTGGGCGGTCTCCGCGTCGGCCGTCGACTCGCGCGTGGCCGGCGCGGCTTCCGCGAAGGGCGGCGGTTCGATCGGCTGCGCCGGCGACGCGGGCGCGGCGGCGGCCGTCGCGGGCGG
>JAICYS010000264.1 GCA_025934105.1 Myxococcota bacterium | reverse complement strand
TCCAGTTGACGTTGCCCCGCAGCGTGTTGATCTCGCCGTTGTGCGCGATCATCCGGTAGGGATGCGCGCGCGACCAGCTGGGGAAGGTGTTGGTCGAGAAGCGCGAGTGGACCAACCCCAGCGCCGATTCGATCCGGTCGTCCTGCAGGTCGGTGAAGAACGGCGTCAGCTGGTCGGGGTTCAGCATCCCCTTGTAGACGATCGTCCGCGACGACAGGCTGGGGATGTAGAACAGCGCCTTTTCGGGGATGTCCATCTTGCGGACGGTGTGGCGCACGCGCCGGCGGATCACGTACAGCTTCCGCTCGAAGGCGTCGTCCTCGGCCAGGTCCGGGCTGCGCCCGATGAAGAGCTGCTTGATGACCGGTTGCGACCGCCGCGCGGTCGGGCCGATCATCCGGTTGTCGACCGGCACCTCGCGCCAGCCCAGGAACGTCTGGCCCTCGTCGCGCACCACCTGCTCGAACACGTGCTCGCAGGCGGCCCGGCTTCCCGGGTCGCCCGGCAGGAACACCACGCCCACGCCGTACTGTCCGGCCGCCGGCAGCTTGATGCGCGCCGGCGTGGCGCCCACCACGTCCGCGAAGAACTTGTGCGGAATCTGAATCAGGATGCCGGCGCCGTCGCCGGTGTTCTTTTCGCAGCCACACGCGCCGCGGTGCTGCAGGTTCAGCAGCACCTGGATGGCGTCGTGCACGATCTTGCCGGACTTGCGCCCCTTCAGATCGACGACGAACCCAACCCCACACGATTCGTGTTCGTGCGCGGGGTCATACAAACCTTGATGCGACGGGCCGAAATGGTCTTTCATGTCCGCAATTTCCGGGAATGATGCCAAGCGGCTCACTGTAGCACGTTGTAGGAGCCGCACGTCCAGGGAAAGGCGGCGGCGCCCCCCAGGATTGGCACCGACCGGGTCGGTCCCGGACGGGACGTTTCAGGGGCCGGCTGCGGCGAGCTGGGGCGGGCGGGTGGCCAGGCAGGAATTGTCGGTCGCGACCCGACGCTGCGCTCGATCTCGTGACCGCGATCGAGCCCGCGTTCCGATCAATCCAGGCGGCGCCGCACCTCGTCGCGCACGGCCAGATAGTCGTTCGCCAGGTACACCGGGCGGTTGGCGTGCTTGGGGTGGGGCACCTCGGGCAGGGTCCCCTCGTGGTAGCGCACCTTGAAGTCGGTGAACTTCAACCCGTTGGCGGTGCTGACGACGACGACCCGGTCGGACGACTTGATCTCGCCGCGGCCCACCAGCTTCTCCAGCGCCGCCAGCGCGACGCCGGTGTGCGGGCAATTGAACAGGCCCGTGCGGTCGGCCCGCGCGGCGACGTCGGCCAGCTCGGCTTCGGTGGCGTCCTCGACCACCCCCTCGAACTTTTGCAGCGTGCGGATCGCCTTCTTGACGCTGACCGGGTTGCCGATCTGGATGGCGGACGCCAGCGTCGGCTGCGCCACCACGGCCTGGAACTTCTCCCAGCCGGACTTGTAGGCGCGGAACAGCGGGTTGGCCGCGGCGGCCTGGGCCACGCAGATGCGCGGCAGCTTCTGGATCAACCCCAGCTCGCGCATCATCGTGAAGCCGGCGCCCAGCGCGCTGACGTTCCCCAGGTTGCCGCCCGGGATGATGACCCAGTCCGGGACCTGCCAGTCGAACTGCTGGACCATCTCGATCGAGACCGTCTTTTGCCCTTCGATGCGCAGGCTGTTCATGCTGTTGGCCAGGTAGACGCCCTCCTCCTCGGCCAGGCGCTTGACGATGGCCATGCAGGCGTCGAAGTCGCCGTCGACGGCCAGAACGGTGGCCCCGTTCGCCAGCGGTTGCACGAGCTGCGCCGTCGACACCTTGCCGCGCGGCAGGATCACCATGGCGTTGAGCCCGGCGGCCGCCGCGTAGGCAGCCAGCGCCGCCGACGTGTCGCCGGTCGACGCGCAGGCCACGGCCCGCAGCGGCTTGCCGTCGGCGATCATCTGCTTGACGGTCGAGACCAGCACCGTCATCCCCAGGTCCTTGAACGACCCGGTGTGCGAGACGCCGCACTGCTTGACCCACAGATCCGACAGCCCCAGCTCGCGGCCGTACCGCTCGGCCCACAGGAGGTTGGTCCCGCCTTCCAGCATCGAGACGACGTTCTCGTCGCGGATGTGGGGCTGCACCCACTCTTTCTTGCCCCAGACGCCCGACCCGTACGGCCAGGTCGTGCGGAGGTACCGGTCGTCGAACAGCTTCATCCAGGCAGCGGCGCTGCGGGTCTTGAGCGCGTCGATGTCGTGGACGACCTCCAGGAGGTCGCCGCACTTCGGGCACTTGTAAATGATCTCGTCGAGCGCGTGGTCGCCAGGACAGCCGGAGATGCACCGGAAGAAGGAGCGGGACATAGCCCCCGAAGATAGCTCATTTCGGCGGCTTACCTCCGGTGCGGTTGTGCGGCGGGGCGCGCGGGCGGCGCGGCGAGCGACGAGGCCGGCCCGACGGCCTGCCGGCGGCCGGCGACCTAGCCCTGCCCCGCCGGTTCCTGGTACACCTTGCCCGGCATGGCTAACGGCAAGAAGCTCAGCGTCGAGGTCCACAAGTTCGGCGGCGCCTCGCTGGCCGACGGCGGCGCCTTCCGGCGGGTCGTCGACATCGTCGCCGGCCGCCGCGGCGCGCGCATCGCGGTCGTGTCCGCCCCGGCGGGCATCACGGACCTCTTGCTGGGCCTGGCCACCCGCGCCACCGCCGGCGAGACCAACCTGAGCGGCGAGGTCGCGGCCATGAAGGCGCGCTACCTGGACGTCTTGCGCGGGGCGGCCGGCCGCGGGCACCCCGACACGGCGGGCGAGATCAAGCGGTCGATGGACGAGCTGGCGCGGCTCCTCTCCAGCCTGGCGGTGTTGCGCGAGCTGACGCCGCGCACCCGCGACTTCATCGTCAGCCGGGGCGAGCGGCTGTCGGCGCGCATCCTGACCGCCGCGCTGGAGGCCAAGGGGCTGCGCGCCCGCTACGTGGACGCCACCGAGGTGGTCTTCACCGACGGCCCGTACGGGGGCGCCTCGCCGGACCTGATGATGACCGACCTGGCCGCGCGCAAGGTGCTGCGGCCGATCTGCGCCTCGGGCGTCATTCCGGTGGTGCCCGGCTTCATCGGCGCGGCGCCCATCGAGGACGATCGGCGGACGCGGGGCGTGGCCACGCTGGGGCGCGGCGGCACCGATCTGACCGCCACGCTGCTGGGCCGCGCGCTGGGCGCCCAGGAGGTCTCGCTCTGGAAGGACGTCCCCGGCCTTCTGACCGCCGATCCCCGGGTGGTGCCCGACGCCCGCGTCATCCCGCAGCTCCACGTGCGCGAGGCGGCCGAGCTGGCCTACTTCGGCGCCAAGGTGCTGCACCCGCGCGCGCTGATTCCCGTGGCCGGGCGGTCCATCCCGGTGTTCGTGCGGCCGTTCGCCGACGCCACCGCGGCCGGCACCGAGATCTCGGCGCGCCGCACGCTGGACCGCTACCCGATCAAGGCGCTGTCGGCGGTGGGCGCGCAGGCGCTGATCACCGTGGCCGGCAACGGCATGCTGGGGGTCCCGGGCGTCGCGGCGCGCACGTTCGAGGCGCTGCATCGCCAGGGGATCAGCGTGTCGCTGATCTCGCAGTCCTCGTCGGAGCAGTCGATCTGCTTTTCGCTGCCCGAGGCGGCGGCCCGGCAGGCGCGCGACAAGCTGGCCGATGAGTTTCGCGAACAGATCGCCCGCGGCGAGGTCGACCGGGTCGAGGCGCGCACCGGCGTGGCCACGGTGGCCGTGGTCGGGATCGGCATGGCCGGACACCCCGGAATCGCGGCGCGCGTGTTCGCCGCGCTGGCCGAGACCGGCATCAACATCGTCGCCATCGCGCAGGGGTCGTCCGAGCTCAACATCTCGTTCGTCGTCGACGCCAAGGAGGCGGCCGCCGCCCAGCGCGCCGTCCACGCGGCCTTCCAACTCTCGAAGATCGGCGGGGGGGCCGCGTCGCGGGCCGCGCACAGCGACGTGGTGCTGCTGGGGTTCGGCCAGATCGGCCGCGCGCTGGCCAAGATCATGCCCAAGACCAACGGCGTGCCGCCCAACACGGCCAAGAAGACCACCAAGAAGGGCGCCAACGGAGCGCCGGCGGTGCGGCTGGTGGCGGCCATCGACCGGCGCGGGTTCGTGTTCGAGCCGGCCGGACTGCCGGCCCGCACGATCGCCGGCCTCATCGCCGCCAAGGAGAAGGGGCAGCCGCTGGCCCAGGCGCCGGGCGGCCGCACCGCCACGCCGGCCGAAGCGCTGTCGTTCCTGGCCGAGCACGCGCTGACGGATCCGATCCTGGTCGACGTCACCGCCGACGAGAGCGCGCCGCTCCTGCGGCAGGCGCTCGGCGCCGGGATGGACGTGGTGCTGGCCAACAAGCGGCCCATCTCGGGCCCGCGCGACGAGAGCAGCGCGCTGGCCGCGGCCGCCGAGCGCGCCGGCCGCCGGCTGTTGACCGAGGCCACCGTCGGCGCCGGGCTGCCGATCTTCGACACCCACCGCAAGCTGGTGGAGTCGGGCGACCGCGTCCTCAAGATCGAGGGGTGCCTGTCGGGGACGCTCGGCTTCGTGCTGACCGAGGTCGACCGGGGGCGGTCGTTCTCGGCGGCGCTGCGCAAGGCGATGGAGCTGGGCTACACCGAGCCCGACCCGCGCGACGACCTATCCGGGGCGGACGTGGGGCGCAAGGCCTTGATTTTGGGGCGGCTGCTCGGGTTCGCCGGCGAGCCGGCCGACGTGGCGGTGGAGTCGCTGGTCCCCGAGGCGTCCCGGTCGCTGCCGCGCGACGAGTTCCTGCGGCGCCTCGACCAGCTGGACTCGGACTGGGCCAAGCGCGCGGCCGCCGCCAAGGCCAAGGGGCGCTCGCTGCGCTACGTCGCCTCCGTCACCAAGGACCGCATCTCCGTCGGCCTGCAAGCCGTCGATCGCTCGAGCACGTTCTTCAGCCTCAAGGGGACCGACAACCAGGTCGCCTTCACGACCGCCCGTTACCGCAAGAACCCGCTGGTCATCACCGGCCCCGGCGCCGGCCCGGCCGTCACGGCCGCCGGCGTGCTGAACGACATGCTGCGGGCGGGCGGGTAGCCGTCGCGCCGCCGGCCCGCCGCACCCGGCCGCGTCGAAACCGATCCAGGTCCGACCGGTCTCGACGAGGGCGGGGCCCGTTCGGCGGAGACAAAGCAGACGGGAGGGCCGGGAGCCTCCCGCCTGCTTCGACGCACGCGCCGCCTAAAAGAACGCCAGCGCGGCGATCTCGCCGGTGAACTGCTTGGTCTTGGTGCCGCCGGCATAGACGTCGTCGCCCGAGAAGTCGGCCCGAACCTCCGGCCGCAGCTCGAAGTTCTTGCCGACGGGAACGCCGGCCATCAGCGTCCCTTCCTCGACGGTGGTCGTGTGCGCCCGGGCGTCGATGTGCGTGCTCAGGAACTCACCGCGGGCCGCCAAGTAGAGATGTTCGGCCACCAGGTAGCGGCCCATCAGGGCGGCGCCGATGAGGTAGTCGTTGGCGTTGTCGTCCGGCGCCTTGATGTAATCGACATTCAGGTTCAGCCCGAACTTGTCGTTGATGGTGAACGCGCCCACCGCGTCGACGAGCACGCGCAGGTCGCCCGGCGTGCTGCTGTCGGTGGCGGTCTGGACGCCCTCTTTGCCGAAGTAGGCGGTCAAGGCGGCGCTGACCATCGGGTTGAACGTCATCGACGCGGACAAGCCAATCGTCTTCCAGGCGTTCCAGTCGGGGTCGTTGTTCCAGCCGTTGACGACGCTGGCCTGCAACGTGAGCTGATCGTTGACCTTCAGGTTGGCCCGCACGCCGGTGTGGAGGAGCGGGATGGCGTTGAACAGGAAGGAACGCGAATAGAGCCAGTTCTTGTTGGCCTCGATGACCTCGGCCCCCGCGGTGGTCACGAACTTCCCGAAGTCGAGGGTCAGGTTTCCAGGCAGCGCGACGGTCGCGAAAGCCTGCTCGAGCAGGAAGCTGCCCCCGACGTTGGCGGGCGCCGTCGGGCTGCCGCTCGGCGGGGTTCCGGCCGAATTGACGATCGTGCCGACCGAGCCGTAGCCCAGGTCCAGCTGAAACGACACCGGATCCATGGCGGCGTTCAGCGACAGCTTGGCCAGCGCCAACGTGAAGCTGTTGGCGTTGGTGTCGAACGCGCGCGCGGTCGGCGGCGTCAGCGTGTTCGCGCCGTCGGCCCGGATGAAGTTGAACAGATAGTACGTGTCGACCAGGCCCCCCCAGGTGAACCTCGGCGCCGGAATCGCGGCGGCCGGAGCCGGCGGGGGCGGAGGCGGGGGCGTGACCATGACGGCCGGAGGCGGCGGGGGCGTGGGGGCCGGTGCTTGCGGGCTGGCCGGTTTTTCAGCCGGCGGCATCTCGCCGCCCGCGGGAACGGCGGTGGCGGGCGGTGGCGGCTCTTGTGCGAAGGCGCGGAACGGCAGCGCAACCGCGAACGCGAGCGTACATAAACGAAGTCGCATCAATGGTCCTCCCTCGGTGTTTTCCAGATCGTTGCCGTCGGTAACTGGGCGGACCGTAGCTGCGGCTGAACTGCGTTGTAAATGCTTTCAACCTACCCGGCAGAACATTTAGCCGGCGCGAAACTCGTGCGAAATGTTCCCGAAACGCGGCGGGGTGGACCCGCGAAACATGCGACCGTTTCGGGCCGTCAACCCACGCCGGCCATCAAACGCATCAGCGCCGCCTGATCCGCCCCGGCCGGCAGCTCGCCGGCCAGCCGCCCCTCGCGCAGGACCAGGAATCGCGTCGACAGCGACAGCAGCTCCGGCAGCTCGCTGGTGATCAGCAAGACCGCCGTGCCGGCCTGGGCCAGTTCGCGGACCAGGGCGTGAATCTCGGCCTTGGCGCCCACGTCCACTCCGCGCGTCGGTTCGTCCAGGATCAGCAGCCGGCAATCGGCCGCCACCCATCTGGCCAGCACCAACTTCTGCTGATTGCCCCCGGACAAACCGACCGCCGGCGCGGCCAGATCGGGAACGCGCACCTTGAGGCGCGCGAACGCCGCCTCGACGCGCGCGCGGGCGGCGCCGGACTGCAGCCAGCTCCAGCGCGCCACCTGGTCCAGGATCGGCAGCACGACGTTCTCCTGACCGCTCCGGCCCAGCACCAGCCCCTGCCGCTTGGGGTCCTCGGGGACCAGGCCCCCGCCGGCCCGCAGGGCCGCCGCCGGCGAGCCGGGCGACAGCGCCACGCCGGCC
>JAICYS010000156.1 GCA_025934105.1 Myxococcota bacterium | reverse complement strand
GCCGCATCGGCCGGCGCGATGCTCAACGCGGCCGGCGCGCCGCGAGGCGCGGCCGGGCCGGCCGGCGCCGCCGACCAGCTCTCGACCCGCCGCCGCAGGGCCGCGTCGTCGACTTCGGCCTGCAGCCGAACCGTGTAGACGCCGTTGACCTCGCCCTCGTCGAGGGTCCGATAGCGGGGCACGAAGCTGCGCGCCTTGGCCTCCAGGGTGCGAATGGCCCTGGCCTGCGCCGTCCGGGTCGCCGGGTCCACCAGCTCGGCCAGCGCCTGATCGACGGCCTGGCGGATGGCTTCGTCCAGCGCGCGCTCGCGCGCGCCGGCGGCGTTCCCGCCGACCACCGGCGCCTGACCGACGGCGATCCGCTCGCCGGGGCCCAGCACCGGCTCGGCCGGCGGCGCCGCGGGAGCACCCGCCGCCGGTGCGGGCGCCGGCGGCGGCGGCGCCTGCCCGAACGCCGGGGATGCCGACGCGACGGCCAGGACGACCAACCAGGTGCGGAGCGCTCTCATTTCAGGACCTTGCCAACGTAGATCACCGCCACCCCGCGCGCGAGCTTCCCGACCAGCTCGGAATCACCCTCGACGGTGAGGCGGCCGGCGTGGTCGGCCTTGGCGGGGCGCGCGCCGGCCGGCGCCGGGCCCATCTTGTAGAGGGCCGCCCCCAACGTGACCTCGTGCTTGCCGACCCGGGCGGCCGGCGCGGCGGCCAGGTGGGCGCTGGGCACGCTCAACGACACCTTCGGGGATGAAGGCTCCTCCAGCCAGTCGGCAAAGGAGACCTCCAGCCGAACCACGGCGCCGCCGTTCGACTGGTACTGCACGTCCGCCGTGCGGGCCCGTCCGAGCGCGCGCTCGATCCGCGCCGCGTCCAGCTTGCGCCCGCCGCCCAGCGGCAGTGACTCGAGCGCGGCGCGCAGGCGCCCGAGCGCGGTGGCCCGCGCGCGCCGGACCGCGCCGGGGCGCGCCAGGTCGACGCTGGGCATCCGCAGGTCGGCGGCGGCGCCCGCGGTGGCGGCCAGCGTGCCCGCGCTCCAATCGACGGTGACTCCGTCGCGCGTCGAAATCAGATCGCCGGCATCGCGCTCGCCGGCCAGGGCCGCCGGCGCCAGCGCGACGACCAGCAGCGCGATCAGCGCGGCCCTACTCCCACTCGATGGTGGCCGGGGGCTTCGACGAGATGTCATAGACGACGCGGTTGACGCCCTTCACCTCGTTGACGATGCGGGACGACAACGTGGCCAGGAGGTCGTACGGCAGCGGCACCCAATCGGCCGTCATGCCGTCCTTCGAATGCACGGCGCGGATTGCCAGCACGTTGGCGTAGGTCCGCCCGTCGCCCATCACGCCGACCGTGCGCACCGGCAGCAGCACGCCGAACGCCTGCCAGATCGATTCGTAGAGGCCGGCCGCGCGGATCTCCTGCTCGATGATCGCGTCGGCGGCGCGCAGCACGTCGCAGCGCTCGCGCGTGACCTCGCCCAGCACGCGGACGGCCAGGCCCGGGCCCGGGAACGGCTGGCGCCAGAGCACGTGGTGCGGCAGCCCCAGCTCGGCGCCCAGCGCCCGGACTTCGTCCTTGAACAGCTCGCGCAGCGGCTCGACCAGCGCCAGCCGCATCCGTTCGGGCAGCCCGCCGACATTGTGATGCGACTTGATGACCGCCGACGGGCCCTTGTGCGAGACCGACTCGATGACGTCCGGGTAGAGCGTCCCTTGCACCAGGAAATCGGCGCCACCCACCGACTTGGCTTGTTCCTCGAAGACGGCGATGAACTCGCGGCCGATGATCTTGCGCTTTTGCTCGGGATCCGTGACCCCGGCCAGCTTGTCGAGAAAGCGCGCGCTGGCGTCGATCACCCGCAGGTCGGCCTTGAAGGCGTCGCGGAACAGCGACTCGACCTGCGCCGCTTCGCCGGCCCGCTGCAGGCCGGTGTCGACGAAGATGCAGGTCAGGCGCGCGCCGATGGCGCGCAGGACCAGCGCCGCGGCGACCGACGAGTCGACGCCGCCCGACAGCCCGCAGACGGCGCGCCCGCCCGGACCGACCTTGGCCGCGACGGCCGAGACCGCCTCGCTGACGAAGCTGGCCATCGTCCAGGTCGGCGCGCAGCCGCAGATCCGGAACAGGAAGTTGGCCAGGATCTCGCCGCCGCGCGGGGTGTGCGCCACCTCGGGGTGGAACTGCACGCCCCAGAACTTGCGGCTCGGCGCCGCCATGGCGGCCGCCGGGCAGTTGACGCTCTCGCCGGTCACGCCGAAACCGGCCGGCAGCGCCTCGATCCGATCGCCGTGGCTCATCCAGACCGCGATCTCCTCGCCCGGCTGGAACCCGTGGAACAGCCCGTCGGCGTCGCCGGTCACCTTCAGCATGGCGCGCCCGTACTCGCGTCGCTCGGCGGCCACCACCTTGCCGCCCAGCAGGAAGGCCGCCAGCTGCGCGCCGTAGCAGATCCCCAGCACCGGGATGCCCAGCTCGAACAGCTCGGCGCTGACGCGGGGCGCGCCGTCCTCGTAGCAGGACGACGGCCCCCCCGACAGGATGATCCCGCGGGGGGCCAGCTCGCGAATGCGCGCCAGCGGCAGGTTGAACGGGTGGATCTCGGAGTAGACCTTCTGCTCGCGGACGCGCCGCGCGATGAGCTGCGTGTACTGGGCGCCGAAATCCAGGATCAGGATCAGGTCGCGCGCCGTCGAAGCCGGGCTCCGCCCGTCGGAGCCGGTCGGGGCCGGCCGCGGGAGCCCTTCGCCGGCTCCCGGAGTGGCTCGATTCGACATCCGCTACTGCTCCACGCGGTAATTCGGCGCTTCCTTCGTGATGATGACGTCGTGGACGTGCGATTCCCGCAGCCCCATGGCCGTCGCCCGCACGAAGCGGGCCTTGGTCCGCAGCTCTTCGATGGTGCGGCAGCCGGTGTACCCCATCCCGGACTTCACGCCGCCGATGAGCTGGTAGAGCGACTGCGACAGCGAGCCGCGGTAGGGGACGCGCCCTTCGATCCCCTCCGGCACCAGCTTGGCGTCGGTGGTGATCTCGCTCTGGAAATAGCGGTCGCGGCTGCCCGCGCGCATCGCGCCCAGCGACCCCATCCCGCGATACAGCTTGTAGCTGCGCCCCTGGTAAAGGATGATCTCGCCGGGTGCCTCGTCGGTGCCGGCGAACAGGCTGCCGATCATCACGCTGTGCGCGCCGGCCGCCAGGGCCTTGGCCACGTCGCCCGAATACTTGATGCCGCCGTCGGCGATGACCATGACGTTCTGACCGGCCAGCGCCTTGGCGCAGTCGGTGATGGCGGTGACCTGCGGGACGCCCACGCCGGCCACGATGCGGGTCGTGCAGATCGATCCCGGGCCGATGCCGACCTTGACGGCGTCGGCGCCGGCCTTGGCCAGCGCCAGCGCCCCCTCGCCGGTCGCCACGTTGCCGGCGATGATCTGCGACCTCGGGAAGTTGCGGCGCACGTCGGCGACGGCCTGCACGACGGCCCGCGAATGCCCGTGCGCCGTGTCGATGCAGATGACGTCCGCGCCCGCCTTCAGCAGCGCGTCCACCCGTTCGTCGCGGTCGGCGCCGACGCCCACCGCGGCGCCCACCCGCAGGCGCCCCATGTCGTCCTTGGCGGCGGTCGGGTGCGCCTGCGCCTTCTCGATGTCCTTGATCGTGACCAGCCCCTTCAAGTACCCGCCCGCGTCGATGACCAGCAGCTTCTCGATCCGATTCTTGTGAAGCAGCTCCTTGGCGCTCTCGAGGCTGGTCCCCTCGGCGATGGTGATCAGCTTGCGTGTCATCATCGCGCTGACCGGCTGGTCCAGGTTGCGCTCGAACCGGATGTCACGGTTGGTCAAGATGCCGACCGGACGGCCGTCGGGGGCGACCACCGGCAGCCCCGAGATCTCGTGCCGCTTCATCAGCTCCAGGGCGGCGGCCAGCTTCTGGTCGGGACCGACGGTGACGGGGTTCACCACCACCCCGCTCTCGGCCTTCTTGACCTTGGTGACCTCCAGCGCCTGCTCGGGGATGGTGAAGTTCTTGTGGATGATCCCGATGCCGCCGTCGCGGGCCATGCAGATGGCGGTGGCGGCCTCGGTCACCGTGTCCATCGCGGACGAGACGATCGGAATGGCCAGGCGGATGGCGGCGGTCAGCTGCGTTCGCACCTCGACGTCTTTCGGAACGACGTCGCTTTCGGCGGGGACCAAGAGCACGTCGTCGAACGTGAGAGCTTCGCGAAGGTGACCGTCCGGCAGCATCTCGGAAATTTATCAGAGTCGTCCGAAACGGATACGAGAATTTATTTCTTGCCGCAGCTGGCGGCGATGGCCTCCGCCTGCCTTTGGGCCTCGGGTTTGACGCCCGGCAGCCCCTTGAACTTGGCCAGCTCACCCCTGGCCGCCGGGCACTCTCCCTTGGCGACCAGGACCTTCATCAGCTCGTAGTGGGCGAGCGGGCTCTTCGGGTCCAGCTCGACGGCCGCGCGGCACGCGCCGGCGGCGCGCCCGGCCTGCTTGGCCTCGAACAGCGCGCGGCACAGGTCGGCGGCGATGCCCGCGTTCTCCGGCTCCAGCTTGCGCGCCTTCTCCTGCGCCGCCACCGCCTCCGGGACCTTGCCGCGCCTCAGCGACACGCGCCCCAGCCGGTTCCAGGCCAGCGCGAAGTCGGGCTTCAGCTTGGTGGCCTTGTCGAGCGCCGCCGCCGCTTCGTCGTAGCTCTTCTGGTCGGAGAGCAGCATCCCGAGGTCGGCCCAGCCCAGCGGGTCGCGCGGCGCCCGCCGGGTCGCCTCCTTGAGCGCGGCGGTGGCGCCCGGCAGGTCGCCGGTCTTGCGGAGCGCGGCGCCCAGATTCAGGCGGTACGCCGCGTCGGTGGGCTTGAGGCGCACCGCCTGCTTGTAGGCGGCCACCGCGTCGGCCGGCCGCCCCTCGGCGTCGCGGGCCACCCCCAGGTTGTACTGCGCCTCCGCGTAGTCGGGCTTGGCCTTGACGGCCGCCGCCAGCTCGGCGGCGGCGCCGGCGGCGTCGCCCCGGGCGAGCAGCAGCGCGCCCAGGTTGTTGCGCGCCTCCGCCATTTGCGGCTGCAGCGCGACGGCCCGCTTGTATTCGGCGGCCGCGCCGGCGGCGTCCCCCTTCTTCTCCAGCGTCACGCCCTTCAGGTAGTGCGGGCGCGCGTCGCGCGGATCGGCCGCCGCGGCCTCGGTGAAGGCCGCCAGCGCGCCGGCCGTGTCGCCGCTGCGGAACAGCTGCTCGCCCTTGTCCAGCAGCGAGGACGCGGCGTTCGGATCGGCGGCGGCCAGGTAGAGCGACGCGAGGAGCGGGGCGAGGGCGTTCATCGCCGCAGTCTATCTGCGGGCCAGAAGCTCCAAAAGCCTCCTCTTGAGCTGGGCCTGGCGGGCCGGGTCGGTGATCTTCACCAGGGTCGCCTTGTCCCGCACGTAAAACACGTCGATGGCGCGGTTGGCCTCGGTGGCGATCTTCGAGCGGTGGATGTCCAGCCCCTCGACGAACAGCGTGCGGCTGATGGCGTACAGGGTCCCGGGCCGGTCCTCGGTGACCACCTCCAGCACCGTGAAATCGCGGCTGACCTCGTTGTCGATCTTCAGCTCGGTCGGGACGGCCGGCGTGCGCCAGGCGGCCACCGACTCGCCGCGCGGGCGGCTGGCCACCAGCGCCTCGCCCGTGATCTGGTCCGACAGGACCGCCTCCAGGTCCTCGCGGACCTTCTTCCATTTGGATTCGTCGGTCACCGCGCGCGCCATCGCGTCCCGCACGCGGAAGATGTCCAGCGCCTCGGGCTCTTCCTTGCCGTCGGCCGGGTGGCGCGAGTAGATGGCGGCGTCGACGACCTCGACGCGGTTCGCGTAAAGGACGCCGGCCACCTCCGCCAGCAGGCCCGGCACGTCCTTGGCGGCCAGGACCATCTCGGTCACCCCCAGGCGCTCATGGTGGTCGAGGTCGATGACGGCAGTCTTGCCCGCCTGGCGCCGGCCCCGGATCAACCGGACGTGATTGGCGATGCGCAGCGCCGAGTTGTCGGCGAAATAGCGGTCCGGAAAGCCCCCGAACAGGGTGGCCAGCTCGGGGCTGTTGTCGGGCTCTTCCAAAATGGCCGCCGCGCGCTTGTGGCGGCGCTTGACGATCTCGGCGCGCTCGGCGCCCAAGAGGTCGGGGCCGCGGCGGAAGAAGGCCTGGGTGCGCGAGTACAGCTCCCCGAGCAGCGTCTCCTTCCAGCTGGACATCGCGTCGGGCGCCACCGACGACAGGTCGCAGAACGTCAGCAGATAGAGCTCGCGCAGGTTTTCTTCGCCGCCGCACAGCGTGGCGAAATCGGCGATCATGCCGACGTCGTCCAGGTCGCGGCGCTGCGACATCTGGCCCATCACCAGGTGCTGCCGGACCAGGAACTCGACGCGGCGCACGTCCTCTTCTTCGATCCCCAGCCGCCGGCAGATGTCGACCGCCAGGCCGGCGCCGATCTCGCTGTGCGGGCTGCCGTAGGGCTTGCCGACGTCGTGCAACAGCGTTCCGGCCGCCAGCGCCACCGGCCGGTGCACCGAGCGGATGGTCTCGGTCGGCAGCGGGAACTGGTCGGCGTGGTCCCCGCGCTCGAGCGCGTGCATGCGCCCGATCGCGTAGAGCGCGTGCTGGTCGACGGTGTACACGTGGTAGATGTCGTGCTGAACGCGCCCGGTGGACGGCTCCCACTCGGGCATCAGCGCCGCCAGCAGCCCCAAATCCTGCATCTGTTCCAGGCGCGACGGGTTCGCGCGATCGCGGTGATCGCAGATGAGCTGGACGAACACCGGCCCCGCGTCCGGGTCCTGGCGCAGCGCCTCCGCGTGCGAGACGGCCAACTCGGCGACGATCTCGCGCGTCCGCAGCGACAGCGTCAGGTCGTGCTCGATGGCGACCTGGAAGATCCGGATCATCTCGGACGGCTTCTTCTCGAAGACCGAGCCGTCCTTGGCCTCGAGGGCGCCTTCCCGGACCACGAAGCTGGCGTCGACCGGGCCGCCCTCCAGCGTCGGGATCGGCTGGCTGGGGCGGCGGTTGTCCTCGCGCGCCGTCGCCCGCTGCAGCAGGCGCTCGGTCTCGTTTCGAATCAGCTTGGCGTGCGCGTGGTACTGGTGCATCAGCGCCTCGACCGCCGGGTGGACGGCCGGGCGGATGACGCCGCCGCGATCCTGGGCGTCGGGGCAGAGGATGGGCGCGATGGCTTCCTGAATCGGGAAGCGCAGGTGGT
Organism: Myxococcota bacterium; assembly: GCA_025934105.1. GTDB lineage: Bacteria > Myxococcota_A > Polyangia > Fen-1088 > Fen-1088 > JADGRB01. The sequence goes on along the minus strand of JAICYS010000156.1, from coordinate 6,492 downwards.
CCTGCCGGCGGCCGGCCGCCGCGTGCATGGCGATGCGCACCCGCAGCAGCCACTCGGTGGCGGCGATGAACGCCTGCGCCAGGCGCCCGGTCATCACCCCCTTGTCCAGGAGTTGCCGCGGGTCGGAGGTCCCGAAACGCGCCATGGCCGCCCAGCGACCGACGCACAGATCGCGCATGCCGCCGGGGCCGTTCTTCAGGTCGGGCTCCAGCAGGAAGATGGTGTCGCCGAAGCGGCTGTGACGGGCCTTCTGCTCGGCCCGCAGGCGCGCCACGAAGTCCTCGGCGGCGGTCTTGGCGACGCGCGCGCGGAACGCCGCCAGGAACTTCCTGCCCAGCTCCTCGTCGCCGGTCAGAAACCGCGCGTCCAGAAGAGCGGTGGCGGCCGCCAGATCGCTGGCGGGCAACGCGAGCGCCTGGTCGTACGAGCGGACCGCGTGGCCGGCGTCGACCTTGGCGTCCCAGAGCGGGTACAGGATCGCTTCGGCCAGCGCCTGCACCTCGGCGCCCGGCCTCTTGCTGCACAGCACCAGCAAGTCCAGGTCGGAATAGGGGGCCAGCTCGGAGCGGCCGAAGCCGCCCGTCGCGAAGATGGCGACCGGCGTCTTGCACTTCGCCACCTCGGGACCGGCGGCCTGGACGACCAGCGCGTCGACCTCGCGCGAGAGCGCCTCCGCGACCTCGATCCCGTTGCCGCCGTCCTTGACCGCATTTCCCGCCCGCTGGCGCGCCTCCGAAAAAGCGCGGGCCATGTCCAAGTTCATCGACTGGAAACACTATCACCAACCGCAGCGCGCGCATTGACGAGTGGGGCGGCGTGCGGCACGGTATCGCCATGGCCGAGATCGAGCTGGCGCCTCTGTCCCATCGCATGGACGACGACGAGATGCGGACACTGACGCGCCTGCTGGCCGAGGCCGGCGCCGGCAAAATCGGGGCGGTCGACGAGCACGCCTCGCACACCATCGCGGCCCGCATCTCCGAAGAGGCGCTGACGGAGTTCCTCGACCGCCTGGACGCCCACGATCTGGGCGCCGAGATCTACATGCCGGTCGAGTTCGAGGGGCGCGTCACCGTGGGCGACTACCGCGTCGCCTCGTCGCAGGCGCTGCTGGACGTGCTGGAGGAGATGCGAGAAGAGCTGGACGTCGACGGCGAGGACGACGAGGACGAGGAAGAAGAGGAGGACGAGGACGAGGAAGAGGAGGACGAGGGGACGGTGATCGAGGCACAGCTCCGGCACATCTGGCACCTGGTGGCCGACGGCGCCACCGAGTCGATCGAAAAGGGGTTGCCGCTTCACATCCAGCTCTGACGGCGAAGCTGCGCCGGCCCGGCTGCTCGCGGCCGCGCCGGACCCGCCACCCGGCCGCCGCGATCGAGGGGCGCGCCGGCGGACGCCCGGTCTCGGGATCAGGCGCGCATGAAGACGTGCGGGGGGATGGGCTCGGGATAGACCGAGCGAAGCTCCACCTTGCGTTCGAGATCGCGGATGACGGCCGTCCCCACGTCCAGCTCGTAGAGGTCGTTGATGTTGGCGATGCCGCCGGGGGCGAAGACGTTGATCTCCAGAATCTTGTCGCCGACCAGGTCCACACCCACGAAGTAGAGGCCGTCGGCGACCAGGCGCGGGCGCAGCAGATCGCAGATGCGCCGCTCGGCGTCGGTGAAGTCGGTCCGCCGCCGCGCGCCGCCCACGTGCATGTTGTTGCGGATGTCGTCCTTGGGACGCATCCGCTTGTAAGCGGCCACGACGCCGCCCACCTCCAGGGGCGCGCCGCCCAGCAGCAGCACGCGCTTGTCCCCCTTGGCGACCGCCGGCAGGAACTCCTGCACGATCACGTAGCCGGCGCGCTTCACCGTCGAGATCATCTGCTGCAGATTCGCGCTCTGCCCGCGCGCCACGTAGAACACGTTCTTGCCGCCGAACCCGGCCAGCGGCTTGATGATGGCCGGTCCGTCCAGCTCGCGCAGAAACGCGCGGATGCGCTCGACCGATCGGGTGACCAGCGTCTTCGGGCGCAGCTCGACCGGGAAGCCGGCCAGGTACATCTTCGACCCGGCGCGCGACAGCCCGTCGGGGTCGTTGACGACCAGCACCCCCAGCTGCTTGAGCCGCCGCCCGAAGTCCAGCGCCGGGTTGAACGAGTCGCCGTCGTCCTTCCCGGCGTTCGGGTTGTTGCGCAGGAAGATGACGTCGAAGTCGACCAGGCGGGCGTCCTCGCGGGGCGCGTCGGTGGCGGTCACGGCCTTTGCGTACGAGGCGGTGTCCTTCAGCCGGCCGGGCTTGGCGCGCACCACCTCGGCCACGATGTCCGCGCCGTCCCCCTGGGAGAAGGCGTCGACGGACGCGAACGCCACGTCGTGCCCCCGCCGATAGGCCGCAAAGGCCAGGTGCAGCGTGGTGTAGGTCGCTTTTTGGGTCCGGGCGCTGTTGACGACGAAGCAGACGCGCATGGCCCCGGGCGGCCCGAACTATACACGCCCGGCGGCGCCGGTCCCCGCGAAATCGGGGGCGCGCGCCGGGTTCCCGCGGCTGTGGATATCCGCTAAGATTCCGGGCTAATGGCCGGAAAGACCTTCCCGGGGATCGGCGACCTGGAGGACGAGTCGCTCGACCCGGCCGACGCCGAAGACACGGGGGCGACGCCCGCGCCCGGCGGCCCCTACTATTCGGGGCCGACCGTCGTCGACGACGCCAAGGTCGAAGAGGGGCTGCAAAAGCTGAGGTCGCTGGACGCGCCCCCCACCGAGATCGCCGCCGCCGAGGACAGCGCCGGGGAGCTGATCGAGTCGGGCCGTCACGGCATGCCCGCGTTCGTGCCGGGCTTTCCGAAGGACGGCGGGCGCGAGACGTTCATCGGCCACAGCATCGCCCAGCCGCTGCCCGCGCCAGCGCCGGAAGAAAAGCCGTACGACGATCGGATGCGCGGGACGCTCTACGGCCACATGCTGCACCTGCCCGAGCTGAACCTGCCGGCGCCCGAAGAGCCGAGCGAACGGGCGCTGACCATCGTCGATCGCAACGCGCCCACCAGCCAGGCCGTCGAGGTCTACCGCCCCGAGGCAGCCCGGCGGGCGGCCGCCGCGATCCCGCAAGAGGCGGAAGCTTTTCCCCGCTCGGATCGCTATCGCAGCATCCCGATCGAGCTGGACGACGCCGTTCCGAAGGACAAGACGCTCCTCCGCGTCGGCATCGCGGCGGCGGCCATCGCGGCCATCATCGGGGCGGCGCTCATCTGGCTGCACAACACGTCGCAGGAGCCCGACGTGCCCCCTCGGCCTGCGGCGGCGGCGCAGCCGGCGGAACCGCCGCCCGCGGTCCCTGCCCCGCCGGTCGCGCCTCCCCCGCCGGCCGCGCGCCCCACCGCCGAGACCGGCTCCCTCGACAGCGCCGGCTCCAAGCCCGGCCGCGACGTCGCCCGCCCCTCGACGGAACGGGCGCGCAGCCTGGCGGTCCGGCCCGCGACGACCCCGCCCCCGGCCGCGGCGGCGCGCCCCGAACACCGGCGGGCGTCTCCGTCGGCCGAACCGCGCGATGAGCCGGCCCCCGCCAAGCGAAAACCGTCCAAGCGGCAGACCCAGGAAGACGATCCGGACGGCACCCTGGCGCCCAGTATCGAATAGACGATCCTCAATAGGTGGATTGCCCGGCTGATTCCGCCGTGTTACGCCTATCGCACATGAACATTGCGCCGGATCAGATCGATCCCGACGCCGTCAAAGTCGTCCAGCACCTGCGCCGATACGGCCATGCCGCCTACCTGGTCGGCGGCTGCGTGCGTGACCTGCTCTTGGGCCGCAAGCCCAAAGACTTCGACGTCGTCACCAGCGCGACGCCCAATGAGATCAAACGGCATTTCAAGAACTGCCGGATCATCGGGCGCCGCTTTCGACTCGCTCACATCTTTTACGGTCCGAAGATCATCGAGACCTCGACCTTCCGCGCCAACCCGCGCGAGATGGAGGAGGACGACGGCGGCGACGGGCCCGAGACGGAAAGCGGCGACCTGCTCATTCGCCGCGACAACGTGTTCGGCACGCCCGAGCAAGACGCCCGCCGCCGCGACTTCACGGTCAACGGCCTCTTTTACGACATCGAGACGCGCCAGGTGATCGACCACGTCAACGGGCTGCCCGACCTGGAGGCGCGCGTGGTCCGGACCATCGGCGATCCCGACATCCGGTTTCGCGAGGACCCGATCCGGATCCTGCGCGCCGTGAAGTTCGCGGCCCGCTGCGACCTGACGATCGAGCCCGAGACCTACCGCCGGATGATGGAGCACCGGGGCGAGATCGCGAAGTGCGCCCAGGCGCGCGTCTCGGAAGAGTTCTACCGGCTGCTGCGGGCCGGGGCGGCCAAGAAGTCGCTGGAGCTGCTAGTCGAGACCGAGCTCCTCGAGCTGATGGTGCCCGATCTCGCCAAGAGCCTGAAGGGCGAGCCGGCCGATGCCGAGGCCGCCCTGCGGCGCGGGCGGCTCTGGAAGTACCTGGAGGTGCTGGACCGCTCGGCGCAAAAGCGGCCGGTGGCGCCCACCAACGCGCTGCTGCTGGCGACGCTGATGCTGCCGCCGCTGCGCGACGCGCTGGACCCCGACACGAACGGCGTCCGCGACATCGGCCAGCTGGTCGCGCAGGCGCTGCTGCCGCCTCTGGAGCGGCTGCGCCCCTCGCGGCGTGACAGCGAGCTGGCGCGGCAGATCCTGCTGGCGCTGCGCTTCACGCTCCCCTCGCGCCGCTCCCGCCGCCGCCGCGGCGACATGGAGGGGCGCGAGTTCTACAGCGAGGCGCTGCGCCTGGCCGAGATCGTGGTCGAGACCGAGGCGGCCGAGCCGTCCTTGGCCGGCCACCCCATCCTGACGCCGGGGACCACCCTGGCGGACGCCCCGCCCGAACTGCCCACCGACGAGATCGACCCGGTGGCGGCGGAGCTGCTGGAGAGCGACCGCCGATTCGGCCGCGACCGCGAGCGCGACCGGCGCCCGCCCGGTGGCCCCAGCCGCGACCACGCCGCCGCGCGTGCCCGGCCGCCGGCCGCGGCGCCGCTGCCGCCGATGGACCTGGGGAGCCTGGCCGCCGCCACCCGCGCGCTCGTCTCGCCCGACCTTCGCCCGGCCTTCCTCGGCTCGGGCGGCTTTGGCGGACCCTGGGCGCGCGGCATGGAGTGACCCGCTCTCGAGGACGATGTGCGCCGGCGCGCCGCCGGAGAAGCGCCAGGCCGTATCCAGCCGGGCGCACAGGTCGTCCAGCGCCTGCGGGCGCGCGCGCCGCGCTGGCGCTCTTCCCGGGAGCGGCCGCCGCTCGCGCCACGCCGCCGGCGCGCGGCCGGTGAGGCGCTCCGTCCGGTCGACCGAGCGGCACTGCGGCTAACCGCCCGGGGCGAAAGTCTCCACGTCGCCGAACGGGCGGGGCCATTCGGCGACGCTCCGACTTTCGGCGCGGGCTGCTAACTGCTCGCGTAGACGGTCGGGTCGGGGACGCCGGCCGCCTCGAAGCCGCGGCGGCGGAGCTGGCAGGCGTCGCAGGCGCCGCAGGCCGCGCCCGACGGCGACGGGTCGTAGCACGAATGCGTGAGGCCGTAGTCGACGCCCAGCTTGACGCCGGCGCGGATGATCTCCGACTTCGACATCTTGATGAGCGGCGCGCGGATGGTGACCGGGCGGCGCTCGGCGCCGGCCTTGGTGCCGAGGCGCGCGACCTCCTGCATGGCCGCCAGCCACTCGGGGCGGCAGTCCGGGTAGCCGGACGAGTCCAGCACGTTGACCCCCACCACGATGTCCCTCGCGCCGCGCACCTCGGCCAGCGCGATGGCATACGACAGGAAGATCGTGTTCCGCGCCGGGACGTAGGTGATGGGGATGCCGGCGCCGATCTCGGCCTCGTCGCGTCCCTTGGGCACGTCGATCTCGGCCGTCAGCGCCGAGCCGCCGATGGCGCGCAGGTCCAGGTCGATGACGTCGTGGCCGACGGCGCCCATTGCCCGGGCCACCCGCGCGGCCGCCGCCAGCTCGACGGCGTGGCGTTGTCCGTAGCGGAACGAGAGCGCATGGCATCGCAGGCCGGCCGCGCGGGTCATGGCCAGCGCGGTGGCCGAATCGATGCCGCCCGACAGCAGAACGATCGCGTCCATCCCTGCCACCGTCGCGCGCCGAGCGCGCCCGAGTCAAGTAAGGTGCGCCGGTGCGCTCGCCGTTCGACGATCCCGTTCTTTACGACTGGGAGTACCGGCGCCGGCGCCACGACCTGGCCTTTTACCGGATGCTGGCCGACGAGCGCGGCGGCCCGATCCTGGACGCCGGCTGCGGCACCGGCCGGCTGCTGGTCCCGCTGGCCCGGGACGGCCACCGGGTGGTCGGCGTCGACCGGTCGGCGGCGATGCTGGCCCGCGCCGCCTGGCGGCTGGCGCGGGCGGGGCGGCCGGCACGCCAAGGCGCTGATCGAGAAGCTGTGGGGCGCGAAGGCATACGACACCGCCGGCATGACAGAGATCTCG
>JAICYS010000402.1 GCA_025934105.1 Myxococcota bacterium | reverse complement strand
GCCGAGCAGGTCGCCGATGTTCTCGTCGGCACCGTTCAGGAGCGTGTCGTCAAGCCCGTCCTGTCGATGGCCGACCGCGGCGCCAAGCCCGCGCCGACGACGCCGTCCACGAAGCCGGCCGCCAAGACGGCGCCGCGCAAGCCGGCCACCACGCGTCCGGCCGCGAAGGCGACCGGATCGGCCTCGAAGACCACGAAGTCGACCACGGCCAAGTCGGCCCCGCGCAAGCCGGCAGCGACGAAGTCCACACCCAAGGCCTGATCCGCGGCGTCGAATCCCGCGCGCAAGCGATCGCCCGGGCATTTACCCTGAGCAGGATGGACATCGTCAACGAGTTCTACCAGTGGACGGACTTCGTGCTGTTCTGGGGGCTCGTTGGGCTGCGGGTCTGGGCGCTGGCCGACTGCGTGACCCGCAAGGCCGCCGCGTTCCCCGCCGTCGACAAGCTGACCAAACCGGCGTGGCTGGCGATGCTCGTAATCGGCGGCCTGCTGGGCAGTTGGCTGTCCGCGCCGATCGGGCCGATCTCGCTGATCTCGGCGATCATGGCCGCGGTCTACCTTGCCGACGTCCGTCCGGCGATCCGCGAGATCAGCGGTCCGACGGGTCACTGACCGGGGCCGGCACGGACGCCGACCAGACCGTCAGGAGGCCCGCCTGCAACTCGGCGCCGCTGGGCGCGTGTTCCGGGTCGAGCAGCCACTGCAGCGCCATCCCGTCGCAGACCGCGATGACGAACGCGGCAATGGCCCGGCAGCGCGGATCCGACGCCGGCGTGCCGTCGGCCAGCGACTCCGCCACGAGCGCGGCGACGCGGGCGCGCGCGTGCCGGTAGTGCCGGGCGATCTGGCCGCGCAGTTCGGGGACACGCTGTGCCTGCGCGATCGCGTCGACGTAGGCCCGCAGGATCTGCTTCCGGCTGGGCAGGCTCTCGACCGCGGTCACCCAGGTCGCCATCCCGCGCTGGATCGGCGTCGCGCTCGGATCGGCCATGACCAGCGCGGCCAGTTGCTCGGCCCACTCGTCGAACGCCGCCTCGATCGCGGCGTTGAGCAGCGCCTGTTTGGAGCCGAAGTGGTAGCCGATGCTGGCCAGATTGGTCCCCGACTCGGCGACCAGGTCGCGCGCGGTGATGCGCGCGGTGCCGCGATCGGCGAGCAGACGGCGCGCTGCGTCCAGCAATTGCTCCCGGTGCCCCACGTCTTCGGAGCGTAGTGCACCGCTAGACGTATGTATTAGACATCTGTATATATGGACTCGTGGCGCTCACCGAACGGTTCATCAACACGCCCGACATCCCTGCCGACGTCAGCCTGCCGCCCGGCCCGCGGCTGCCCGCGGCGCTGCAGACGCCGCTGTTCTTCCTGGGCCGCACCTGGCTGGTGCCGCGCTGGCACCGCCGGTACGGCGACGTGTTCTCGGTGCACGTCGCCCCGGACGGACACGGCGTCGTGCTCGCCAAGCCCGAGCACATCCGCGAGGTGTTCGCCGGACCCGCGGACACGTTCCACGCCGGCGAGGGCAACGCCATCCTGGGTCCGGTCATGGGCGAGCACAGCGTGCTGCTGCTCGACGAGCAGGCGCACCTGGTCGCGCGCAAACGGGTGATGGCCGCGTTCCGCGGCGAGGCGATGCGCGGCTACGGCGAGATCGTCGAGCGCCTGGCCGCCGAGCGGGTGGCGCGGTGGCCGGTCGGCGAGCCGTTCGCAGTCCATCCGCACATGAACGACATCAGCCTCGAGGTGATCCTGCGCATCGTCTTCGGCGTCACCGACGAAGCGCGGCTGGATCAACTGCGGCCGCTGGTACGACGGCTGGTGCGGATAGGGCCGCTGATCTTCATGGGCTGGCTCTATCCGGCGCTGAGCCGGTTCGGGCCGTGGCGCCGCTTCCAGAAGCTGATGGACGCCACCGACGCGGTGATCTACGCCGAGATCGCCGCCCGGCGCCGGGTCGCCGACCTGGCCGGCCGGACGGACGTGCTGTCCAAGTTGCTCCTAGCCGCACCGGAGCAGACCGACGCCGAACTGCGCGATCACCTGGTCACCCTGTTGCTGGCCGGGCACGAGACGACCGCGTCCACGCTCGCCTGGGCGTTCCATGACCTGGCCCGCCGCCCGCAGGTGCTCGCGAAGGTGCAACGTGCCGCCGACGCGCGCGACGAGCGTTACCTCGAAGCGACGGTGAAGGAGGCGATGCGGCTGCGGCCGGTCATCCCCGAGGTGGCCCGCCGGCTGGCCAAGCCCGCCCGGGTCGCCGGTTACGACCTGCCCGCCGGCGTCGTCGTGTTCCCGTCGATCCTGCTGGTGCACCACGCCCCGGCGATCTACCCGTCTCCCGGCGACTTCCGGCCGGAGCGGTTCCTGGACGGCAGCCCGCCACCGGCCACCTGGTTCCCGTTCGGCGGCGGCATCCGCCGCTGCCTCGGCGCGTCGCTCGCGATGGTCGAGGCCCAGGCGGTGCTCACCGCGGTGCTGCAGCGCGGCGACATCACGCCGGCCGGACGTCCGGAGTGGTCGAAGACCCGCAACATCACCACGGTGCCGGGCCGCGGCGCGCGCCTCGTCATCCGTCCGCGTTGATGCCGGTCGCGCCACCCGCGCGACGGGCCGCCAGCGTCCGCTGCTGGCGCACGACCAGCCGTGGCACCAGCCCGGCCGCAACCAGCGCCAGACAGCAAAGCGTGGCGATCTGACCCTGCCGGGTGGTGAACCCGACCGGCGCCAGCACGCACGCGGCCGCGCTCAGCGCGACCACCCAGTCGCGCCGCCCGCGCGTCGCCGTCGGCGCCAGGCACACCAGCCCCCACAGCAGGTACCACGGGAACAGCACCGGGCCGAGCAGCGCCGGCGCGAGCAGCGCGAAGCCGACGGTGCGGTCGAGCGGACGCTCCCGCACCGTCACCAGCAGGAAGACGACGACGGTGAGGCCGGCCAGGCCGACCGCGATCCGCCCGCCCACCGCCAGGTCATCGAAGGACGCGGACGGCACGATCGCCGAGATCACGTCGCTGATCACGCTGGACGGGGCGAACGCGGTGTGCTCGTGGATCGCGGCGTCGATGTTGCGCGCCCAGCCGAGCCCGTCCGGGACGACGAACACTGCCACGGCGAGCGCGGCCGCAGCAACGACGATGTCGCGGACGGCGAGGCGCCACACCACCGGCCGTCCCCGACCGACGG
>JAICYS010000302.1 GCA_025934105.1 Myxococcota bacterium | reverse complement strand
GTGCGGCCAGCTCATGAACCGGTGCAGGCCGCCCAGCGCCGCGATGCGCTCGGCGCCGGGGCGCAGCGCCAGGTGGTAGGTGTTTCCGAGGAGGATGCGGGCGCCCAGCGCCTCGACGTCCTCGGAGGCCAGCGACTTGACCGTCGCCTGCGTCCCCACCGGCATGAACACCGGCGTCTCGACCGGGCCGTGCGCCGTCTCGAGGACGCCGGTCCGCGCGCGGCCGGCCCGCCCGGTGATGCGGAAGCTGCCCGGGGCGCTCACTCGCCGCTCCCGGTGATCAGCATCGCGTCGCCGTAGCTGTAAAACCGGTACCCGAGCCGGACCGCCTCGGCGTACGTTTCGAGCACCAGCTCGCGCCCCGCGAAGGCGGCCACCAGCATCAGCAGCGTCGAGCGGGGCAGGTGAAAGTTCGTGATGAGGTCGGTCACCACCTGGAAGCGCGACCCGGGCACCAGGAACAGATCGGTTGCGGCCTGCTCGGCGACCACCTGCCCGCCGTGCGCCTGGGCGGAAGCCTCCAGCGTCCGCACCACGGTCGTGCCGACCGCCACGATCCGGCGCCCCTCGCCGCGGGCCCGCGCGATGGCCCCGGCGGCCTCGGGCGAGACGCGGTAGTGCTCGGCGTCCATCCGGTGCGCGCCGGGGTCCTCGGCCTCGACGGGGCGGAAGGTGCCGGGGCCGACGTGCAGGGTCACGCGCGCGATCTCGTGACCGGCGCGCGCGGCCGCCTCCAGCAGCTCGGGCGTGAAGTGCAGCCCCGCCGTCGGTGCGGCCACGGCGCCCGCCTCGTCCGCGAACACCGTCTGGTAGCGCGCGCGATCGTCGACGCCCGAGACGGGCGCGCGCCGGCGGGCCGCTTCGATGTAAGGCGGCAGCGGCATCTCGCCGATCTGCTCCAGCCGATCCAGCAGCGCGCCACCTGTCCCCGACAGCGCGATGCGGGCCAAGCCGGCGGCCAGCCGTTCCAGCACCTGAAGCTCGATGCCGCCGGCCGCCAGCGTCTTGCCCAACGCCGTTCCCCCGAGGCCCCGCGTCAGCGCCTCCCAGACTTCGCGGAACGTGCCGGGCGGCGCCGGTTCGATGGCGACGCGGCGCACGAGCAGGATTTCGAACGCGCCGCCGGTCGGCTTCACGCCTCGCACCCGTGCCGGGAAGACGCGCGTGTCGTTCAGGACCAGCAGGGCGCGGCGCGGCAGGTGCTCCAGCAACTCGAAGAAGTGCGCGTGCTTGCGCGCGCCCGTTCCGCGATCCAAGACCAGCAATCGGGACTGGTCGCGGCGCGCCGCCGGCGCCGCGGCGACGCGGTCCGGCGGCAGGACGTAATCAAAATCGGCGGTCTGCACTGTCAGGCTTCTCTGCAACGCACTTTACAAAAAGTGGGGTTCTACGTAATACGATCGTCTTCACTTCCCCACATGACCATCCTCAAGGCGCATTTCCCGACCGGAGCGGCATTTTTGGACCGCTACCTCGAAGATTTCGCCACGGGTGGGCTGTTTTTCCCGACCCGGCGCGCGCTGGCCATCGGTGAGAGCGTCGCGGTCGCCATCCGGCTGGGCCGCCGGCGAAGCCCGACGCTGATCCGGGGCCGGGTCGCCTGGCGCCGTCCCGGCAAGCACAGCACGAAGACGAAGGCCGGGATCGGGATCGAATTTCTGCCCACCGAGACGCAGTCGCGCGACTACCTGGTGGCGGTCGCGCGCGGCGACTCGGCCGAGATGGTGGCGCGCCGGCACCAGCGGCTGCCGGTCGAGCTGCCCGTGCTCTGGCAGGTTCAAGGCGTGCGCGAGGACAAGGCGGGCGTGCTGCGCGACATCGGGCGCGGTGGCGCGTTCGTGAAGACCGAAGAGCCGCTGCCGGCCGAGAGCGACATCGTGCTGATGGTTTCGCCCCCCGGCGCCGAGGTGGCCATGCCGCTGTCGGCGCGGATCGCCTGGAAGGGCCACCCGGGCGGCCTGCCCGGGTTCGGCATCGAATGGAAGGCCCGCGACGCGGGCGGCACGCGCCGGATCAAAGAGCTGGTGCGGCGGATCGAAGCGCAAGGCACGCTGGCGTACGTCCGGACGGCCTGACGCGGAGCCGAACGCCGGCCCGGGCGGGCGTCCGGGCGCCTGGATGGCGGGCCGCCGCGACGGGTGCCGGGGGCCCTCGCCTCGAGGTCGGGCGCGCGGCGATCAGCCGCCGTAGTCGAGGGCGTAGAGGCTGCCCCCGTTCGAGATCACGTAGAGGCGGTGTTGCGCCTCGTCGACGGTCGGCGCGGCGCAGACGCCGCGGCCGGGATTGAAGACCTCTTGCAGCTCGCCGGTGGTCCGGTCGACCACGAACAGGCCGGCGCGGCTGCCGGAGAAGATCAGATAGCGGCCCACCACCTGCGGTCGGGTGAGGTCGCCGGCTTCGGTCAATCCCTGGCGCCACAGGACGTGGCCCTGCAGATCGGCCGCGTGCAGGCCCTGTCGCGGGGCGACGAAGAAGAGGCGGCTGTCCGTGACGCTGACGTCGCCCACGCCCTGAATGGGCAGCCGCCACTTGACGGCGCCGTCCTGCAGATTGACCGCGCACAGGCCGCCCGAGTAGGACGAGACATAGGCCTGATCGCCCGCGATCGCCGGCGTGCTGTCGACGTCGACGAACTGGTCCGACGTGGCCGCCAGCGACCGCGCCCAGACCACCTCGCCGGTATTGGCGGTGAGCGCGACGAAATAGCCGTCGGCGAATCCGGCCAGCAGCTGCGAGCCGTGCAGCCGGGGCCCCGCGTACCCGTGGATGGTGAAGCCGTCGGGCATGTCGCGCTCGTACTGCCAGCGCCACTTGCCGGTGGCCGAGTCCAGCGCCACCACGTGGTCGGTCGCGCTGGCCGCGTAGACGAGGTCGCTCGAGACCTCCGGCGCGCGTTCGAAGGCTCCCTTGCCCTGGTAGGTCCAGCGGACGGCGCCGGTGGCCGGATCGACGGCGTAAAACGAGCCGTCGTCGGCGCCCACGTAGACCTGCCCGCGCGCGGGGTCGAAGCGGGCGGCGCTGTCCACGCCGCCCGAGACCCGCGTCAGCCAATCGACGTGTCCGGTGTCGGGCGAGACGCCGACGATGGTGGCGGCGCGCGTCCCCATCACCAGGCGCCCGTTGGCCAGGGCCGCGCTGGCGCACTCTTCGGGATCTGGCTCGAACAGGCCGTGCTCGTGCAGGGTCGTGCGCCACATCAGGCGCAGCACGCCCGCCGGGTGCGCGGGGCCGGGCGGAGGCTCGACGGGACGCGCGGTCACGGCGGCGCACCCGGCCGCCGCCAGCGCGAAGACGGCGAGACGCCTCACTTCATTTCGAGCGCAGCGATGCGGTTCTGAATCTCGTCGCGCAACGAGGTGGTGGGGTACGTGTCGAGCACCTCGTGATAGAGCCGGGCCGCGTCCGCCGGGTTGCTTCGCAGCTCGGCGAGGCGGGCCTGGTGGTAAACGGCGCGGTCCTTGTAGAAGCCTTCCAGCCCGGCCTTGGAGGCGTCATCCCCCAGCTGCGCGAACGTCGAGCCCGCCTCGGCCAGCTTGCCCTGCGCCTCGTAGGCGTACCCCAGCCCCTCGCGGGCCAGGAAGCGCGCGCGGGCGTCCAGCTTGCCGTCGACCAGCGCCTGGAAGGTCGCCGCCGCCTCGGGGGCGTGGCCCAGATCCAGCAGCAGCCGGCCGCGGACGAGGCCGGCCTCGCCGGCCAGCGGGCCGCGCCCGGAGCCGAACCTGTCGTCCAGCTCTTTCAAGGCGGCCTGCTCCTGGTCGCGGACCGTCCCGAGGTGCGGGACCCCGTCGTCCGCCGGCGGCACCCCCGGCGTGATCGGCTCGGCGGCGGCCGTCCGTTCGGCGTGGTCCAGCGCGGCGGCGGCGGCCGCGGCCCGCCGGTGCGACACCTGGCTGAGCACCACCGAGCCGACGATCACCGTCACCAGCGCGGTGAGAGAGATCACCAGCGCCCGCGTGTGCTCGGAGGCCCACTTCGCCGCCGCCTCCGACGTTCGGGTCCAAAAATCCACGAACTGGTCGGGCTGCTGCAGCTCTTTCTTGCTGATCTTACGCTTCGGCACCGGCCCGGGAGATAACAGACGCCTCGCGCGGGGTCAAATGGCGTCCGGCCACCGCAACTCGCTATGATGCGGGCCGGTGAGACCGGCGCTGGCTTTCGTCGCGTTCCTGCTGGTGGTGGTGGCGCCGGCCGCGCCCGCTCGCGCCGTCGGGCAAGACGAGTGGCAGGCCTCGGCGCGGGCCGGTATCGCCGTCGTGCACGTCGACGGGCGCAACCCCTGGGGCGAGGCCGCCGCCGTCGACCTCGAGTACGGACTGACCGACGCCTGGGGGCTCCGCCTGTCGCTGGAGGGGACCCTGCATTCGGTCGACAAGGTCATGAAAGCCGGGCTTCCGGGCGGGCTGGTCAGCACCGAAGCCGCGCTGGCCGGCGCCGTCTACACCATCGACGTGCTGCGCCTGGTCCCCTACGCCGAGCTGCAGATCGGCGCGGCCCGCATCGGCGGCGCGGTCGAGGCGCCGCTGACGATGTTCGTCTCCGAGCTGGGCCTGGGGAGCGACTATTACCTGAACGCCCGCTGGCGGCTGGGCGTCAGCTTGCAGTACCTCTATCGCCCGCAAGACCTGCTGTCGAACCCGCAAGGCCTGGGCAACTCTCCGTTCACCTTTTCGGCGACCGCGCGGCTCGCTTTCGGCTTCTAGAGCGCTCTTCCGCCATGGGCGGCGGAGCCGAACGATTCTTCTGGCGGTGCGCGCGCAGCGCGAGACGCACCGGCGTGCCTTCGAACCCGTAGGCTTCGCGCAGCCGGTTGACGAGGAAGCGTCGGTACGGATAGCCGACCTCCGCCGGGTGGTTGGTGCTGATGTAAAAGGTGGGCGGGCGGACGCTGGCCTGCGTCGCGTAGTAGAGGCGCACGTGGCGCCCGCCGCGGCCGGCCGGCGGGGGCTTGTGCTCCACGATGTCTTCCAGCAGCTGATTGAGCTCGCCCGTCGAGATGCGGCGCGACGCCTGGTCGAGCACCCGCGCGGCTTCGGACAGGATGCCGGTGACGCCGGCGCGCGTGACCGCGGAGGTCAGCAAGACGGGCGCGTAGCGCAGGAAGTTCAGCGCCTCGCGCGTGGACTCCAGCTTGGCGTCGACGTCGGCGCGCCCCACCAGGTCCTTCTTGTTCAGGATCACCAGCGCGCAGCGGCCGGACTCCTCGATCAGCGAGGCCAGCCGGGCGTCCTCGGCGGTCGCGCCCAGCCGCGCGTCGATCACCAGCGCCGCGACGTCGGCGCGTTCCAGCTGGTCGCGGGCCATCTTGGCGGCCACGTGCTCGGTGAGCGTGTCGATGGCGCGGCGGCGGCGCATGCCGGCCGTGTCGACCAGCACGTATTCGCGCCCGGCGAACGCCAGCGGCGTGTCGATGGGGTTGCGCGTGGTGCCGGGCTGGTCGTGAACCAGGACGCGCTCCTCGCCGAGCAGCGCGTTCACCAGCGATGACTTGCCGACGTTCGGCTTGCCGATGAACGCTAGCCGCAGCGGCCCCTCGCCTTCGGCGGCGGGCGCGCCGGCCGGCCCGGGCCGCCGGGCGGCTTCGGGCAGGCGCGCCACCACCGCGTCCAGCATCTCGCCCACCCCGCGGCCGTGGCTGGCGGAGATCGGAAAGACCTCGGGAAACCCGAGCTGAAACGCTTCGGTAGCGGCGGCCTCGGCCTTGTCGCTGTCCACCTTGTTGGCCGCCACCAGCACCGGGCGCCCCGATTCGCGCAGCCGCTTGGCCACGTCCTCGTCGACGGCCGTGATCCCTTCGCGGGCGTCGATGACGAACAGGACCAGGTCCGCCTCGTCCAGCGCGCGCAGCGTCTGCTGGCGCATGGCGCCGAGGATGCCGGCCGCCGAGGGATCGAGGCCGCCGGTGTCGACGACCCGGAAGCGCGTCGGCCCCCAGTCGGTGACGCCGTAGCGCCGGTCCCGGGTCACACCGGGCCCGTCCTCGACCAGCGCCGGGCGCCCGCCCACCAGGCGGTTGTAGAGCGACGACTTGCCGACGTTGGGGCGACCGACCAGCGCCACCAGGGGCAGCTCGGCGTCGCTCACGAGCCGGCGCCTTCGGGTCCGGGAGCCCCGGGCGGCTTCCGCTTACCGGGCGGGCCGGACTTCGCCGGGGTGCGCCCCCCGCCCTCGGCGCGATAGCC
>JAICYS010000112.1 GCA_025934105.1 Myxococcota bacterium | reverse complement strand
CGCGCTCAGCGCCGCTTGGTCCGGCGCAGGACGAAGAGTCCAACGCAGATTCCGAGGGTGGTCGCGGCCCAGGGCGCGCCCCGGCCGCCACCGGCCCGTCGCCGGTCGGAGACCGCCGCGACCGCGCAGCCGCCGCCGGACGGCGGGCGGCCACTCCCCGCGCCAGCGCCCAAACCGGGCGCGCCGCCGGCGGTCCCCGGCCCTGTTCCCCCGCTGCCGGCGGCGGAGCTCCCCGTGCCTCCGCTGCCACCCGGCGCCCCTCCGCTGATGGCGACGCACTGGCTCCCCGAGCAGATCATTCCCGCCGGACAGGCGCCGTTGTCCAGCTCGCCGTCGCAATCGTCGTCGAACGAGTTGCAGGTCTCTTTGGCGGGCGGACCCGGAATGCAATCCGCGGGATTGCAGCTCGGACTGTTGCGGGCGCACCAGCCGACACCACAGGTCGGGCGGACCAGCTCGTCGACCCGCCCGTCGCAGTTGTCGTCCTTGAGGTTGCAGACCTCCGTCGCGCCGGGATGAACCGTCGGGTCCTTGTCGTCGCAGTCGCCGCCGCGCGCGGCGTATCCGGCCACGTCCCCGCAAGCGATCTTCGGGGTGCCGGTTTGGAACGTGTAGTAGCCGTCGCCGTCCGCGTCGGGCCACATCATGACGGGCGGCGCGTTCTCGTCGGTCTGCCCGTTGCAGTTGTCGTCCTTCATGTTGCAGACCTCGGTGGCGCCCGGGTGGACCATCTCGTCGTTCTCGTCGCAGTCGCCGTCGACGGCCGCGTAACCGGCCGGCGTGGCGTCGCCGGCGCAACCGAGCCGAGTCCCGAACAGCGCCGAGCCGTACCCGTCGCGATCGAGATCCGCGTAGAAGGTGACGCCGGTGCACCCGAACACCCACTGGAAATCGCCGATCCCGGGCGAGTCGCCGGTGGGCTCGTTGTTGCCGTTTCCGGCCAGCACCGCCACGTGGACGTCCACGGCGCCCGGCGTGGCCGGCGCCTGCCAGCCGAACCTGAACGTGACGGCTCCGTCGACCGCGGGCTTGGGCGCCGTGTGCGTGAGGCCCTGCGCGTTGACGGCCAGTCCCTCGCCCGCCAGCGCCTGCAGCGCGCCGACCGCTCCGGTCGTGACGTAGGCGCCGCCCACCTGGATGGTGGGCGACCGGATGGTCAGGGTGAAGGTGACGGAAGCGCCGGGCGTCAGCGTGGCGGGGGCGGCGGTGACCGTCACGTCGGGCGGCACGGTCAACCCGGACCCATGACAGCCGTCGCAGCTGTCGGCGACAATCCCGCCCGCCCGGGCCTGTGCGAACGGCTCTCGAGCCAGAAGGGCGGCCAGGGCCCCCGCCGCGATCCGGGCGAACCTCCGGATCCCCAGATGCCCAGGCCGAGTTCGACGCGGCATCGACAGGAAGATAGCCCAAGTCGTGACCGGGCGGCCAATCGGCAAGGACGTGCGCGCGACCGCTGAAACAAAACGTTGCAAACAAAATGCTGACAGTCTATAAGGGCTGCGTCAAGGAGCGGCCCCACGGCCGCCAAAAGGAGACCCGATGACCCGCACTCGCCTCGCCCTGATGGCCTCGACTCTGTGTCTCACTTCGCTCGCCGCCGCGGCGGTCACGGCCGCTCCGACCTATGCGCCCCCGCCTCCGGCGGCGCCTCACTTCAAGACCTATTCGAACTGGGCGGCGCTCTGGTGGCAATGGGCGTTTCAGACGCCGGCGCCCCAGAACCCGGTGCTGGACACCACCGGCGCCAATTGCGCGGTCGGGCAGCCGGTGCCGGGGACGTTCTTTTTGGCGGGCACTCTCGACGGGTCGTCGGTGACCCGCACCTGCACCGTGCCGGTCGGGGACGCCTTCTTGATCCCGATTCTCAGCGCGTCTTACTTCGCCCAGCAGACCGATCCGCCGGAGCAGCGGACGGAGTCGTTCGTTCGCGCCCAGGTCACCTGCGTCGAAACGGCGCCGGTGCTTTCCGTGACCGTCGACGGCGTGGCGGTCCCCAACCCGACCAGCCTGCTGGAAAAATCGACGCTGTTTTCGGTGAACTTGCCGCCCAACAACGTGTTCGGCGTCCCGCCGCAGGTGCTGAGCCCGTCCGTCGACGAAGGCTACTACGCGTTCCTCGAACCGCTCAGCCCGGGCAGCCACACCGTCCACATCACGGCGACGTCGGCCGCCTGTAACAACACCCAGAACACCACCTACAACCTGATCGTCCAAGGCACCGTCGGCACGCCGCGCAGCTGCTCCGGCAGCCAGTCGCTCACGCTGGACGGCGTCGACATCCAGAGCACCGGCGCCGCGCTGACCGTGTCGGGAAATTGCAGCGTGACGATCAACAACAGCGTGCTCTTCGGGGGCGGGTCGGCCATCGTCGTCCACGACCAGGGCCACGTCATCGTGAACACCAGCGTCGTGGGAGGCGGCCCCGGGCCGGGCGGATTCGCCGTGTCAGCCGACGGGCATGGACACGTCGAATTGCGCAACTCGGCGGTCATCAGCCCGACGTCGGCCATCGGGTTTGCCATCATCAGCGACTCCGGCGGCAACTCGCGCTTTTGACCGGCCGGCCGGCCGGGGCACTCTGGGAGGGGACCCGGCCGGCCGGATCCGACCGCCGACGAAATCGGGGCAGGATCACTCGACCATCTGCGAAGCAGGGACAACTTGACAGGAGCGTTGGCCGGCGCCAGAGACGATGTCGCGATGCGCGCGTTGCGGGTACATGAGCGAGGCGGCCCGCAGCACCTCGTCGAGGAGGAAGCGGCGATCCCGTCGCCCGGCATCGGGGACGTGCTGGTTCGGGTGCATGTC
This sequence comes from Myxococcota bacterium, assembly GCA_025934105.1. GTDB lineage: Bacteria > Myxococcota_A > Polyangia > Fen-1088 > Fen-1088 > JADGRB01. Next base: position 14,534 of record JAICYS010000112.1, on the reverse strand, counting down.
GCCAGCTTCACCCCGACCGAGCTCGAATGGCCCTCGACCTGGGTCGATCGCGCCGGGCGGGATCGCCGCCCGTCGGTTCCCGGGCACGAGGTGTCGGGCGTGGTGACCGCCCTCGGGTATGGCACGACCGGCTTGGCGGTGGGGGAAGCCGTGTACGGGCTGACGGACTGGTACCGCGACGGCGCGGCGGCCGAGTACGTGGCGGTGGAGGCGCGGAACCTGGCGCGGAAGCCCGACAGGTTGGATCACCGGACAGCCGCCGCGCTTCCGATGGTTGCGCTCACCGCCCAGCAGGCGCTCTTCGACCACGGCGGGCTCGCGCGCGGCCAGGCGCTGGCCGTGCTGGGGGCGGGGGGCGGGGTCGGGACCTTCGCCGTGCAGCTTGCCCGGGCAGCCGGGGCGCGGGTCGTCGCCGTGGCCCGGCCCTGGGCGAACGACCTCCTGCGCGGGCTGGGGGCGGAGGTCTTCGTCGACGTCGGCCGCGCGCCACTGCCGGAAGTGGACCTGGTCTTCGACCTGATCGGCGGCGAGCCCCTGCGCCGGGCGTGCGCGACGGTCAGGGTGGGCGCGACGGTGGTCTCGGTCGTCGAGGACCCACCGGTCGAGGAGAACCGCCGCGGCCGCTTCTTCGTGGTCGAGCCGAGCCGACCGCAGCTCCAGGAGCTGGGCAAGCGCGTCTTGGCCGGCGAGCTCCATCCAGTCGTCGGCTCGGTCTGGCCACTCAGCGAAGGGCGCGCGGCGTTCGAGGCGAAGCATCGGGGCGCCCAGCCCGGCAAGTCCGTCCTCCTCGTCACCGAAGAGAGCTGAGCGCGGTCAGCGCGCGGTGCAGCGCCGCGACGTCGGCGAGATGCGACAAGCCGACTTCGCTGCACCACGCTACGCAAAGGGCCGTGTCACGCGTTCGTGCGACCGCCCGCCGATCCGGCCCGACCTCGGCGGAGCAAGCGGCTTGTCCGACACCACGGATTCGTCGAGCTGGCCGGGACGGCGAGCTGGGCGGCGGTCACGGCCGAGCACGGTGCGGAAGCGCTCGGTCGAGCGCCGGTTTCCGTTCGCGGCCTCGCCCACCGCCGGCCGGCCCGGATCGTCGAGACCGACGAGCGGCGTCACTCGCGCTCGCCGCTCGGCGCGTCGATCGAGCTCCGGGGTACGCGCAGGCAGATGCCGGTGAGCGGGGGGGCGGCTTCTTCGCCCCGCGGCGGCGATTCCACCCGCTGGGCCGGCGCGTTGCAGGCGAACCCGGACGGGCAGTCGCCGTCGCCCTTGCAGTAGACGATGCAGGTCATGGCGGTCTCCCCGTCGTTGCGGAAGGCGACGCAGTCACCGGTCCGGCAGTCGGCCTCGCAGGCTGCCGTTGTCCGAAACGTCCGATCGATGAGCGGCGCCGCTCGGGCCACCTGCTGGGGAGAAGGAGAGGGGATGTCGGCCGGGCGCTTGCGAGGTTTCGCCTTGGGAGGTGCCGATACGAAGCCGCGGTCGACCGTCGGTATGCCGGCGAATGCGCGGTAGGTGGAGAACAGGTCCTGCGTGGTGTCCGCGTAGTCGTTTTCTTCCGACGTCAGCGCCCACCGCAGCTCGGTGGCGATGACTTTCCATTGGTGCGACGTGGCCGCCTCATAATCGCCGAGATAGTAGGCCTGGCGCGCCGCGAAGCGACGCGGTTGCCTCCAACCAGGGGGCGGAAGACGCCGCCCCACGATCGTGCTTCCGTCTGAAAAAACGATGTCCGTCATCGCGCAGGTCGCCGGCGCGATGCTGATGAGTTGGACGAACGGTTGCCGGGTGAATCCGATCGTATAGCTCTGGCCGTCATCGCAGCCCAGCCTGAATCCCATCGTCGCGTCGTTGCTTGCCAGCAGGTAGGGCTCCGCCGCGATCGTGAACCGCCCGTAGACGTATGCCCGGCCGTCGCCCGGGCTCGCGTCCCGGCTCAGGCTGCGGGTGAAGTGTGCGCAGCCTGTGGCGCCAGCCATGACTATCGCCAGGAGGCCCCAGACGCGGGCCCCGCGCGTGGCGGTCGGTAGTGGGGCCCATTGGTTCGGTTGACCAGGCATTACCGGGATCGAGATCGCCGTGCGCATTCGTCGATTCTCATCATCGCATGTTTCGCAGCGAGCGTTGATTGCGGTTGCTGTGCGATCTCCGTCGCCAGTCAAGAGAGCGTCAGCCCACCAGTTGGGCGGTTCGGTTGACACAGCCTCGGCTGTCGACTGGCGCAGCCAGCATTGACCTCCGCCTGTCGGCCGCCGAAACAGTGATGCGACTCAAACGATTTGGTCACCGCGGGCGCCGGTGTGCCACCACGATCGGCAGCAGCGCTGCTCTGTCTGCCACGTGAGTGAGACAGCGCGACCCCTGAAGTTGACTGAGCAGGGCGAGCGAGGATCGCCATGACCGAACGGGTCTCGCCCTTCGTAGAGCGCGGGCATTCCGGGTGCCAGACGGGCGCCGCCACGTCCGGTTTGCCTCGGTCCGGGGGCGAGGAGCGTGCTCGTTCGGACGCGCGAACGGGCGCAGCTCGTGGGGATACGCCGCGAACACCGCCTCGGGCACCTCGATGATGGGGCGGGTGGGGGGCGTGCCCTCCCGATTGGAATGGCGTGGTGGGCCCCCGCTCCGGCTCTGCGTGGCGAACAAACCGCTTCACAAATCGATCTGTCAAAACAGTACCCCCTGGAGGTCGCGGCGGCGAATGTGCCTTCGGCGGCTTCTCAGGAGCTATGTGGTGAACAACGCTTTGCGACAGCGCGATAATGTGAATCCACTTTTCTTGTCCCTCCTCGGTCTTGTCTTGGCTGCTTGCTCGCAGGGAGGCGGGCACGGCGGCACGGGGAGCGGCAGCGGGGGGACCCTTGCTTCGGGGGGAAGCAGTGCCTCCGGCGGAAGCACTGCCTCGGGCGGCGGGCCGGCGGCCAGTGGGGGAGCCGGCGGCGGATCGGGCGGCACCGTCGCCGGGACGGGCGGCCGGGGCAGCGGAGGCAGCGGGGCGGTCGGCAGCGGAGGCAGCGCGAACACAGGCGGCACCAGCGGCGGCGCCGGCGGAACCGGCGGCAGCGCCGACACCGGGGGCGCCGGCCGTCAGGTGCTCAACTTCAACCAGGCTTGGAAGTTCAAGCTGGCCGACGTGACGGGCGCCAGCGCGACCGCCTTCGACGACTCGTCGTGGAGCAACGTCGGGCTGCCCCACTCCTTCGACCTTCCCCACTTCTTGACGTCCAAGCAGTACGTCGGCACCGGCTGGTACAGAAAACACTTCACGGTCCCCGCCTCCTGGTCGACCCAACGCGTGTTCATCGAGTTCCAGGCGGCGTTCGACCAGGCGCAAATTTATGTAAACGGCACGCAGGTGGGGCAGCACATCGGCGGCTACAACGGATTTTCCATCGATGTCACCTCTGCCATCAAGACCGGCGACAACGTGGTGGCGGTGCGCCTCAACAACACCTGGAACGCGCAGATTCCGCCGCTCACGGGCGATCACACTTTCCAGGGGGGCCTCTATCGAGACGTGAATCTCGTCGTCACCGATCCATTGCACATCACCTGGTACGGCACCTGGGTCACCACGCCGACTCTGGCGACGAATACCGGCTCTTCCAGCACCGTGGAAATCAAGACGGAGGTCCAGAACAACCGGTCGGCCGCCGTGAACGCCACGCTGAAGACGGACATCGTGGACAGCAGCGGCCAGGTGGTCGCCACCGTCTCTTCGCAACAGCAGGTCGCCGCGGGCGCAATGGTGACGTTCGACCAGACGACGCCGGCGATCAGCAGCCCGTCGTTGTGGCACCCGGACCATCCGACGATGTACAAGGCGCTCTCCACGCTGTCGGACACGTCCGGCGCCGTCGACTCCTTCACGACGCCGTTCGGTTTCCGCTGGTTCGCCTGGACGGCCACCCAAGGCTTCACCCTGAACGGATCCCGCTACTGGATCCAGGGGGCGAACGTGCACCAGGACCACGCCGGGTGGGGCGTCGGGGTGACCGACTCGGCTTTGTATCGCGACGTCAAGATGGTCAAGGACGCAGGGATGAACTTCATTCGCGGGTCTCACTATCCGAAGGCGCCGGCCTTCGCCGACGCTTGCGATCAACTGGGCGTCCTCCTGTGGTCGGAAAACGACTTCTGGGGCGGCCTGGGCGGGACCTGGAACTCGTATTCCGGCGCGTATCCCAGCAGCGCGGCCGACCAGCCGGCCTTCGAGACCAACGTCCTCGCCAGCCTCACCGACATGATCCGCATTCATCGCAACCACCCCAGCATCATCGCGTGGAGCATGGGCAACGAGGACTTCTTCACCGGCGGTCCCGCCGACAAGGTCGTCGCGCTGATCAAGAGCGAGGTGGCCTTGACGCACAAGCTGGACCCGTTGCCCGTCGGGCGGCCGGCGGCGGTCGGTGGGGTGCAGGTCGCCATCGGCGGGACCCAGGGTGACACCCTGGGCGACGTGGCCGGCTACAACGGCGATGCATCGGGCCACGACAACTCGACGATTCCGCATCTCGTCTCCGAGTACGGCATCACGAACGCTGATCGTCCGGGCGCCTACGATCCCGGCTGGGCCAACCGGGCGGTGACGAACGGCATGCCCACGCAATTCCCGGCGCGCGCCGGCGTGTCGAAGTGGTGCATGTTCGATTACGCCAGCCAGGACGGCGGGACGTACATGAACACGGGCATCGTCGACTACTTCCGAATCCCGAAGCGATCGTACTACTGGTATCGGAACACCTACGCGAAGGTGGCGCCTCCCACCTGGCCGGCGGCAGGCACGGCGTCCGCGCTGAAGCTGACGGCCAGCACCACGACCCTCACGGCCGTCGACGGCACGCAGGACGCGTGGCTGCTCGTCACGGTCGTCGACGCCAGCGGGAAGGCCATCAACAACACCGTGCCGGTGACCCTCACAGTCACCTCCGGGCCGGGAGAGTTCCCGACGGGCCCGACGATCACCTTCACCCCCGGGTCGGGAAGTCCGGCGAACGACATCGCCATTCGTGATGGGCAGGCCGCGATCGAGTTTCGGACCTATTATTCGGGCACCAGCGTGATCACGGCCAGTTCGCCAGGTCTGACCTCGGGCACGGTGACCATCACGTCGCAGGGCTCGCCGGCATACGTGCCGGGCCAGACGCCTCCGGCCGACACGCGCCCCTATCCCCACCCCTAATGCCGGAGACCAGGTGACATCATGAGGACCTCTGCTTTGCTGGCGGCGCTTGGCTTCGGCGTGGTGCTGCTCGCAGCGCCATCGTGCAGCAACGATGCGCCGACGAGAGGCACGGGCGGCTCGACGGGCGGTTCGTCCACTGGCGGTTCGTCGGCGGGCGGTTCGTCGGCGGGCGGTTCGTCGGCGGGCGGTTCGTCGGCGGGCGGTTCGTCGGCGGGCGGTTCGTCGGCGGGCGGTTCGTCGGCGGGCGGTTCATCTGCGGGCGGTTCATCTGCCGGCGGAACCGGCGGCAACGCGGCCGGCGGTTCGGGCGGCGGCGGCTGCGCCAGCTCTCTCCAGCTGGGAAGCGCCGCTTGCGACGCCTGCGCCTCGACCTCTTGCTGTGAGGAGGCGACCGCGTGTGACATGCCGGACCAATCTGCGGCCGGTGCGGTGGGTACCAGTGGCTGCGCGAGCCTCGCTTCCTGCGTCAGCGGCTGCCTTCTCGGCACCTCGGATGCGGGCGCGCAGGGGGCCACCGTGCCCGACTGTTTCGACGCCTGCAACCCGTCTCACGTCTACAACGTCACCCAAATCACAAACGCCCAGGTCCTGATCGCCTGCCTAGGCAACGGCTGCGCCAGCACCTGCAGATGATCTGACGCCGGCCGGCGCCCGCTCGCTGGATGTCGTCAGGATTCGGGACGGCGTTGCGTTGACAGCGCCGCCCCGAGCAGAACCGCCGCGACCACCAACTCCGACGGAACGCGCTAGTGCACCGCCGTCGAAAATAGCGTCAACGCCGAGGCCGACAAGCCGCGCTGGACGCGAGGCGCGACGACGAGGAATACCCGTAGGTATTGTAAGGAGAAGCAACGAAGCGTCCGGCGCGGATCGTCGGCCGAACGTGACGCTATGTCGACGGCGGTGCACTGGTACCCGAAAGCCCCGCTGCCATGTCAGGGCGGGCAGGTCTATCGCCTTCGCGAATCCGTCGAGCAACTCGTCGTCGACGTTCATTCCACCACCTCGCTCGTACGCTTCTCGCCGTCGAGGGCAGGCGCGTTGCCTGTCGAGATCCAGCGGGCTATCGGACGTCGAGGCGCTCATGCGTGACGAAGTCGCGTGCCCAGGTGGTTCGACCGCCACGGCTGGCGGTCAGGTCATCGAGGAGGTGCTGCGAAGGCTCATCGATCGAGCTCTTGACGTCGGGATCTCTCCCGCCGTGCTCCAGACGCTCATTCTCGGCGAGCTGTGCTCGGCTCCTCAGCGCGGAGCGGATGCCGGAACCCGCGCCTGCCCGCGAGTAAGAACCTCGCTGCTGTCCGGGCTTCCCTCCGGTTCCCTTCGTGGTTCCCCGGTCGCTCTGCTCGGCGCCACGGGGCAAACCCGCGAGGCGGGCCTCGAGCCTTGCCTCTTCGGCTTCCCCCCGCGAGCGGGACCCCCGAAAACGCGGCCCTCGGTCCCCGCGGAGCCGGCGGCGCTCCCGCCAAGCCTCGGCGCCACGGCCCGGCCACGCTCGAGGTGGCCGGGCGATTCCGGCCGGGCCGGGGTATCTTCACCCCGATTGCGGCGCGAGCGCGCAACTGTTTATCATCGGATTCGATTACCCAATATGCGAACCCATGATCTCCTAGCGACAATTTCTCTGCTGGGCCCGCTCCTGATGGTTTCAGGCTGTCCGACCAAGACAGTCTACTTCCCCGACGGAGGCGGTGATGAGGGCGGTCAAGCCGGTTCCGCTGCGCGTGGTGGATCACCTGGCGCGGCGGGGGCAGGTGGAACGGCTGGTGTCGGTGGTGGCACCCACCCGGCGACAGGTGGAACTGCGGGAGTTCAGGGTTCCGGCGGTGCCGCAGGCGCGGGGGCGTCCGCAACTGGCGGGATGAGCGGATCTGGTGGGCAGGGAGGTACCGCGGGTGGCGCGGCGGGGGCAGGCGGGCCCGGTGGTGGCAACGGCGGCGCTGCCGCCGGCACTTCGGGGACCGGCGCTGCTGGTGCGGCAGGCTCATCGGGCGGAGCCGCAGGCAGCGGCGTGAACTGCACACCTGTTTGCGCCACGAGTGCTTACTGCGACAATGGCACCTGCCGCAGCCGGGTGACCGAATTCACCTTGCAAGACATCGGCGCGAAGCCTCGATACATCACCGCCGGAGGCGACGGAAATCTTTGGTTCACGGACGCCGCATACGACAAGATCCGTCGAATCAGCACGGGCGGAAGCATCACCGAGTTCCCGGTGCCGACGCCAGGGAGCGGACTGGGACACATCACTCCTGGCCCGGACGGCAATCTCTGGTTCGTCGAGGAGAACATGGGCAACATCGGCAAGATCACACCAAGCGGAGCGGTCGCCGAGTATTCGGCGTCGGCCGGGGCTCTCGCAATACCGGCCGGCATCACGGCCGGGCCCGGTGGCAACATCTGGTTCAGTGAACCGAACGAGAATCTGATCGGAATGTCGACGCTGGCCGGTGTCATCTCCTTTAACCCGTTGCCGACTTCGAACGCGGGGCCCGCAGGGAATACCTTGGGCCCGGACGGCAACGTCTGGTTCGTCGAGGGAATCGGTTCCGTTGCGCGTATGACGCCGGCAGGAACGGTCACGGAATTCCCCATCCTGACGACAAACTCGAGTCCAACAAACATCGTCGTGGGTGGAGACGGGGCATTGTGGTTCACTGACCCAACCCCGAACAAGATCGGTCGAGTCACGACGACAGGAACAGTGACCGAGTTCAACGTGCCCACGCCGAACGCCAGCCCGAACGACCTCGCCCTCGGTGCCGATATGAACGTCTGGTTCACGGAGGACTCGGCCCTCGGTCGCATCGATAGCTCCGGCCACGTGACCGAATTCCAGGTCCCTGCCGCCCCCTACGGGATCGCCCGTGGGCCCGATGGAAATCTCTGGTTCACTGAGCAGCAGGCCGGAAAGATTGGGCGATTCCTTCCGCCGTAGCGGCAGAGCATGACACGTCGGTCGTGGACCGCTGCCGTCGGTCTCGTCGGCATCCTGGCGGCAGGGGGAGCCCTGAACCGCGCAGCCGTGCGCGGACCTCTCGTGCTCGACGACCTCGCGCAGCGCGCGATGATCGAAGGGACTCTCACTCCGCGACGCGGCCCGTTCAACCTGTACGATTTCGTCTCCGGTGACAATCGAGCGGACCTCCTGGCACGAGGAGCGATCCCGTGGTGGTCCGATCCACACCTCGTCATTCGGTTTCTCCGCCCCCTACCAAGCGCGCTGGTCTGGTTGGATCATCGGCTGTTTGGGTACGGCGCCTACGCGCCTCACTTGGCTTCGCTCCTCTGGTGGGCGGGGGCGGTGTTGGCCGCCTATGCGCTCTACCGGATCGCGGCCGGGCCGCGCGCGGCGCTCGTCGGCGTGGCCCTGTTTGCGCTCTCGCCGACTCTCGCGATTCCGTTGGTGTGGCTCGCCAACCGCGACACGCTTCTGACTCTGACTTTCGGGGCGCTGGCGCTCACGTTGTACGTCCGCTGGCGAAGGGACAGGCGCTGGCGGTCGGGGTTCGCTGCGGCCGCGGCATTCTGCGCAAGTGCCCTCACCGGCGAGTACGCTCTCTGCCTCGCCGGTTACCTCGTCGCCTTCGAGCTCTGTCGTCCAAAGGAATCGTACGGTCGTCGCCTCACCGGCGCGGTGCCAGCCGCCCTGCCTCTCCTCCTTTACGCGCTGACTCACGTGGCGCTCGGGTACGGCACCACGGGGTCCGGCTTTTATCGCGATCCGATCACTGCCCCGGGGGAATACCTACGAGCCTTGCCGCGAGTGCTTTCCGCCCTACTCGCGTACTCGTGGCTTGGCGTCGACGAAACAGCGTCCTGGGTCGGGTCGTCCCCATTCCCCGCGGTCTTACTCTTGGGTGGCGCGGTGCTCGTCCTCGGCACGATATGGAAGGCCCGTCGCGGCGCCCCCCGTGGTGGGGGCGGTGCCTGGCTCGCCAGCGGCTCCGTGCTGGCGTTGATTCCGCTCACGACGACCGAGCCCTCTCGTCGTATCCTCGGGGTCACGGCGCTCGGTGTGTGCGGCGCGCTCGGCTTCCTGATCGAGAAGTGCGTGCGCGGGTTTAGGAGGCCGCTGAGACCCTTAGCCTTGGCCGGCGTCGCCGCCGTTGCGATCATTGGGTACGTACACCTCATCGCCGCTCCGCTGGAGACCCGACGGCTCTCTCGCCAGGCGGTCGAAGACGAGGTTCGCAGCGTTGCGGGGATTTCGATGGTTCGCTGGCCAGATGGCCCGGTGGACACGACCCTCGTCCTTCGCGCCAACTACTCTACAACGGTGCATTGGGTCCCTTTTCTGCTGCGCGAAAACGCTCCGAACCACTGGTACGTTCTGAGCCAGACGCACGAGCAGACTATCGCCGTTCGAACATCGCCGAACTCCGTCGAGGTCCGCGAGGACGAGGGCGCTCTGTTTCCGCTCGGCCCGACCGACTTTTTTCGAACTATTCCTTTCAAAGTCGGGGACGTTGTGGAAGTCGCTGGGCTGCGTGCGAGCGTCCTGGGGGTCGACGACGTCGGCCGGCCACTGGCCGTGCGTTACGAGTTCAATCGAGATCTCGACAGCTCGGACGTAAAGTGGATTTCCGCAGGCCGGTACGGCTTCAGCGACGTCATCCCGCCGCCAGTCGGAATCGGTGTGCGACTCGCTCGGTGAGGTAGCCGGCATGGTGATGGTCTACTTGGATGCCGTTTCCGACGGCGCAGGTGTCGACTTGATCGAGTGCTTGGCGAAGTGTGCTCGCACTGCCTTGGCGTTCTTGAGTCCGAGCGAACTGGTTCCCGCCTCCGCCATCAAAATGAAGCGGCCTTGCTTCCACTGAAAGCAGTCGGCCGAAAGGTAGGCGTCACGGGTGCCATACGGGTGGAACTGGGACAGGACGCACAACTCGGGAGCGCCATCGGCGTCGGCCGCAAAAATGCTTTTCACATCTACCGAGAAGCGTCCCTCCACCTCGACCAGCGGCGGTAGCCGTGGGGCGCCTTATTACGCCCGTTCTGGCCGATCGACCAGAGGATGCTGAAGGGGACGGTGGTCAGCATGATCAATCCTTCGCGACGGCCTCAGCGACGCAGTGTATACGAATCGCTCGTCAGCGAGTGGCACAACCCCCGCGTGCGTCGGGAGCGAACGAGTCGGGCGGCGGGAGCAGGGGTTGACCGAGACTGGGCAGATGTTCGGTGACGCCTCGTGGACAGCCCGCGTGAATCGCGGCCCCCGGCAGCAGACGCACGCGTTCACGCGCGGCCATCCGAATCGGCCCGCTCGCTCAGTGGGCTGGCGCCAGGGATCGGAGGATGGTCGCGGCGACGCCGGGATGTCAGCTGCGCCGAGTGTCATGCCGAGATCGGGCGCCGCCTGATGTATCCCGACTGGCGCGGACGCTTTTAGGCAAGCTCCCCCCCGTGCCGCTCGCGATCGCGAGGGGCAACGGGCGGTGAGCCGGGTCGTCGGCAACGAAGCCGGTGTGGTTCACGAGAACCAAGCGAGCAGGGCGCCGGCTCCCGCCTCGTGGCGCGGATCTCCGTCGAAACGAACCGTGATCGGGTCAGACAGCATCGAGAGGCGAGCGCAACGTCGCGGCCCGGCAGCGTGCGCGCTACTGGCAGTGCAGTTCGTGGGTGCCGGAGCCGACGGCCGCAACCCACGACACGCCGCCGGTCACCGTCGCCTGCACCGGCGTGCCATCCAAGATGGGGTCGCACGCGGTGCCGGGCGCCGCCGGGAGGGCGACGTTGGCGGTCATGTTGGCCGGCAAAGTGAATCTGGTGGTGAACCCGGTCCCGGTGCCACGATCCAGGGTGACGTGAATCGGCCCGCGGATGGTCGGAACGGTGCCGTCGACGTGGGTCAGCAGTGAACCCGGCTGCGGGTGCAAGGCGGCCAGCGCGAAGCCGGGCGCCGCGGGGGTGACGCCCAGGACGTAGCGGCCGACGATGTTGGCGGGTGCGGCGCCCCAGGCGTGGTTCCAGTCCAGGTTCGACTTCAGGCTTTCGTCCCAGGCCTCCATCGTCATCGTCGACCCCACCTTGATCATGTTGTTCCAGCTCGAAAGGGTGCTGGCCGTCATCAGCGACAGCGCGGCGTCGGCCTCGCCCGTCGCGAACAGCGCCTCCAGCAAGTACTGCGCGCCGTACACGCTGCAGGCCATACCGCGCGACTTGACGAACGCCGTCACGCGCGCGATCCGGTCGGCGGGGACCAGGCCAAAGGCCAGGGGGAACATGTTCGCGTGCAGCGACGAGTGGGTCGTCCCTTCACCGTCGACATAAAGGCCGGTCGAGGCGCTGGAGAGCTTCTGGTTGAACGTGGCGATCGCCGCCTGGGCCATGGCCGCGTACTTGGTGGCGTCGGCCGTCTTTCCGAGCGCGGTCGCGATGTCAGCCATCTGCTGAAGGTTGCGGCAGTAGAACGCGTTGACGACGGTGTTCACGTCCTGGAACACGAACCCGTCGCGTTCATTGCTGGGCCAGTCGACGATCGGTCCGCAGCTACCGCCCGCCGTCGCGCAGATGGAACCGGTGTGGAGCAACCCGTCCGAGCCGACGTATTGTGTGAGCAGCTTTTGATTGACCAGCGTCGCGTAGGCCTGCGCCAGCGAATCCGTGTTGCCGGTGTACATCCAGTCGGTCCAAGCGCTGAAGATCGAGTGCTGCTTCCACTCGGTCGGCCAGGTGGGGTGCGCCAGCAGATATTCATGGCTGTAGCGCGCGATCGCGAAGGTGCGATCGACCGCGTAGTGCCCCAGTTGCTGGATGTAAGCGTCGGCTTCGTACGGGGTGCGCTCGCGGTCGCCGTCGACGTAGATGCCGGCGAAGGTGGTCGCGAAGATGGTGTACTTGGACATGTTCCAGACCGCGTCCAGGCCCGCGCTGGACGAAGAGAACGATGACGCGGCGGCGTCGAACGGATACGTGACCGCCACCTGACTCGCGGAGGCCGCCGACAGGGCGACCGGGGAATTCGACACCTCGGCGTAACGGAAGGGCATGACGTTGCCGATGCTGGCCGGCGGATTGATCGTCGCTGCGTCCGTGGGCACCGCGACCCGGTAAGTGTGCAGCCCCGGCTGCAAGGTGACCGTCGATTTGGCGGACCGGATGGTGCCGCCCGGGTTGAGGTCGACGGAGTTGCCGGCGGCCTTTTCGCCGATGTCGACCTGCAGGGTGGCTGCCGCTGGTGCATCGAGCGTCAGCTCCAACCAGCCGAAGGCGTCGCGCCCGAAGTCGATGAAATAGTGCCCGCCGCCGGCCATGGACACGCTGCTGGGGGCCACGTGCGTCGTCACCAGCGCCTCGGTGGCGGTGGCGTAGGTTCCGATCGCCTTGGCCATCACGAATCCTTGCGGCGCCGACCATCCGCTGGACGCCTGCGTCGAGTCCCAGGTGGCGACCTTCCACAGATATTTGCCGTTGGCCGCCAGCGGCTTGCCGCCGTACGGGACGTTGATGGACTGGTTGGACATGATCTTGCCCGAATCCCAGAGATCGCCCGAGTCCGCGTCCAGCAAGCTGGCGCTGGAGCTGACCAAGATGCGGTAAGCCGTCTGGTTCACCCCGCTGCCGGTGGAGCCGACGATCCAGCCGAACTTCGGGGTCGAATCGGTCAAGAGGGCGTTCTCCGGGTGCGGCAGCAGGTCCAGTAGAAGGCCGCTGGGCGCGGCGCCGTTCACGCCACCCGCCGGATGACCGGCCGCGCCGCCGCCGCCCGCCGCCCCACCGGTGGAGGCACGGCCCCCCTCGGACGCTCCGGCGTCCAATCCCTCCGATCCGCCGGTCAGGCCTCCGGTACCGGCCGCTCCACCCGTGCTGGTGCTCCCCCCGGCGCCGCTCTCGACCCCTCCGGCGGCACCGCCAGCGCCGATCGATCCGCCTCGACCGTCGGGGAGCGAGCCGGGTGAGGTGGTGTTGCTACACGCGGCAGTCGCGAGGACGATAATCGCCAGCACGATGCTCGGGGTTCGTCTCGACGATATTGGGCACGCGTGGAGCCCATCCAAGAGCGACGTCATGATGTGTACCGTTCAGGCAGCGGGCCGTCTGGACCAAGGGACCGCCGCCGGGGGGATTAGTATACGTCATTTACGAATAACCGGCGCCGACCTGCGCGAGCTGGTCCGGTGCTTCCCCCGCCCCCGTGGTCGCCGTTCAATCGGTCGGCGATATCGAGAACCTCCGATCACTCTCAGGCCAGGAATGTCCGCACGGCGCTGCACAACCGGATCGCGAGACGGGGTCGCGGGCCGTGTCCGGGCGACGTTGATTCAGGGCACGAACAACGTCCTGAAGTCATTCGACGGCGGAAGCCCGGGAACCTGAATGGCCGCGGAGAACTGATCCAAACAGACGCCGTATGGGGGGAATGTGCCGTGGGGAACCGGGACCATCCATTCCGTATCCGTCACGCTGATCGGGTCTGACGCCCGCTTGGCACCCGAGGTCGGCGAGCAAGCGGTCGCGGAGGAGTGGCGCCAGAAGCTGGAACTCGAAAGGCGTCGGCTCGAGGAGCAGGCGCCTCAGGCAGTCCAGGAATCCACGACACCGGCGAATCGGAGCGGGGTGCCGCTGAGGATCGTGCAGTTGCTGCTCCCGGTGAATACGCGCTGTGCCTCGTCGGGTTACCTGATCGCCTTCGAGTTGTGCCGTCGAGATGAGGCAGTTTTCGGCTCGCCCCGCGAGCGGGCTCCCCCAGAAAGCGCGGCCCTCGGTCCCCGCGGAGCCGGCGGCGCTCCCGCGTCGGTGCCCGACGAAGGGCACTGGAGGGAGACCCAAATGAACGACAGCGAGGCACTCACCATCGAGCAGGATCTCGAGATCAGCGCGCCGCCAGCGGCTTCTACCCCCGAACGGACCTCACGAACGCGGTCGGCGAAGTCGCCGCCGGTGGGCGACCCCACGGCAAGGTTGCTGGCCGACCTCCTCGGAACGACAGCCCGAGGCGTGCCTGAGCACGGGACCGCCACGCTCGAGGTGGCATCGATTCCCAACCGGGCAGGGTATCCTCACCGCGATTGCGACCGGAGCGCGCAACTGTTTATCATCGGATCCGATTACTCAATATATGCGCACCCACTATCTTCGCGCGACGATGTTCCTCCTCGGGCCGCTCCTGATGGTCTCGGGCTGCCCGACTCGAACCATCTACTTCCCCGACGGGGGCGGCGGCGGGGCGGGCGGTGAAGCCGGTTCCATCGCTGCGGGCGGTCACGCCGGCGGGAGTGGCGGGGCCGGCGGAGCGGCCGGCGCTGCTGGCGCGGGCGCGACAGGTGGAAGTGCGGGAACTCAGGGTTCCGGGGGAAGTGCTGGAACTGGGGAGACGGCGGGCGCCGGCGGCGCGGCGGGGATTGGCGCGGGGGGG
>JAICYS010000373.1 GCA_025934105.1 Myxococcota bacterium | reverse complement strand
GCGCGATCACCGTTTCCAGGCTGACGCTGGGCGCGCCCGCCAGCTGGCGCGCGCGGTCCAGGATTTCGCCCGACATCCCCATGCGCGCCGCGATGTCGAAGGCGTACGACCGCCCCGGCGCGCCGACGAGCAGCCGGAACGTCGGCTGCAGATGGTCGAGGTCGTACTCCATCCCGGCGTTCGCGAACCGGGCGTCGCCTTCGCCCAGGGCCTTCAGGCTGTCGTAGTGGGTCGTGATCACCGCCAGCGCCGGGCGGTCGGCCAGCGCTTCGGCCGTCGCGCGCGCCAGCGCCGCGCCCTGATCGGGGTTGGTGCCGGCCATCAGCTCGTCGAGCAGGACCAGCGTCGCGCCCGTCCGCGACGCGTCCAGGATGCGCACCAGGTTGCCGAGGTGCCCCGAGAACGTCGAGAGATCGCCCAGCACCGACTGCTTGTCGCCGATGTCGGCCAGCACCGCGTCGAAAAAACCCACCCGGCTGGCGGGCGCCGCCGCCACCAGCAGCCCGGCGCGCGCCATCTGCGCCGCCAGGCCGATGGCCTTCATCAGCACCGTCTTGCCGCCTGCGTTGGGGCCGCTCACCACCAGGATGCGGGCGCCGTCGCCCCCCAGGCTGACGTCGTTGTCGACCACCGCCCGGCTCTCGGCGCCGCGGGCCAGCGCCAGCAGCGGGTGCCGCAGCTGTTTCAGATCCAGCGCCGGCGTCTGGCCCGGCTCGGCGATGGTGATGGCGTTGCCGCCGTAGCCGACCGCCAGCCGCGCCGCCGCGACGCGCGCGTCCAGCACGCCCAGCGTCTCGGCCGTCCGCCGCAAGGCCTTGCCGGCGATCGCGACCTCCATCGTCACCGCCTCGAGGATCCGGCGCGATTCGCGTCGGATCTCGACCTCGATGACCTTCAGGCGGTTGTTGGCGCCGACCAGCGCGGTCGGCTCGACGAACACCGTCTCGCCGGTGCGCGACGTGTCGTGCACGATGCCGAGCCCCATCGACTTGGCGCTGGCCTTGAGCGGCAGCACGTATCGGTCCGAGCGGAGGGTGAAGTACTCGTCCTGCAGCACCGGCGCGTAGGTCTCGTCCCGGATCAGCGCCTCGATGGTGGCCCGCGCCTGTCCCGCCACCTGCTGCCGCTCGGCGCGCAGCCGCGCCAGCTCGTAGGAGGCGCTGTCCTTGATCTCGCCCGAGCCGTCGAACGTCTCCGCGATCGTGCGCGCCAGCTCGTCGGGGGGGGCCAGCTCGCGCGCCAGCTTGGCCACCTCGGGCGCCGCCTCCGCGTCCGCCAGCCAGAATGCCCGGGCCGCCGTCGCGATCCCACACAAGAGCGCGACCGGCCGCAGCTCGTCGGCGCCGAGCACGATCTCCTTTTCGGCGGCCGTCACCGCCGCGTCGATCTCCGGCGCCGCCAGCCCGGGCGGAGTCCGCCCGGCCCGCAGCAACCCCGCCGCCTCGGCCACCTGCGCCATCCACCCGCGCGCCTCGTCGGCGCTCGACGCCAGCGGCAGCGCCGTACAGAGCGCGCGCCCCCGCGCCGACTCCGCGGCGGCCGTCAGGCGCGCCGTCAGCTCAGCCCAATCTTCGATCATCGGCGGCAAGTCATACGGGGCGGGCTCGCCGGGGGCAACCCGGCCGTCGGCGCCCCGCGGCGCGCACCGCGGCGGACCTCCCGATGCACGTCAACGCCGGCGCAGCATGGCCTGCGCGGCGGTCAGGCGCTGTTCCAGCTGGCGCAGGGTGGCCACGCTGATGCGCTTGATGCCGACCTTGCGATTCAGCTCGGCGTTGACGTCGGCGTGGGTGCGGCCGCTGAGGTGGACCAGGTCGATGACGGCCGTGGCGTTCTGTTCGCGAAGCTGGCGGCGCCGGGCCAGGGCGCTGTTCTTGGGCGCCGCGGCCGGGATCGGGTCGGCGACCGGCGGCGGGACCTGGCCGGCGACCGGCGCGGACTCGAACGGCGACGGGACAGCCTCGGCCCCCGCCGTCCCCACGAAGTCGGGGATGTCGCCGTTGGGATCGTCGTCGGCGGTCACATCGGGCGCGTAGAGGACGGGCGTCTCGATGGGACGGCCGTCTTCGTCGAGCGGTGTGGCGGAGATGGGCGCGAACAGCGAGAGCTGCTCGGCCAGATCGCGCTCGGTCTCGGTCTTTTTCTGCGGCGGCTCGGCGCCCTCGTCGCGCGGCGGGGCGTCGTCGTCGCGCGACTCCTTGCGCAGGCAGTGGCGCCGCTGCTCGGCGATGGCGGCCCCGAACTTTCGCAGCCGGACGTCGTCGGGGATGAACATGTAGGCGGCCTGCTTGCCGAGGCGCGCGTTCCACCGCACCAGCCGGCCGACCGCCTGCCGGAAGAACAGCTCGGTGACGGTGTTGGTGGCGTACACGCCGACCCGCAGCCGCGGGATGTCCACCCCCTCCGAGACCATGCGCACCGCGACGATCCAGGGGGCGATCCCTTCGGCGAAGCGGCTGATCTTGTCCGAGGCCGACGGGTCGTCAGAGGTCGCGATGGTCGGCGAGACGCCCAGCCGCTCTTCCATGATGGCGGCGATGGCCTTGGCATGCTCCTGGTCGATGGTGATGGCCAGGCCCGCCGCCCGCGGGTCGCGCGCGCGCAGGTGCATCAGCTGGGCGTGCGCCTGCGCCAGCACCGTCGGCATCCACTCGCCCGCGACGTCCAGCGCCGTGCGCAGGCGCTGGCTGGCCAGCTCGCGCGACAGGCGATCGTCGAACGTCGCCTCGTACTCGCTGCCGTCGGGGGTTGTCCACTCCATCCGGCCGTTGATGCGCGGGAAATAAACCGGGCGCACCACGCGTCCGTCCTGGAGCGCGTCGCCGTAGCCATACTCGAAGTCCGGCTGGGCCAGCTCGCCGGTGTAATTGATGAACGGGATGGTCCGCTGGTCCGACCGGAACGGCGTCCCGGACAGGCTCAGGCGGCGCCAGGCCGGATCGAAGGCCTGCCGCACGCCGTCCCCCCAGGCGCGGCTGTCGCCGGCGTGGTGGATCTCGTCCAGGATCGCCAGCGACTGGCGCACCATGGGCCGCAGGGCCGCCGGCGACACGGCGATCTGCTGGTACGTGACGACCACGCCGTGCGCGTCGGGCGGCAGGCCGCCGTAGCCGACGTTCCATTCGGGATCGAGGTGGATGTCCAGCCGCTCGGCCGCTTGCGCCCACTGGAACTTCAGGTGCTGGGTCGGGACGACCACCACCACCCGGCGCACCGCGCGCGAGACCAGGGCCCGCCGGGCGGCCGTCAGCGCGAAGGTGGTCTTGCCGGCGCCGGGCGTGGCGACGGCCAGGAAATTCGGGGACGCGCTGGCCTCGAACAGCTGCAGCGCCGCCCGCTGCCAGGCGCGCAGCCCGGTGCCGCCCTGCGGCGCCGGCTGGGGCGCCGGGGTGCTCGGCGTGAACAGGGCGCTGTCGGACGAAGACAAGGCGGCCCAGGATTTTGGACGCCGGGGCCCTGCAGCAACAGCTAGACAAAGAAAAATGTCCGGTCCGGCCATCCCCGCGCGTCGAGGGGTGAGGCCGGATGGACCGGCCCGGCCGCGAAGCAGAGAGCTCAAGAGCTCGTTCGTGTCCCTGGATCGGGTGGAATGCAGGCGAATGCGTCCCCGCCCGACATGCACCAGCAGATGCAGCGCTGGATGACCTGGCTGGCGATCGCGCTCGGTCTCGCCGCCCGCCGGGTGTGGCCCCGGCGAGCCGCCGCGCGCGTCGCCCAAAGCCAATCAGCGGTCAGGTGCCCGCGTCGCCGCTGTAACGTGGCTGTCCGTCGCGGCAGCCGGCGCTCGAAGGTTCGAACGCGGCGGACGGCCTCACCAGGTGGTGGGCGCCAGGATGTCGTCTTCGTGGTCGATGTCGTCGTGGCTGGCGCGCTGGGCCGGCCGGAACGCCGCCGCTGCCGGCGTCCGCCGGCGGGCCGCCGGGGGGCGCGCCGCCGCCACGCGCGCGGGCGGCGGATCGAGCG
>JAICYS010000463.1 GCA_025934105.1 Myxococcota bacterium | reverse complement strand
CCGTTGCCGCCGCCGCCGTTGCCGCCGCCGCCGTTGCCGCCGCCGCCGTTGCCACCGCCGCCGTTGCCGCCGCCGCCGCCGTTGCCGTGACCGCCACCGGACTTCTTCTTCGGCTTCGGCGCGACGTACGGCGTGCCGTCGGAGACGTAGATCGTGACGCTGCTGCCGGTGCCCGCGGTGGTGCCGGAGCCCGGGCTCAGGTAGGCCACCGTGCCGGCGGGGTTGCCGCTGTCGACCGTCGCGCCCACGACCGGGACGAACCCGGCCTTGCGCAGCGCGGCGGACGCCGCCGAGATGCTCTGCCCGTACACGGACGGGACGGTGACCTGCTGGCCCTCGATCGTCTGCCGGTCGGGCTGGTGGAACTTCGCGTTCGGCAGCCAGCGCTGGACCGCCTTCATCGCGTCACCCCACATCGGGCCCGCGGTGGTGGAGCCGTGCGCCCCGGAGATGTAGACACCGCCGACGGTCTGGCCGTTGAGGGTGATGTGGTGCCCCTGGGAGTTCGCGCCCGCGATCATCGACGAGGTCGCCATGTTGGGGGTGTAGCCGTCGAACCAGACGGCCATGTTGAAGTCGGTCGTGCCCGTCTTGCCGGCCGACTGCTGGTTGAGGGCGAGGCCGGCCGTGGCGCCGAAGCCGTTGCCCTCCTGCACGCCTCGCAGGATGTCGTTGACCGCGTCCGCCACGTCGCTGCGCAGGACCCGCTTGCACTTGGGCGGGTAGTCCTGGACCTGCTTGCCGGCGCTGTCGAGGATCTCGGTGACGGGGCGCGGCTCGCAGTACTTGCCGCGGGCGGCGAACGTCGCGTAGACGCCGGCCATGGTCAGCGGGTTGGTGTCGGTGACGCCCAGCGTGAACGGGCCCACCACGTCCCGGTCGGGCACGGTGACGCCCATCTCCCGGGCCAGGCGCACCGGCTGGCACAGCCCCGTGCGCTCCTCGAGCTGGGCGAAGAAGGTGTTCACCGACAGCTGGGTCCCGGTGTAGAGGTTGAAGGTGCCCGCGCCGGTCGAGTTCTGCGGGTTCCACGTGTCGGCGCTGTGCAGCGGGCCGTCACAGGTGCGGTAGCGGCTCTCCGGGATGGACACCGTCTGCGGCGAGTTGATCGTGGTGTTCAGCGGGATCCCCTGGCTGATCGCCGCCGACAGCACGAACGCCTTGAACGTCGACCCGGCCTGGAACCCGTTGGAGTCGCCGTACTCCTTGGGGACGACGTAGTTGAGGTAGGTCTGCCCCTGCTTGGCGTCTGCGCCCATCGGCCGGGACTGGGCCAGCGCGCGCACCTCGCCGGTGCCGGGCTGGACCATCGCCAGGCCGCCGATGGCGTCGTCCTTCGGGTGCACGTGCCTGCTCACCGAGCGGTCCGCCGCCCGCTGGAACCGCAGGTCGACGGTGGTCTTGATGGTCAGCCCGCCGGTCAGCAGCAGCCGACGCCGGTCCTCGACGGTCTTGCCGAGGCTCTTGTCGGCGAGGAGGTACTGGATGGCGTAGTCGCAGAAGAAGGGGGCCGCCGAGGAGACGCAGCCGTTGCGAAGCGCCTCGACGTGCAGCCCGAGGCCGCTGCGCTCCGCCCGGTGCGCCTCCGAGGCCGAGATCACGTTGAGCTCGAGCATCCGCGCGATCACCGTGTTGCGGCGCGCGGTGGCCGCGGCCTTGTCGTTGGTGGGGTCGTAGCCGGTGGGGTTCTTCACCAGGCCGGCCAGCAGCGCCGCCTCGGGCAGGT
>JAICYS010000005.1 GCA_025934105.1 Myxococcota bacterium | reverse complement strand
GCCGCCACCGCCAAAGAAGCCGCCGTTGGTGCCGCCACCGCCAAAGAAGCCGCCGTTGGTGCCGCCACCGCCGCCAAAGAAGCCGCCGTTGGTGCCGCCACCCGCGCTGGAGCCGCCGGTCCCGACGCTGCTGGAGCCGCCGGTCCCGACGCCGCTGCTGCCGCCGGTGGCAGTCTGGCCCCCGGTGCCGTTTTCATTGCCGGTCCCGTTGTTGCTGGAACTGCCGCAGCCGGTGACCAGGACCAGAGCCAGTGCGGCAGCGCCGCCCATGACATTCGCAAACCGCTTCGAAACAACAGGACGCGTCATCGTTTCCCTCGGTTGTGATGAGACGTCCTCTTTGTGCGGCCCGAAGTGCGCCGTCGTCGAAAAAAAGTACCGGCTTCACGCCGCGTCGAGCGCGCTCATCCGGGACCCTGGATGAAGTACTTGGCCCACTGGGCCAGATGGTTGGACGTCGTCACATCCTGGAACGGCAGGCAGAAGGCGGCGAAGCTGGGGTCGCTGCCGTCGAGCGTCGGGCTGATCCCCACCATCCAGATGAGCGTCCCGGCCACGGCCTCGTCGGGCGCCGTCGACGCCGGCGGCGACCGCAGCCCGTACCGGCGCGTCGACGAGAAGGTGAGCCAGATGAGGTGGTGCATCTCGTCGAGGTTCTGCACGAAGGGCGCCCAGCGCGGGAACGAGTTGGTGAGCGCGCTGGTGGCTCCGTCCGCCACGCCGGGGCTGTTGGCGCGGGCCAGCGCGACGGGCGCGCCTCCGGACAGCGAGGTCAGGAACATCGTCGCCGTCGGGTCCACGTCGCCGTTGCACGACTTGTCCGGCACCTGGCCCAGCGCCGGCGTGCCGCCGGTGCAGGTGGACTCGTCGTAGGCCACCAGGGCGCCGTCGGGTGATATCGACGGGTAGTAGCGGTTCTTGCCCAGCAGGGCAGGGACCAGGCTGGCCGGCGCACCCCAAGCGCCGTTCGCCCGCCGGACGTAGCTGATCCCGCCGGTCGCCGGCTGCTGGTCGGGCGTGGGCGCGGTCGGGTCCATCGAGGTGAACGCGATGGTGTCGGGGCCACCTGCGTTCTTCGACCAGTCCGGATGGTCGGCGCGAAGCCCGCCGAGATCGATGGTCGACGAAACGGCGCCGGTCGCGCCGTCGAACAGCGTCAGATTGACCGGGCCCTTGTGCCCCGGCAGGTCGTCTCCGTACACGCCGACGAACTGACTGCCGTCGGCGTTCCAGGATTCGAACTGGCTCTTCTGGGCCAGCGGGAACGGCGTCACCGGCTTGTCGGCGGTGACGTTCCAGAGCAGCAGCCGGCCGTCGTTCTCACCGCCGGCGCTGGCGATCAACTTGTCGCCGTTCGGGGCCAGTGCGTGACAGCCGACGCAGGTCTTTCCGTCGGTGTTGGTGGGGGTGAGGTAGGGCGTGGCGCCCGAATTGCCCGCGAAGTCCCAGCGCACGATCGCGGTGTTGCCGCTGGTCGTCCAGTAGTAGAGCGCCCCCTGGATGGCATCCTTCGCGAACCGCACCTTGACCGGGCCGCTGGTGCCGGCGGCCGTTCCCGCGTCGTCGGTGCCGGTGACCGTGACCGTCACCGGGCCGCGGCCGGCGTTCGCGCCGGCCAGGGCGTTCCACAGCGTCGGGTCGGGCAGGTAGACGCACCCCTTGACGCCCGCTGGCGACGCGCAGCGGATGAAGGCGTGCACCTCGGACAGGTCGCCGGCCAGGTTGACCTCGAACAGCGTGTTCTGCTTGCCGGGGGAGAAATGAATCTCGATCCCGCCCAGGTTGGGGGGGACAAGGACGCCGTCGTTCGGATAGACCAGCTGCGGCGCGCGCGAGGGGTCGGTCGCCGCCCCCGACACGATGGTCGCCGCGTCGGGCGGCACGCCGGCGCCCGCCGTTCCCGGGTCGGCGCCAATGAAGACGTTCTTGACCAGCAGCGTGGCCTGCGCCGACGAATCGCCGACCGCCGCGACGATCGTGACGGCCCCCCCGGCGGTGCCGGTCGTGGTGACCAGGCCGTTCTTGTCGACGGTGACCACGCCGGACGGCGTGGCCGAGTAGATGGCCGTGGCCGTGAAGTCCTGGAGCTGGCCGCCCAGGGTGCCCGTCACCTTGTATTGCTGCGTGGCCGGCGGGCCGCCGCTGGTGATGGTCACCGAGGCCATGCTGGGGGTGATCTGCAGGCCGGTGACGGCCGGAGCCATCGAGCCGCCGCCCGAGCCTGGCCCCGCCACGCCGGCTCCCCCGCCGCCGGCCGGGCTGCCGCCCGAGCCGGACGCCGGCGAGTTCTGTGGGCTGAAACCGCAGCCGGGCGGCGCGGCCAATCCCAACCAGAGCGTGCAGGTGAGGAAACGACGAACGAGCCCCTTCCAGGCGGCAGGCGAGCGCATGTCGGTGTGTTGATGGTGCGCATCGGCCGTCGCGTTGCTTGAGCCGATTCAAAAAACCGGAAGCTGCGGGGACGGCCGCGCGGCTGAGATGGTGCCGGTCGGCCCGGCCAGCGCCCGGTGCCGCAGCAGCCGCTGCAACCGCAGCCGGCCGCGCACGATCCGGGCCACCACCGTCGCCGGCCGCAGGGCCGTGCGCGCGGCGATCTCGGCCGGCGGCGTCCCCTGCAGATCGTGCATCACCAGCACCTCGGCCAGACGAGGCTCGAGCTCGTCCAGCGCGGCGGCCAGCTCTTCGGCCGGCACGTCCCCCCAAAGCTCGACGCGGTCGTCGGGCCTGCCCTGGCGATCCGGGATGCGCGCCCACTGCCGCGTCGTCAACCTGACCAGAGAAACGTTCATTGCCCCACCTCCAGCGCTTCGCGCCCGACCCCACGTCGGGAGCGGCCCAATGTTAGCCCCACGGCCGTTCACGTTGCAGTCCGGTCGACTGCCGGCTCGCGGCCGGCCGGCGGCCTGCGCCCCGGTCCGGGTCGGCCCGCAGTCGACTCAGGTCCGGTGCTCGGTCCGGCTCGCCATCCGACCGGCTTTTCGGCCGCTGGCCGCGCGAATCGACCGAACGGCCCCGACTTGAAGGACCGTCCGGGCGTCAGAGGGCGCTGATTCTCACCGCGGGGGTGATTCGTGATATCTGACCGCGCATGTCGCTGGTGGCGGCCATCAAAGGCAAGGGACCGAACGGGTTGGGCTTCGCGTCGACCGCGGACGAGGCGACGGCCGGCTGCGATCTGACCGGCCAGACGGTGCTGGTGACCGGCTGCAACTCGGGGCTTGGGTTCGCGACCATCCGCACGCTGGCGCGGCGGGGCGCGCGCGTGATCGCGACGGCGCGCACCGTCGACAAGGCCCGCGCCGCCTGCGCGGGCCTCGAGGGGCAGTTCCTGCCGCTGGCCTGCGAGCTGGCCGACCCCGACTCCGTCCGCGCGGCGGTGACGTCCGCCCGCAACGGCGCCGCGCCGCTGGACGCCATCGTCTGCAACGCAGGCGTCATGAACATCCCGACGCCGCAACAGCGGTTCGGCTGGGAGCTGCACCTCTTCACGAACCACGTCGGCCACTTCATGCTGGTGACGGGGCTCCTCGATCGTTTGGCGCCGGCCGGCCGGGTGGTGGTGACCGCCAGCCGCGCCCACCGCCGGGCGCCGCCGCCCGGGATCGACTTCGACAACCTCTCCGGCGAGCGCGGCTACGTGCCGATGAAGGCGTACGGCGTCTCCAAGCTGGCCAACATCCTGTTCACGCGCGAGCTGGCCCGCCGGTTGAGCGCGGGCGGCGGCGCGAAACAGACGGCCAACACGCTTCACCCGGGCGTCATCGACACCAATATCGTCCGCTCGCTGCCGGCGGTGGCGCGCCTGGCGTTCCGGGTGGCGGCGCCGCTGGTGTTGAAGACGCCGGCGCAGGGCGCCGCCACGCAATGCTACCTGGCGGCCAGTCCGGCGGTCGCCGGCGTGACCGGCGCCTACTACGCCGACTGCAACCCGGCGGAGACGACCCCGCTCGGCCGCGACATGACATTGGCCGCCCGCCTCTGGGACGCGACCGAGGCGCTGGTGGCGCGGATCGCCTGAAAAAACGACGGCCCGTCCCCGCGCGCCGTGACGCCGGCGGGCGCGGGCGGCCGTTCAGATGCCGCCGCCGTCGCTGAAGTTGACCCCGCAGTACTTCGGCTCTTCGGAGACCTCGGCCTGGCGCAGGTGACGCCAGCGCCCGGCGCGCGGATCCTCGCCGGGCTGAACCGGCGTGGTGCAGGGCGCGCAACCGATGCTCGGGTAGCCTCGCGCGTAAAGCGGGTGAACCGGCAGCGCGTGTCGACGCACGTAGGCCTCGACCGACTCCGCCGTCCAATCGAAGAGCGGGCTGAACGCGTACCCGCGGGTGCGCGGGTCGGGGCCGAGGATCGCGATCGAGAGCGTCACCAGGTTGAGGCCGAAGCGCCGCATGATCTCGTCGCGGAGCTGCAGCGTCTCGACGAAGTGGTAGCCGGTGTCGATGAACAGCACCTCGTTCCGCAGGCCCAGCCGATGGAACATGTGCATCAACACCAGCGACGTGTTCTGCATGCTGGCCAGCAGCACCAGGCCGTCGCCGAAAGCTTCGGCCCCCCACGCGATGCGCTCTTCGGCGGGCAGCGGTTCGAGCTTGGCGTGCACCAGGGCGAGGTCGACGTGCGGTGGTTGGCTGGTCATGTTCGGCGCCCGGCGGCCGTTGTCAGGTCCCGCTAATTTAATGGACGGGTGTTTGTTTTGCAAGACAGTGACGGGGCGACACCGCGAGGGCGAGGCGGACGGGGCGGCGGGCGCGCCGGTCCCCGCCGCCGCCCGCGCTCAGTGGACCGGATCTTTCCGTCTCTCGGGCAGGATGACGCGGATCTCCTCGATCTCGACGGACGCGGAGGATCGCGCCGGCCGCGCCGGCGTCTGCCGGCCCAGGATCGACAGCGCTTCTTGCGCCCAGCAGCCGGCCAGCGCGTCCAGGTGGACCGCGGCCGCCGCGCGCGCCGCCATCGTCAGCGGCTGGACACCGTCGGGCGACAGCGGCCCGGCCAGGCGAAGGTCCGGCTCCAGCGGCGCCCGGGTCAGGAGGTCGACGTCCGGCAGCATGCCGGCCTCCACCCGGCTTCGAGCGCCGGCCGGCGCGGCGGCTTGCCGGGCGTGTCTCGACCAGTCGGGGTCCGGCACGACCACGGCGCGTTCGCGCGTGAGGCCGCAGTCGTCCGGATCGATCGTGTCGCTGAGGAACACGATGACGTGCGAATCGGCGCGCACGCCGCTGCGCAGTCTGAGCGTTCCCATCCCCCGCACGCGCATGAGCGGCACCACGCCGGCCAGGCCGGCTAGGCGGACCTCGGAGTCCCCGTCGGCGGCCAGCTGCAGCGACAACCGATCCGGCAGCATGCGGGGCAGCGGGCGGAACGAGCAGGCCCGGATCCCCAGCGCCTCGGCGGCGGTGCAGGTCCCCCCCGCCGGGCAGGCGACTTCGTCCAGCACCTCGCCGGTGCTGAGCTGGCGGGTCACGTACCGGGTCGGCTCGCTTCCGTCCAGCGCGCGCCGTTCGACGACATATTGGTCCTGCTGCCACGAGTAGCCGACGATCCGCTCGGTCGTCCCTTCGCAGTCCTCCGACCGGGCCGGTGCGGTCGCCAGGCCGGCCAGCGTCGCGACGCCGCACGCCCACAGGCGCAGGCGGCGCGTCGGTCGGTGCGCGTCACGGAACACGGCGGCCAGGCTCCCCCCCTCCATTTCTCGGCAGACCGACCCCCGGAACTAAGTCCGCGGTTCTATTACCTTCCGCAGACCGGACCGGGATTGCTATGCTTGCGCGCGTGAACCCGTCGGTGCTGCTGGCGGCCTGCGTTTCGGCGTCGCTGGTTCCCGCGTCGCCGGCCGAATGGAACGCGCAGCGCGTGCCGGCGCCCGGGCCGGCGCAGGCCATCGGCGCCTACAGCGCGGGCTGTCTGCAGGGCGCGGCCACCTTGCCCCCCTCGGGGCCCGGCTACGAGGTCCTGCACCTCGGCCGCAACCGCCGCTACGGCCACCCCGAGCTGATTGCCTTCGTCGAGCGGCTGGGTCGCGCGGCCAAGGCCAAGAAGCTGGGGCTGCTGGTGGTCGGCGATCTGTCCCAGCCGCGCGGTGGTCCCACCCCCAACGGGCACCGCAGCCACGAGACGGGCCTGGACGTCGACCTCGGGTACGCGGCGCCGGCCGGCCTGCGGGCCGGCCACGTCTCGGCGGCCGATCGCGAGCGGCTGGCGCCGAGGCCGGTCATCGACCTGCGGACGCACGCGGCGACGGCCGCCTGGACGCCGAAGACGGTGAAGCTGCTGGCGACGGCGGCGTCGGACCCGGCCGTCGACCGCATCTTCGTCAACCCCGCCATCAAGCGGATGCTGTGCGAAGCGCCGACGCGCCAAGAGCCCTGGGTAGCGCGCATTCGCCCCTGGTGGGGTCATCACGATCACTTCCACGTGCGGCTGAAGTGTCCGGCCGGCAGCCTCGGCTGCGTCGCGCAGAACCCGCCTCCCGACGACGGATGCGGCCGCTCGCTGGCCTGGTGGTTCAGCGGCGACGCCCAGACCACGCACGACAACAAGCGGCAATCCGACGAGCACGCCGGCCGCAAGGTGCCGGACGCCTGCACGGCCCTGCTGGCCCATCCCGCCAACGTGGCGACGCGCTGAGCAGGCGCCGATCATGGCCATCGAGGTGCGGCGGGCCGCCGCCGAGGACTGGCCCGAGATGAGGCGGCTCCGCCTGCTGGCGCTGGCCACCGATCGGACGGCGTTTGGCCGCACGCTCGAAGAAGAGCGCGCCTTTGCCGACCAGGTCTGGATCGATCGCGCCCGGGCCAGCGCCGCCTCCCGCGAGGTCGCGACCTGGGTGGCCGAGGACGACGCGCGCCGGATGGTCGGAATGCTGGGCGCTCACGTCGCCGGCGACGGCGCGGAGCTGTTCGGCACCTGGGTCGACCCGTCGGCGCGCGGCGCGGGGCTCGGCGGACGCCTGCTGGACG
Source organism: Myxococcota bacterium (assembly GCA_025934105.1). Classification (GTDB taxonomy): domain Bacteria; phylum Myxococcota_A; class Polyangia; order Fen-1088; family Fen-1088; genus JADGRB01. The sequence goes on along the minus strand of JAICYS010000005.1, from coordinate 50,291 downwards.
CCGTGCTGGCCTGGATCGCCGGCGTCGCGCCCGCGGCGGCCGTGAAGCTGTGGGTGAATCCCGAGCTGGCCGCGGCGGTGCGCCTCTACGAGAGCCGCGGCTTCGCGCGCACCGGCCGGTCGGCGCCCATCGAGCACACCGCCGGCGTCTGCAGCGACGAGATGGTCCTGGCGCCGCGGCGATGAGACCCTGGCTGGCGTTCGCCGCCTGCGGCGCGATCTGGGGCAGCACGTTCCTGGTGATCAGCATCGGGAACGACGCGCTGGCGCCGGTCTGGGCGGCCACCTTGCGGCTGACCTTGGCGGCGGCGCTGCTGGGGCTGTGGACGGTGGCGCGCGGGCGGGCGTTGCCGCGCGGGGCGGCCTTGCGCGCCGCGCTCGGTTACGGCGTGGGCCAGTTCGGGATCAACCTGCCGCTGCTCTACTGGGGCGAGAAGCTGGTTCCGTCGGGCGTTTCGGCGGTGCTCTACGCGACGGTCCCGCTCAGCAGCGCACTGGCGGCGCGGGCCCTGCGAGTCGAGCGCCTGACCGCCCGCAAGGTGGTGGGCGCGTCGATCGCCCTGGCCGGCGTGGCGATGCTGTTCTCGGCCAGCCTGCAACGCCACGTGCCGATCGCCGGCTTCGCGGCGATCCTGGCCGGCGCCACCGCGGCCAGCCTCGGGACCACGCTGCTCAAGCGGGGGCCGCGGCAGGACCCGTTCGCCGCCAACGCCGTCGGCTGCGCGGCCGGCGCGATCCTGGCCGGCCTGGCCAGCTTCACGCTGGGCGAGACGCACGCGTTCCCCGCCACCGCGCGCGCCGCCTGGCCGCTCATCTACCTGACCGTGGCCGGATCGCTGGGCGCGTACGTGATCCTGGCCTGGCTGCTGGCGCACTGGCCGGTCACGCGCACCTCGTACATCACCGTGATCGTGCCGGTGATCGCGCTCGGCTTGGGGGCGGCGGTGCGCCACGAGCCGCTGGCGCCCGCCAGCCTGGCCGGCACCGCCTTGATCCTGGGCGGCCTGCTGGTGGGGATGCGGCCGGCGCGGGCCGGTCACTGACCGCCGGCCGGTCGCCGAACGCCCCGACCGCCTCGACCGATCCGCCGGGCGCCGCCGGGATGTCGGTCGCCGGGGACCTCGACGAGAGCTTCACGTCCTCGAGGGTGGCGCGCTCGATCGGCCGCCGGCGGTGGCGTCCTCCGGCCGGCTGGCCCCGGGACGCCTTTGATGATTAAGCTCGCTCCTAACCGTGAGGTTCGACGAGGACGATCGTGCCGACGCGTCGCAGGTCGAGGATCGGCGCGGCGTGCGGTTTCCGGGCGGCGGCGTCGGGATGGGGGTGGGCGGCCTGGGACTGGTGGGCGGCCTCATCTACCTGGTCGTCCAGGTGATGGCCGGCAACGGCAGCCCCACGGCGGCCGCGGTTCAGCGCCTGATCGAAGAGAGCCAGCAGAACGTCCCGATGGGGCCGCCGGCGCCGGCCGGCTCGCACGAGAACCTGGGCGGGAGCTGCGCCGGCGTGAGCTCGGTCGGCGATCCGGCCAAGTTCGCCGCCTGCGTGGAGACGAACATTCAGTCGTTCTGGCGCAAGCAGCTGGCGTCGGCCGGCGAGACCTACCGTCCGGCGCACCTGGTGCTGTTCACCGAAGCCACGCCCAGCGGATGCGGCACCGCCAGCGCCGCGACCGGCCCGTTCTACTGTCCGCCCGACGGCCGCGTCTACCTGGACCTGGGCTTCTTTCAGGAGCTGCAGCGCCGGTTCCACGCGCGCGGCGGCGACTTCGCCGAGGCGTACGTCATCGCGCACGAATACGGCCATCGCGTGCAGGACCTGATCGGCACCGAACGCCAGGTCCGCCGCGCGCAGGAGGAGCACCCCGACGCGCGCAACGCCCTCTCGGTCCGGATGGAGCTGCAAGCCGACTGCTACGCGGGCGTGTGGGGACACGCGGCGTTCGCGGCCGGCAAGGTGAGCCGCGAAGAGATCGCCGAGGCGCTGGACGCGGCCGCCGCCATCGGCGACGACCGGATCCAGAAGCAGGCGCTGGGGCGCGTGAACCCGGAGACCTTCACGCACGGCAGCTCCGCCGAGCGCCAGAAGTGGTTCACGACCGGGATGCAGTCCGGCGATCCGGCCGCCTGTGACACCTTCCGATCGCCCGGCGGCTGACCGGTCAGACCAGCGCCTCGCCGGTCTCTTCCTGCTTGGCCCAGGCCTCGTCCAGGGCCCGCAGGAACACGTCGACCGGCTGCGCGCCCGACACGCCGATCCGGCCGCCCAGGATGAAGAAGGGGACCCCGCCGATGCCGATGGCGGCGGCGGCATCCTCGTCGTCGCGCACGTCGTCGGCGTAGCGGTCGCTGTCCAGCACGGCGCGGATCTCGTCGCCCGGCAGGCCGGCCTCGGTCGCCAGCCGCAGCAGCACCGCGCGGTCGCCGATCGGCTCACCCTCGGTCATGTAGCCGCGGAACAGGCGAAGCCGGAGCGCTGGTTCCAGGCCGCGCTCGGCCGCGAAGTGCAGCAGCCGGTGGGCGTCGAAGGTGTTCCCGCTGCGCGCGTCCAGCAACTGCAAGGTCAGCCCGTCCTCGGCGGCCAGGTCGATGATGCGGTGGAGCATCGATTCCGCCTGCTCGCGCGTGCGCCCGAACTTGCCGGCGATGTGGGCGGCGTGATCCCCCTCGTGCACCGGGGGCGCGGAGGGATCCAGCTCGAACGAGTGCCAGATCACCGAGACCTTGTCCCGGTGGGCGAACCGTTCCAGCGCGCGTTCGAGCCGCCGGTTCCCGATGGCGCACCAGGGGCACACGATGTCCGACCAGACGTCGATCCGCAGCTTGTTCATCTTCCCCAAGATGCCGGAATCGGGACTGGGTCGCAGGTTGCCTCCGCGGGGGGCGTGGCCAGCTTCTGCAAATGGCTCGAGCACTCGATCCGGACACGAGGCCCTCGCGGCTCTGGTTGATTCTGTTCGCGGGCGCCACCGCCGTGGCGGCCGGGCTGGGCGCGGCGGCCAGCCGGCGCGGGCGCGGCGGCTGGTATCGCGCCCTCTCGAAACCCGCCGGGCAGCCGCCGCCTCAGGTGTTCGGGCCGGTCTGGACCACGCTCTACGGTCTGATGTCGGTCTCGGCATACCGCGTGTTTCGCGCGCCTCCCTCGGCTCGGCGCAGCCGCGCGCTCGGCCTTTGGTGGGGACAGCTGGCGCTGAACGGCGCCTGGTCGCCGCTCTTCTTCGGCGCGCGGCGGGCGCGCATGGCGCTGGCCGACCTGGTGCTTTTGACCGGCGCGGTCGCGGACTACGCCCGGCGGGCGGCGCAGGTCGATCGGCCGGCCGCCTGGCTGATGGTGCCGTACCTGGGCTGGTTGGGCTATGCCGGGTGGCTGAACCTGGGCATCGTCCGGAAGAACCCGCGCCTCGCAGGGTGACGTCGTGCGCGGCCGGCGGTGGCTGGGGCTCTGGGCAGGCGCGCTCTGGTGCGCGACGCTGGTCGGCTGCGCGACCGTGTCGGTGGCGACCGACTACGACCACCACGTCGACTTCTCGAGCTACCACACGTTCCAGCTGGTCGGCGGGCACCTCATTCACGAGGGCATTGCCGACGACAACAACACGCTGGTCAAGGACCGGATCGAATCGGCGCTGCGCGCGGCCCTGCAAGCCAAGGGGCTGCAGGAGTCGCCCGGCAATGCGCAGATCGACGTGGGATTTTACGCCGGCGCGCGCAGCCGGACCGAGGTCGAGGGGATGCCCCCTTACGGCCCGGGGGCGGGCTTTGGCCCGTTTTGGACGGGCGGCTGGTGGGACCCGACCTTCAACGACTGGTGGACCCGCACGTACAGCGAGGGGACGCTGATCATCGACCTCGTCGACACGCACACCAAGCGCCTGATCTGGCGCGCCTACGCGCAGGCGGAGATCCAGGTCCCGGTGTCCGATCAAAAAATTCGCGAGGCGGTCGACAAGGCCTTCCAGAACTTCCCGCCCCGCAAGTGACGGTCACGCCGGCGGAGCCGGGCTCTTGGCCCCGAGGACGCGTCGCGGAAGGTGCAAGGAACCCTCCCAGGGGTCCTTGCGGATCGTGTAGCGTGTGGGCGTGAACGAGGACGCTGACGCGTCGACGCCGTCGGGCGCGCCGCGCGGCGAGACGCCGGCCATTCCGGCCGAGGAAGAGCGCCTGCTGGCGCGCGTGCTGGCCTGCCTGACCGCCGCGCAGGCGCCGAAGGGGGCCGCCGATTCCAGCGCGCGGCGCACCTCCGCCGACGAGATGGTGGCGCTGCGCGACGAGATCGGCGAGGCGCGCCTGGAGGACGTTCCGGCGCTGGTCGCCCAGATGGAGCGCTTGCAAAACGTCGCGCTGACCCGCGCCGACCTGCAGAACATCCTGGTCGATCCGGCCGCGCCGTACTTCGGGCACTTGCGGCTGCGCGAGCAGGTCGCCGGCCGGGGGCCGGTCGAGCGCGACGTCTTCATCGGACGCGCCACCTTCGTCGACGCCAAGACCCGCGTTCACATCGTCGACTGGCGCAACGCCCCCGTCAGCCAGCTCTTTTACCGCTACGCCGAGGGGAGCGACTACGAGGAGACGTTCGGCGACCGCGAGGTCGAAGGGGAGATCCTGGTGCGGCGGACCCTCACCATCGAAGGGGGCGTCCTCCGGCGGGTGGCGTGCCCGCAAGGTGTCTGGGCGCGGCTCCCCGACGGCGGGTGGGAACGGACGGACGTTCCGGTTCACGAGCTGGCCGGCGGGCAGGCGACGGCGACGCGCGTCCCTCGGGGAACGCTGGGCGCCGCGCCGGTCGGGCGGCAGGCGCTGGACCGCCACCTGCCCGAGATCGCGGCGCTGATCGATCCGCACCAGTTCGACCTCATCAGCTCGCGCGACGCGGGGGTGATCGTGGTGCAGGGTGGGGCGGGCAGCGGCAAGACCACCGTCGGGTTGCACCGGCTGGCCTACCTGGCGTTCACCTACCCCAACCGATTTCCGGCGCCCAAGCTGGCCGTGGTCACGTCGGGCGTGGCGCTGGCGGCGTACATCGGGCAGCTCCTGCCGGCGCTGGGCGTGGCCGGCGTGCGGGTGGCGACGTTCGCCGAGCTGGCCGAGCGGATGCTGCGCGCCGAGTTTCCCTGGTTGCGGGTCGAGATCATCGACGAGTCGAGCGCGGCCGTGACGCGCGTGAAGAGCCATCCGGCGCTGCTGCACGAGCTCGAGCGGCTGGCCGGCGCGCGTCGGGGCAAGCGCAGCTCGCGCGCCGCCGTCGAGCTGTGGGCCGACCTGCTGACCGACCGCGGGCGCTTGCTGGCGCTGCTGACCGGCCCCGGCGAGATGCCGATCCCCGAACGCGACGTGGTCGACGCGCACCGGGCGATGACCGCTCGCGTGTCGGCGGTGCTGGCCCGTGACCCGCGCGAGGGGGCCGGCACGCAGGCCCCCAAGAAGAAAAAGCGCGAGCCGATCGAGGCCGACTCCGACATGCACTGGACGGCGGCGGGACTTCAGCACAAGCCGGGGCAGCGGACGGTGGACGCCGACCTGCCGGAGGGCGTGCGGCGTGTGGAGGCGCTGGATCTCTACGACCGCGATCAAGACGTCCGCGGCGAGACGGGGATCGACGGCCAGCGCACCGAGGACGACGTCGCCACGCTGGACCGCGACGACCTGGCCATCCTGCTGCGGGCCAACCAGCTGGTGCGCGGCGTGCACCACCAGTTCGCGCACCTGTTCGTCGACGAGGCGCAGGACCTGTCGCCCATGAAGCTGTCCGTCCTGATCGGGCAGACGCCCAAGGTGTCGATCACGCTGGCCGGCGACACGTCACAGCGGCTGTTCCTGGACAACGGGTTCGGCGACTGGCGCGCGGTGCTGGCGCACCTGGGGCTGGAGCACGTCGCGGTCGAACCGCTGCGGATCGCGTACCGGTCCACGCGCGAGATCATGACCGTGGCGCGGGCCGTGATGGGGCCGCTGGCCGATCCGGAGCCGCCGGAAGCGCCGCGGACCGGCGCGCCCGTCGAGACGTTCCAGTTCCCGGCCGTCGGCGCGGCGGTGGCGTTCCTGGCCGAGGCGCTGCGCGATCTGGCCGCCCGCGAGCCGCGCGCGACGGTGGCGCTGCTGGCCCGGCACCCCGAGCAGGCCGACCGCTATCACGAGGGGCTCCGGCGGGCGGAGGTGCCGGCCTTGCGCCGCGTGCGCGCGCAGGACTTCGGCTTCCGACCCGGCGTCGAGGTGACCGACGTGCGTCAGGTCAAAGGCTTGGAGTTCGACTACGTCGTCATGCTGGACGTGAACGCCAGCAGCTACGGGCGCGACGACGAATCTCGCCATCTGCTGCACATCGGCGTGACCCGCGCCGCGTACCAGCTCTGGATTGTCGTGACCGGCGAGCCGAGCCCGATCCTGCCGCCCCCGCACCAATCGGGGTGAGGCGGCCTGGCCCGCCGACCGTCTTGCCGCGCGCGCTTGCCGCGCGTCTTCTCCACGAGGCCATCGACCGAGAGTGCGAGTGGTTCGAGAAGTGTTGCTGCGCGCTTTGGGCCGAGCGTTCCCTGCGCTTCTACTGCTCTTCTGCTTTCGGGCCACGGCGGAGCGGGGTGCGGCGGGCGAGCGGCGCCTTGCGGGTCAGCATCTTGCCGGGGCGCAGCGGCGCCCGCCGGATCGTCGAGCTGGCGGCGTCGGCGTCAACCGACCCGGCCGGGGGCACGCGCGCCCGGCCGGCCCGCATGAGGAGCTCCAGCGCGGCCGCCAGCGGCGACTCGATGGCCACCGCGGGGGCCGCGGTCCGCGACACCAACCCCATGGCGGTGTCCGTCCCGGGCGCGGGGGCGGACAGGACCATCTTGAACCCGGCGCAATGAACGATGGCGCACGCGCCGCCGGCCATGCCGGGCCCGGAGGTCACGCGAACGCCCTCCAGCCGGCCGAGCACCCGCCCCACCTCGGCCAGCGTCGCCCCGCGCAGCGCGACCCGCACGTTCAGCAGCCCGCCCGAGGCGGTGGCCGGCCCGCCGCCGGCCGGTCCGGCCCAGGCGAAGGTGAAGCCCGCCACGGTCGCGGAGGCCACGTCGTTGGCGACGCGCCCACCGGGGATGGTCCCGAGTGGCCCGATCATGGAACGACTATACACGCGTTCAGGTCCGGATCGCAATTCACGGCAGCAACAACACCTTGCCGTCGGCGCCGCCTTCCGCCAGTTCGTGAGCGGCGGCCGCGTCGGCCAGCGGGAATCGGCGCGCGATCGGAATGACCAGCTTGCCGTCCGCGACCGCCCGGGCGAGGGCCGCCAGGCGCTTCGGGTCGGAGCGCGTCATGAACGCGTTGACCCGAAAACCCTTCTCCTTGGCGCCGGCCGGCTCGCCCAGCACGCTGCCGATTTTTCCGCCCGGCCTGAGCTTGCCGAGCAGCTTCTGGATCGTCTCGCCGTCGACGGTGTCCGCGATGCCGTCCAGCGGCGGCAGCCGAGAGATGGCGCCGTCGTCGTCGATGATCGCCACGCCGTCGGCGCCCAGCGACTCGGCCTCGGCCCGGTGCTTGGCGCGCACGCCCGCCAGCACCTTCGCGCCCCGCGCCTTCGCGGTGAAGACCGCCGCCCGCCCCACGCTGCCGGTGGCGCCCGTCACCAGGATCGTCTCGCCGGCGCGCGCGTCGGTGGCTTCCTCGGCCAGCTGGGCGCCGGTCAGCACCACCAGCGGCAGGGCGCCGGCGTCCGCCAGCTCCATCGGTTCGGGGACCCGCGCCCAGGAATCGAGCGGGGCGGCCACGAACTCGGCGTACCCGCCGCCCGGCACGCGCCCCAGCACGCGATCGCCGACCTTGAACGCCGTGACGCCGGGGCCGATCGCCGCGACGGTGCCCGCCGCGTCCCGCCCCAAGATGGCCGGCAGCTTGAGCGGCATGTACGCGCGGATGGCGCCGCTTCGCTGCTTCCAGTCGACCGGATTCAGGCTGGCCCCCGCCACCCGAACGACGATCTCGCCCGGTCCGGGCGTCGGGTCGGCGACCGTCTGCAGCTGGAGGGCGGACGGAGGCCCATATTCGGACAGGACGACGGCACGCATGAGGGACCTCGGCTGCTTTCATATGGGGCTGCGCCGTTGGATCCGGAAGTGCCGAAAGCGCCGGCCCGCCGAATCCGGCGAGGAGCACCCACGCCGCCGCGAGCCGAACTCAGAAGGCGGCAGGTCTCATGATCTCGGCATGCCCGGCGGGGCGATTCGGGGATCGCGCCCGGCACCCGGTGGACAGCGGCCGGCGCTTCGTTTTAGCTGGGCCCATGGACGCCGAGGGCGCGGGCTCGAAGGCAGAGCAGCTCCGCCGGATGGGGGACGCACAGGAGCTGCGCCGCCGGATGGGTCGGCTGTCGAACTTCACCGTCGCGTTTTCCAGCACCCGCATCCTGGCCGGCGGCATCACGTCGCTGCCGCTCGGGAGCTCGGCCGCCCAGAACGTGCCGGGCGCCAGGCCGCGCTGGGTGGTGCCGGCGGGCCTCTTCGGATGGGTGATGGTCGCGTCGTTCGTGCTGGCCAGGGCGGACGTCGCGCCGGCCGCGCGCCAAGCAGGCTTCGCCTGGTTGATGCGCCCGGTGTTGCCGGGGCCGGTCGGGCGGGGGGCCTGGGTGGCGCTCCTCGGCGCCAACGACCTTTGCGGGCCGCCGCGATGAAGGGGGCGACGGGGCGCGACGGACCTGACGGCCGGGCCGATGCGCCGTCCGGCAGCGCGCTGGTTCGCGTCGGACCGGCGGGGTGGGACTATCCGGACTGGCGGGGGGTGGTGTATCCGACCAAGAAGTCGAAGCAGTTCGACGAGCTCGAGTACCTGTCGCGGTTCTTCGACACCGTCGAGATCAACGCCAGCTTTTATCGCCCCGCCAATCCGCGCGCGGCCGAGGGGTGGGTGCGGCGGGTGGCGGCGAATCCGCGGTTTCGTTTCACCGCCAAGCTTTGGAAGCGCTTCACGCACGAGCGGTCCAGCGCCTGGACGGCCGACGACGTCCGGGCCGCGCGGGCGGCGCTGGACGTCTTGGGCGAGGCGGGGCGGCTGGGCGCCGTGCTGCTGCAATTTCCCTGGTCGTTCAAGCGCGACGAGGCGGCGGCCGAGTGGCTGCGCGACCTCTTGTCGGCGTTCGCGGCGTTCCCGCTGGTGGTCGAGGTGCGGCACGCGTCCTGGACGGAGGGCGACCTCCTGAGCGAGCTGGCCGATCGGGGCGTCGGGATCGTCAACGTCGATCAGCCGATGTTCCGGCGGTCGATCGGTCCGGCCGCGCACACGACCGGCGCCGTCGGTTACGTGCGGCTCCACGGACGCAACTACCGCGACTGGTTCCGACGAAAGGCCACCCGCGACGAGCGTTACGACTATCTCTACACGCCCGAGGAGCTGGCGCCCTGGGTGGAACGCATCCGCGACATCGCCGCGCGCCCGCAAACCCGCGAGGTCTACGCCGTCACCAACAACCACGTCATCGGCAAGGCGCCCGCCAACGGCGCCATGATCGAATCGATGTTGAGCGGCCGGAAGGTGCCGGTGCCACCCGGTCTGTTCGCGAAGTACCGCGCCGAGCTGGAGCTCTTCGCCACGCCGGACCCCGGCCACGACGGCGAGCTGTTTGCGCGCCTGCCCGCGGGCCGCGGCACGGATTGAAGCCGCCGTCGACGGCGGTGCACTGAGTGCCGGGTCTCGGACTCCTCGCTGGTCGGTGCGGGCGGGGAGGAAGGTGAGGGAGCCAAGCTCGGCCGTGGGCAAGCGGCGCCGGGTGGGCGTACTCTCTCGTGATGCGCGAGCGGTACTTCGAGGATTTCACGGTCGGACAGACCTTCCATGGCGGATCGACGGCGCCGCTGACCGCGGAGCAGATCAAGGCGTTCGCCGGTCAGTTCGATCCGCAGCCGTTTCACCTGGACGAGGAGGCGGCCAAGCACAGCATCTTCAAGGGCCTGGCGGCCAGCGGCTGGCACACGGCGGCCCTGACCATGCGCCTCTTCGTCGAGAGCGACGTCCAGCCGGTGGGCGGCTACCTGGGCGTCGGCGGAGAGGAGCTGCGCTGGCCGCGCCCGACCCGTCCCGGCGATAGCCTGCGCGTCGAGATCCGGGTGCTGGAGACGCGCGCCTCGCGTTCGCGGCCGGAGCTGGGGATCGTCAAGGTGCAGATCACGACGTTCAATCAGAACGACGAGGTGGTGCAGATCGCCAAGCCGGTCATGATGGTGCCGCGCCGTCCGGCTTGAACCGCGTGCCCGGCGGGAAGACCAGGCCGAACTCCGTCGCCAGCGCCTCCAGCAGCTCGTCGGGCGACCGCAGGACTCTGGTCTCGGCGCGGCCGTCGCGCGCGCGGCGTTTCAGCTCGGCGCCGCGCAGGGTGACCCGCCCGCCGTCCGGGAGCGCGCGGGCCGCCATCACCTGGTCGCGGAAATGCGAGCGCGGGTGCGCGCTGGTGTACCAGTTGGCGACCTCGCGGTCGATGGGCGGCATCTCCTCGCCGGTGAATTCGTAGACGTCGGTCCAGCTGTCCGCCAGGCGGGCCTGGTGCAGCCAGTGGTCGCCTTCGCGCACGATGCGCCGCGGTTCGTGGGGCGTGGGCTGCTCGTCGCCGGCGGTCAAGCGGATGGCGGCGCTCAGCGACATCGCGCCCACGCCCACGTCCGCCAGCCAGCGCTCGCTGCCGGTGGCGACGTCCAGGAACAGGTGCGTGCGCGGCGGCTTTTGACCGGGCCAGGGCTGCAGGCGCACGCGCGCGCTCAGCGGCCGGACGGTGAATCCCAGCCCCAGCAGAACGTCCAGAAAAAGGCCGTTCTGCTCGAAGCAGTAGCCGCCGCGCCGCCGCCGGACCAGCTTGTCGAAGACCGCGTCCGGCGCCAGGTCGACCCCCGCGCCCCGGAGCACGTCCAGGTTCTCGAACGGGATGGCTTGGACGTGCGCCGCCATGAGCGCGTTCAGCACGGCCACCGTCGGCTCGCGCGGGCCCTGGTAACCGATTCGATCGAAGTAGGCGTCGAGGTCGAGGGTCACGGCCTCGGAATCTAGCGCGCCGGCGGCGGCGATCAGAAGGCTTTCCCCTGGCCGCCGTCGATCGGGACGCAGGCGCCCGTGATCCAGCCAGCCCGCGGCGAGCAGAGGAAGGCGACCACGTCGCCGATCTCTTCCGGGCGGCCGAAGCGGCCGAAGGGGATCTCGCGCTCCACGAAGGCGGCGATCCCCTCGGGATCGGCCTGCTGGCGGCGCTCCCATCCGCCGCCCGGGAACAGCACCGAGCCGGGCGCCACGCTGACCACCCGGATCTTCTGGCGCGCGAGATCGCGGGCCATGGCTTTGGCCAGGCTGATCTCGGCGGCCTTGGCCACGTTGTAGCTGGGACCGCCGCCGGCCTCGCGCCCCCAGATCGAGGCGACCAGCACGATGACGCCGCCGCCCCGCGCGGCCAGGTGCGGCCGGGCCGCCATGGACACGCGCAGCGCCGGGAAGAAATTGCGATCCAGGACCGCGCGGAAGTCCGCCTCGTCGGCGGCGGCGAAGTCGCGCGCGCCGGAGCCGCCCACGTTGTTCACCACGACGTCGATCCCGCCGAACAGCGCGCGGCCGGCCTCGACGAGCGCGGCCACGCCGTCGGCGGTGGTCACGTCGGCCACCACGCCGGTGGCGTCGCCGCCGGCGCCCGCCCGCTGGCGTGCCTCGGCGACGGCGGCGTCCAGTGCCGGGCGGCCCCGCGCGCACAGGACGACGCGGCAGCCTTCGGCCGCCAGGCACAGAGCGATGGCGCGTCCGATCCCGCGGCTGGCCCCGGTGACCAGCGCCACCTTGCCGGAGAGTCCCAGGTCCATGGCGTTCAGCCGGCGGACGACAGCGTCTGCCCGACGATCTGCCGGGCCTCGTCGAGAATCGCCTGCAGGTGCTGCTCGCTCTTCAGGCTCTCGGCGTAGATCTTGTAGACGTCCTCGGTGCCCGACGGGCGCGCGGCGAACCAGCCGCTCGCCGCCGCCACCTTCAGGCCCCCGATGGGCGCGTCGTTGCCGGGCGCGCGGGTCAGCTTGGCGGTGATCGGCTCGCCGGCCAGCGTCGACGCCTTCACCGCGTCGGGGGACAGCTTCTTGAGGGCGGCCTTCTGCGCCGGGGTGGCCGGCGCGTCGACGCGCGTGTAGTAGGGCGTGCCGAACCGCGACGCCAGCGCCTGGAAGTGCCGCCCCGGGTCCTGTCCGGTCACCGCGGTGATCTCGGCGGCCAAGAGGTCCAGGATGATGCCGTCCTTGTCGGTGGTGAAGGCGCGCCCGTCGCGCCGCAGGAAGCTGCCGCCCGCGCTCTCCTCGCCGCCGAAACCGAGGCTGCCGTCGAGCAGCCCGGGGACGAACCACTTGAACCCGACCGGCACCTCGTGGAGCCGCCGCCCCAGGCTGGCCACCACGCGGTCGATGAGCGTGCTCGAGACCAGCGTCTTGCCCACCGCCGCGTTGGCGTGCCAGGCCGGGCGATGCGCGAAGAGGTACCAGATGGCCACCGCCAGGTAGTGGTTCGGGTTCATCAGCCCGGCCGGTGTGACGATGCCGTGCCGGTCGGCGTCGGTGTCGTTGCCGAAGGCGACGGCGTAGCGATCCTTCATCCGCAGCAGGTTCGCCATGGCGTAGGGACTGGAGCAGTCCATCCGGATCTTGCCGTCGTGATCCAGCGGCATGAACGCAAAGCGCGGGTCGACGGTCTGGTTGACCACGGTCAGGTCCAGGCCGAACCGCTCGGCGATGCGCGACCAGTAGTGGACGCTGGCGCCGCCCATCGGATCGACGCCCAGCTTCAGGCCGGACCTGGCGATGGCGGGCAGGTCGATCACCTCGGGCAGGTCGTCGAGGTAGGCGAGCAGGAAGTCGTGCTCGCGCACCTGGATGGACCGGCGAGCCGTGTCGTAGGGCAGCCGCTTGACCCCGGCCAGGTCGGGCCCGCCTTCCCGGAGCAGCTGGTTGGCACGGGCCTGGATCCCGTCGGTGACGTCGGTGTCGGCCGGGCCGCCGTGCGGTGGGTTGTACTTGAAGCCGCCGTCGCGCGGCGGGTTGTGCGACGGGGTGACGACGATGCCGTCGGCCAGCCCGTCGGCCAGGTCGCGGCCGCGGTTGTACGAGACGATGGTCGCGGACAGCGCCGGCGTGGGCGTGTACTCGCCCTCGCGCTGGACCCGCGTTTCGACGCCGTTGGCGGCCAGCACCTCGACGGCGGTGCGCAGGGCCGGCCCCGACGCTGCGTGGGTGTCGGCGCCCAGGAACAGCGGCCCGGTGATGCCGGCCCGCGCGCGGTAGTCGCACACCGCCTGGGTGACGGCCAGGATGTGGGCTTCGTTGAAGGTGCCGTCTTCGGGCGCGCCCCGGTGGCCGCTGGTGCCGAAGCTGACCAGCTGCAACGGATCGGACGGATCCGGGCGCCGATCGTAATAGGCGGCGATCAACCGGTCGACATCGATCAGGGCTTCGGCGGGCGCGGGCTTTCCGGCCAAGGGTGAGAGCGGCATGGACCGAAGATACGATCTCAGGCCTTCTTGAGCGAGGCCGTGTCCAACCACCAGGGGTGCTGGGCCGTTCCGTCGAACGTGCTCGAGGTCTTGTACTTTTCGAACTCTCCATGCGCGGCCACCGGCATGGTCTTGGCCAGCAGCGCGTGGCGATCGCCCTCGCCGAGCGGCTGGAAGCGGTAGGCGGCGTCCAGGCCCTGCATGAGGACGCCCAGCGTGTCGCAGCCGGTGATGACCACCGACGTCGGCTCGCTCATGGCGAACTGCAGGCACTGGGTGGGGGTGATGGCCCGTTCGGCCAGGGGCGCGCTCTTGAAGAACAGGCCCGACCCCAGCGGCTTCATCCCCAGCGCGCCGATCTTCCGGTGCGCAAGCTGCGGCAGCACCTTGTTCGTGAAGCTGTCGTAGTGCGCGTCCATCACGTTCACCGGCATCTGCACGGTGTCGAACGCGAACTTGTGCGCGTCGGCGGTGGCCAGCATCTCGAGGTGAATCTCGGGACTCTTGTGCCCCGTGAACCCGATGAATCGGAGCTTGCCGGCCTGGCGCGCGGCCACCAGCGCCTCGACGGCGCCGTCGGGACCGAACACCCGAGCCGGATCCGACAGCCGGATCACTTCGTGGATCTGGACCAGATCGATGACGTCGGTCTGGAACGCGCGCAGGCACTGGTCGATCTGCTCGGCGGCGGACTTCTTCGTGCGGCCGTCGATCTTGGTCATCAGGAACACCCGCTGGCGATAGCCGTCGCGCAGCGCCTGCCCCATCCAGACCTGACTCTTGCCGTCGTTGTAGTCCCAGCAGTTGTCCATGAAGGTCACGCCGTGGTCGACGGCGGTGCGGACGATCCGGGTGGCCGCCTTCTGGTCGGGCGCGAGGCCGACGTGAAAACCACCCAGGCCCAGCAGTGACACCTCGACGCCGGTGCTCCCCAGCTTGCGCATCGGCATCTTGGCGCCCGCCGGAAGCTTCACGTCCTCGGGCCGGGGCGCGCCCGGCTGCGGCTTTTTCGGGACCTCCGCGGCGGCGGCCGGGCGCCTCCAGCCGAGCGCGGCCGCGGCCGCGGCGGCGGCCCCCGCGCCCGCCGCGATGAATTCGCGCCGCCCCGTCTGTCCGGCCTGTTGTCGCATGGGTCGCTCCCGCGCGCAGGGCGCGTGAAAACGAAAGAATTGGTCGGCCCGCGGCGCCGTCAAGATCGGACGGCGGACATTTTGGTTGCAGCGAAAAATCCCACACCTTAAGGAGACTTCCCGATTGAGCGGGTACGAGAGATGCGCACCTTCGGAACGCTCATGCCGGACGTCAACGCCCCGATTTCCCATGCGCACGTCCTCGTCGCCGAAGGCCCGTCGACCGAGTCCGCCGCGACGATCCTGGAACGCGCCGGCGCCCGGGTCACCATCGCGCGCGACGGCGACGCGGCGCTGGCGGCGCTCCGCTCGGCCACGCCGGAGATCGTCGTCGCGGAGGTGCGCTGGCCGGCCGGGAACGGGTTCAACATCCTCGCCGCCGCCCGGCGGCTGCACCCGACCTCGCCGGTCATCCTGTTCAGCGGGCAGCCCACCGTCGCGGAAGCCGTGCGCGCCATGCAAGAAGGGGCCGACAGCTACTTGCCCAAACCGTTCGGCGGCGAGCTGGTGCGCATGGTGGCCGCCGCGGTCGAGCGGCGGGCCGGCCTGGGGCGCGAGGGCGTGCCGCTGCGCGCGCCGCAGGCGCTGCCGCCCAAGGGGTTGGTCGGCCAGTCTCCTTCGATGGCGGCGCTGCTGGCGCAGATCGGCCTGGTCGGCCCCACGCGCACGACGGTGCTGCTGCTCGGCGAGACCGGCACCGGCAAAGAGCGGCTGGCGCAGGCGCTGCACGACGCCTCGCCCCGACGGAACGCGCCGTTCGTGGCCGTGAACTGCGCCGCGCTGGTCGAGACCGTCCTCGAAAGCGAGCTCTTCGGGCACGAACGGGGCGCGTTTTCGGGGGCGGTGGGGCGGCGCGAGGGGCGGTTCAAGCTGGCCGACGGCGGCACGATCTTTCTCGACGAGATCGGCGAGATCTCGCCGGCCATCCAGGTCAAGCTGCTGCGGGTCCTGCAAGAGCGGCGGTTCGAGCGCGTGGGCGGCAACGAAACCGTGGCCGTCGACGTCCGGGTCATCGCCGCCACCAACCGGAACTTGCGCGAGATGGTGGAGGCCAAGACCTTCCGCGCCGACCTCTATTACCGCCTGAACGTGGTCGCGCTGGAGGTCCCGCCGCTGCGCGCCCGCAAAGAGGACATCGCGCCTCTCGTGAATCACATCCTGCCGCGGCTGGCCGCCGATCTGGGCATCGCGGCGCCGCCGGTGACGCCGGAGGCGATGGAGGCGCTCGGCGCGCACCACTGGCCGGGCAACGTGCGCGAGCTGGAGAATGTCCTCGAACGCGCGCTGGTCCTGTCGCGCGGCGAGCCCATCTCCGAGCTGCTGTTGTCGAACGAGCTGGTGCCGACCGCGGCGCCGGCGGCCGGTTCGATCGATCTCTCGGCGCCGCCGGTGCCGGGCGCCACCTTCGCCGAGATCGAGCGGCACGCCATCATGAGCACGTACGAGGCCTGCGGCCGCAGCCCGCAAAAGACCGCCCAGGTGCTGGGCCTGTCGCCGCGCACGATTCATTATCGGTTGCGCGAGTACCGCGGCAAGCAGGGGCGGCGCATCGCGCGGGACTGCACGCCGTGCGCAGCTCCGTTGCAGACGGTGCGCTGACGTACCAGCGACGCCCGCGTCGGACGCGGCCGAGACGCCGGCACGAGGCGTGCAGTCTCGGGAGGCATGGCGAGAACAGTCCTGATCACGGGCGGGGCCGGGTTCATCGGATCGCACCTGGCCGACGAACTGCTGGAGGCGGGCGACACCGTCAAGGCTTACGACAGCCTGGCGTCGCAGGTGCACGGGCCCGACGCCCAGCGCCCCGACTACCTGGATGACGAAGTCGAGCTGATCGTGGGCGACGTGCGCGACGAGCGGCGGCTGCAGCGGTCGCTGGAGGGCGTCGACGTGGTGGTCCACCTGGCCGCCGCCGTCGGCGTCGGCCAGAGCATGTACGAGGTGGCCCGCTACACCGACGTGAACTCGGTCGGAACCGCGACCCTGCTGGACCTGCTGGCGCGGCGGCCGGTCGGCAAGCTGCTGGTCGCCTCCAGCATGAGCATCTACGGCGAAGGCATTTACCGGACGCCCGAGGGCGAGCTGGTCCCGGGGCCCGAGCGTTCGCTGGCCCAGTTGAAGCGCGGGCAGTGGGATCTGACGGACGGCCGGGGGCGGCCGCTCACGCCGGTGCCGACGCCGGAGGATAAGGCCTGCACGCTGCCGTCGGTGTACGCGCTGACCAAGTACGACACCGAGCGCCTGGCGCTGGTGGTCGGCCGCGCCTACGACATCCCCACCGTGGCCCTGCGCTTCTTCAACGCCTACGGGCCGCGCCAGGCGCTCTCCAACCCCTACACCGGCGTGCTGGCCATCTTCGCGGCGCGCCTGCTCAACAACCGCCCGCCGCTCATCAACGAGGACGGCCGGCAGCGGCGCGACTTCGTCAGCGTCCACGACGTGGCGCGCGCCTGCCGGCTGGCGCTGGACGCCGACCGCGCCGACGGGATGGCGCTGAACGTGGGCAGCGGGCGCTCGTTCACCGTCTGCGAGGTGGCCGAGCGCCTGGGCACCGCGCTGGGGCGGTCGCGCATCGCGCCCGAGATCACGGGCAACTACCGGGCGGGCGACATCCGCCACTGCTTCGCCGACATCAGCCGCGCGCGCGAGCTCCTGGGCTACGAGCCGCAGGTCTCGTTCGAGGCCGGCCTGGAGGAGCTGGCCGACTGGCTGGATCGCCAGGCGGCCGAGGATCGCGTGGAGGCGGCGCGGGCCGAGCTGCACGCGCGGGGGCTGGCGATATGAGCTCCCGCGGTCCCCTGGGGGTGGCCGGCGATCATCGCCCGGTGCTGATCACGGGCGGCGCCGGGTTCATCGGCGCCAACGTCGCCGACCGGCTGGCGTCGGCGGGCGAGCGCGTGATCGTCTACGACAACCTGTCGCGCGACGGCGTGGCGCGGAACCTGGCCTGGCTGCGCGAGCGGCACGGCGACCGCATCGAGGTCGAAATGGCCGACGTGCGGGACGGCGCGCGGCTGGCCGGGGCCGTCGAACGGGTCGGCCACGTGTTCCACTTCGCGGCCCAGGTGGCGGTGACCACCAGCCTCGTCGATCCGATCGAGGACTTCGAGGTCAACGGGCGGGGGACGCTGAACGTGCTGTCGGCGGCGCGCCAGGCCAGCGATCCCCCCAGCCTGCTGTTCACGTCGACGAACAAGGTGTACGGCGCCCTGGCCGACCTGCCGCTGGAGGCGCGGGCCGGGCGCTACGTTCCGTTCAACCCCGGCTTGCGTGAAGAGGGCGTGGCCGAGAACGCCGCGCTGGATTTTTACAGCCCGTACGGTTGCTCGAAGGGGTGCGCGGACCAGTACGTGCTGGATCACGCCCGCATCTACGGCCTGCGCACCTGTGTGTTTCGCATGAGCTGCATCTACGGACCGCGGCAGCTCGGGACCGAGGACCAGGGGTGGGTGGCCCACTTCGTGCGGCGCGCCCTGGCCGGCCAGCCGATCTCGATCTACGGCAACGGCCTGCAGGTCCGGGACGCGCTGTTCGTCGACGATCTGGTCGACGCCATGCAACTGGCGCGGCGCGGGCTCGAACAGCGGCGCGAGGGGGTGGTCGGCCAGGCCTTCAACATCGGCGGCGGCCCCGCGCACGCCGTCAGCCTGCTGGAGCTGGTCGAGCGCATCGCGGCGGCTCTGGGCAGCCGGCCCGAGCTGAAGTTCGGCCCCTGGCGCCCCGGCGACCAGCGCTACTACGTGTCCAACACCGGCAAGTTCCGGAAGGCCACCGGCTGGTCGCCGCGGACCGGCGTGGGGCAGGGGCTCGAGCGGCTGATCGAGGCGCTGCAGGCCGATCGCGTGGCGCTCGACCAGGACCAGCCGGCGGAGCAGCAGTCCGTGATGGCCGCGGCCGGCGGCCTGGAATCGGCGGTCCGATGAAGCTGGCGCTGGTCAACCCGCGCTGGACGTTCGACGGCAGCATCTACTTTGGCTGCCGCGAGCCGCACCTGCCGCTGGAGCTGGCGTACGCACAGGCCCTCTTGCAGGCGGGCGGGCACACCGCGGAGGTCATCGACGCGCATCTGGAAGACCTGGAAGAGGGGCAGCTCCGGGCGCGCGTGGAACGGGTCGAGCCCGACGCCGTCGTCGTCACCACGGCGCCCACCTACCTGTTCTGGCGCTGTCCACCGCCGGAGCTGCGGGTTCCGGCCCGAACGCTGGCGGCGCTGCGCGACCTGGCGCCGCTCACCATCGCCGTCGGGCCGCACGGGTCGACCACGCCGGCGGCGGCGATGGCCAAGCTGGACGTCGACGCGCTGGTGATGGGCGAATGCGAAGAGGCGCTGGCCGAGATGGCCTCGGCACCGGTGGCGCACTGGGGGCGCATCAGCGGCGTGGCCCTGCGCGGGTCCGACGGGCGCGCGGTGATCAACGGGGGGCCGCGGGCGGCCGACATGGCGCGCCTGCCGCCCCTGCGCTGGTCCTCGGCGGTGCTGGCGCGCCACCGGCACCATCACCATCGGTTCGACCAGCCGCCCGAGGGGCCGGGCGCCGAGATGGAGACGTCGCGCGGCTGCCCGTACCACTGCACCTTCTGCGCGAAGGACAACTATCGGGACCGCTACCGCAAGCGCCCGCTGGCGGCGGTCCTCGACGAGCTGGACGGCCTGGTGGCGTCGGGCGCCGGGTACGTCTACTTCGTCGACGAGATCTTCCTGCCCGACGAGAAGCTGCTGCGCGAGGTCGCCCGGCGGCCCATCCAGTTCGGCGTGCAGACGCGCATCGATCTGTGGTCGTTCGAGCTCCTCGACCTGCTGGGCCAGGCCGGCTGCCGCTCGATCGAGGCCGGCGTCGAGAGCATCAGCGTCGAGGGGCGGGCGCAGCTGGACAAGCGATGCAAGCTGTCGACCGACGCGCTGGCCGAGCGGCTGATCCACGCCAAGAAGTCCGTTCCGTTCGTGCAGGCGACGCTGATGGAATCGAACGCCGACGATCCGGGGGCGGTGGCCGCCTGGCGCCAGCAGCTCATGGCGGCCGGCGTCTGGGCCAACGAGCCGGTGCCGCTGTTCCCCTACCCGGGGTCGCCCGACTACACGCGCCTGTGGGGCCCGCCCGACGAGAAGGCCTGGGAGCGCGCCCACGATCATTACCTGCGCAGCTTCGACACCTTCAGCGACGTGCAGGAGAAACGCCCGGTCCGGCTGCGGGTCCTCGAGGGGCACCCGGAATGAGCGCCGGCCTCCGCCGCGTGCTGATGACCGCCGACGCGGTCGGCGGGGTGTGGACGTATTCGCTGGGCATGGCCGCCGGGCTGGCCGGCGCCGGGGTGGCCGTCGACCTGGCGGTGATGGGCCCGCCGCCCGATCGCCCGCAGCGGCGCGCGGCGGCGGCGATCGCCGGGCTCACGCTGCACGTCTCGACGCTGAAGCTGGAATGGATGGAGGGCGCGGCCGCCGACCTGGCCGAAGCGGGCGAATGGCTGCTCGACCTCGCGGCGCGCACGCGCCCCGACCTCGTGCACCTCAACGGCTACGCGCACGCGGTGCTGCCGTTCGGCGTCCCCAAGCTGGTGGCCGCGCATTCGTGCGTGTGGTCCTGGTGGCGCGCCGTTCACCGTGAAGACCCGCCGCCGGCCTGGGAGCATTACACGCGCGCGGTCGCGGCCGGGCTGCGGGCCGCCGATCACGTGGTCGCCCCGTCGGCGGCCATGCTGGCCGCGCTGGTGGATTGCTACGGCCCGTTGCGCGTGCCGGCCTCGGTGATCCCGAACGGGTCGCCCCCGGCGCCGCCGGCCGCGGCGCCGAAGCGCGACGTGGTGCTGGCGGCCGGGCGCGTCTGGGACGCCGCCAAGAACATCGCCGCCCTGGTGACCGCCGCGCGCGAGCTCTCCTGGCCGGTCTGGATTGCCGGCGACGGCGCGCCCGGGGAAGGCCGGCCGGCGGACTGCCCCGGCGTCACCATGCTGGGACGCCTGGATCCGGCGGCGATGGCCGAGGCTTACGCGGCGGCCGCCATCTACGCCCTGCCGGCGCGCTACGAGCCGTTCGGGCTGTCGGTCCTGGAAGCCGCCCAGCACGGCTGCGCGCTGGTGCTGGGCGACATCCCCAGCCTGCGCGAGAACTGGGACGGGGCGGCGCTGTTCGTCCATCCGTCCGACGGCCAGGCCCTGGCGGTCACGCTGGCGCGCCTGATCGCCGACGCCGGCGCGCGGGCCGAGCTGGGGGCCCGGGCGCGCGCGCGGGCCGAGCGGTTTCCGCTGGCGCGCACCTGCGCCGCCGTCCTCGACCTCTACGCCCGCCTCGGCGGCGCCGGGCGTTCACACGACAAGGAGATCCGCGCATGCGCTTCGTGATGCTGGTTCACTCGCTCGTCTCCGACTGGAACCACGGCAACGCCCACTTCCTGAGGGGGGTGGCGCGCGAGCTCTTGCGGCGTGGCCACGACGTGGTCGCGCACGAGCCGGCCGACGGCTGGAGCCGCGCCAATCTCTGCGCCGACCACGGCACCGCGCCGCTGGAACGGTTCGCGCGCGCCTATCCCGAGCTGGACGGCGTGGCGCGCCCCTACGCCGGCGCGGCGGCCCTGGATCTGGACGCCGCGCTCGATGGCGCCGACGTGGTCCTGGTGCACGAGTGGACCGATCCGGCGCTGGTCGCGCGGGTGGGCGCGCACCACGCCCGACATCCGGGCCGCTACGCGCTGCTGTTCCACGACACTCACCACCGCGCCGTGACGCAGCCCGAGGCGCTGGCGGCCTTCGATCTGTCCGCCTACGACGGCGTCCTGGCGTTCGGCGGCTGCCTGCGCGAACTGTATCTGGCGCGGGGCTGGGCGCGGCGCGCCTGGACCTGGCACGAGGCGGCGGACACGACGCTGTTCCAGCCGCGCGCGGAGCCGACCGAGGGGGACCTGGTCTGGATCGGCAACTGGGGCGACGGCGAGCGGACCGCCGAGCTGGACGAGTTCTTGATCCAGCCGGTCCGCGCCCTCGGCCTGCGGGCGCGGGTGTACGGCGTGCGCTACCCGGAGTCCGCGCGGCGGGCGCTGGCCGAGGCCGGCATCGAATACGGCGGCTGGCTCGCCAACTTCGAGGTCCCGTCGGTGTTCGCGCGCTTCCGCGTGACCGTGCACGTGCCGCGGCGCCCCTACGTCGAGGCGCTGCCGGGGATCCCCACCATCCGCCCGTTCGAGGCGCTGGCCTGCGGGATCCCGCTGGTCTCGGCCCCCTGGGTGGATCGCGAGCGGCTGTTCGCGGTCGGGCGCGACTACCTCCTGGCGCGCGACGGCGGCGAGATGCGGCGCCACCTGGAGGCGGTGCTGGGCGATCGCGACCTCGCGACCCGCCTGTCGGCGCACGGCCGTCGCACCATCGCCGCGCGCCACGCCTGCGCGCACCGGGTCGACCAGCTCCTGGAGATCGCCGGCGAGCTGGGACGGACGGCCCACCCGGCGCCGGTCCAGCGGCTGGCGGAACGGGTGGCGTCGTGAGCGCGCCCCTGCGCATCTCGTTCTTCGGCTCGAGCCTGGTGTCCGCCTACTGGAACGGCGCCGCCACCTATTACCGCGGCATCTTGCGGGCGCTGGCCGCGCGCGGGCACTCGGTCACGTTCTACGAGCCCGACGCCTACGATCGCCAGAAGCACCGCGACATCCCCGATCCATCCTGGGCCCAGGTGGTCGTCTACCCGGCCGACGGCGAGACCGGGGTCCGACGCGCGCTGGCCGGCGGGGCGGACGCGGATCTGGTCGTCAAGGCCAGCGGGGTGGGGGTGTTCGACGCCTTGCTGGAGGCGGCGGTGCTGGAACTGCGCCGCCCCGACGGGCGCCGCCCCCTCTGCGCGTTCTGGGACGTGGACGCGCCCGCCACGCTCGAGCGGGTGGCCGCGGCGGAAGCCGCGCGCGCGCCCGATCCGTTCCGCGCGCTGGTCCCGCGATACGACGTGATCTTCACCTATGGCGGGGGACCTCCGGTGGTCGCCGCCTACGAGGCGCTGGGCGCGCGCCGCTGCGAGCCGATCTACAACGGGCTCGATCCGGACGTCCACCGGCCGGCCGAGGCCGATCCGCGCTTCGCGGGCGACCTGGGGTTTCTCGGCAACCGGCTGCCGGACCGGGAGGCCCGGGTCGAGGAGTTCTTCTTGCGCGCCGCCGCCGAGCGGCCGGAGCAGCGCTTCGTGCTGGGTGGGGCCGGGTGGCACGACAAGCCCATGCCCGGCAACGTGCGGGCGGTCGGCCACGTCTACACGCGCGATCACAACGCCTTCAACGCGTCCACCCGGGCCGTGTTGAACGTGAACCGGGACAGCATGGCGCGGTTCGGGTACTCGCCCGCCACCCGCGTGTTCGAGGCGGCGGGCGCCGGCGCCTGCATCGTCACCGACGCGTTCGTCGGCGTCGAGACGTTCTTCGCGCCCGGCCGGGAGATCCTGATCGCGCGCGACGGAGCGGAAGTCGCGCGGCTGCTGGCGGGGCTGACGCCCGAGCGGGCCCGCGCGGTCGGCGAGGCGGCCCGACGGCGGGCGCTGGGCGACCACACCTACGGCCAGCGCGCGGTCCGCGTCGAACAGGTGCTGGACGAGCTGCAGGCGCCGCCCGAGAGCCGGCGCGCCGTGGGGGCATGAAGCGGATGGACATCGCGATCCTGGGTCTGTCGATCACGTCGTCGTGGGGAAACGGCCACGCGACCACCTACCGCGCGCTCGTGAAGGCGCTGGCGGCGCGCGGGCATCGCCTGCGGTTCTTCGAGCGGGACGTCCCCTGGTACGCCGAGAACCGCGACCTGCCGCGCCCGCCGTTCGCGGAGGTCACTCTCTACGGCAGCCTCGACGAGCTGCGCCTCCGGCACGCCGACGCCGTCCGCGACGCCGACCTGGTGATCGTCGGGTCGTATGTGCCGGACGGGATCGCCGTGGGCGACTGGGCGCGGGCCGAGGCGCGGGGGCTCGTCGCGTTCTACGACATCGACACGCCGGTCACCCTGGCGGCGCTGGAGCGCGGCGGCGCGGAGTATCTGGCGCCGCGGCAGATCGCGGCCTACGACCTTTACCTGTCGTTCACGGGCGGGCCGACGCTGCGCCGGCTGGAGCGCGAGTTCGGATCGCCGATGGCGCGGCCGCTCCATTGCGCGGTGGATCCGGAGCTGTACGCGCCGGAGCCGTCGCCGCCGGCGCCGATCTGGGACCTCGGCTACATGGGGACCTACAGCCCGGATCGGCAGCCGCCGCTCGAGCGCTTGCTGCTGGAGCCGGCGCGCCGCATGCCGGAGCGGCCGTTCGTGGTGGCCGGACCGATGTATCCCGACGACATCCGCTGGCCCGCCAACGTGCAGCGCCTGGCGCACGTATCCCCGGGGCAGCACCGGGCGTTCTACTGCCGGCAGCGCTTCACGCTGAACGTCACCCGGACCGACATGATCCGCGCCGGCTGGTCGCCCAGCGTGCGGTTGTTCGAAGCTGCCGCCTGCGGCGTGCCGATCATCTCCGACGACTGGCCGGGGCTGGCCGAGCTGTTCCGCCCGCACCACGAGATCCTGATCGCGCGCAGCGGGGACGACGTCGCCCACTACCTGCGGACGCTGGACCCGACCGAGTCGGCGCGCATCGGCGCGCGGGCCCGCCGCCGCGTGCTGGCCGAGCACACCGCCCGCCACCGTGCGCGCGAGCTGGAGGGCTACGTGTCCGAGCTGCGATCGCTCCGGCCCGCCGTGCGCCAAGAAGGCTAGAACAGGCTAGAACGCCGCGGCGCGCACGGCCACGCGCCGTCGGCAGCCGCCGCCCGCCCGGGCGGATTTACTGGGCGTACCGCCGGGTCATCCGCGCACAGAAGTCCGCGAACGCCCGCGGGTCCTTGGGCGGGCTGGTGTGGTGCGGCTTCATGCCCTCGGCCGCCGGCGTGAAGCAGTAGGTGACGGTCACCTCGAACGGCTCGAGGGCGCGCATCTGGCGATCGAACCAGGCGTCGGCGTCGGGCCGCCCCGAGTCGGCCCACGACAGCCCCGTGCGCAGGCGCTTGACCCCCAGGCGCTTCAGCCAGCGGACGATGTCGTCGAGCCGCGGGTCCTCGAAGTGGATCCACTGGCAGATGCCCATCTCCGGCGCGTAGGCCGCGAAGTGCTCCAGCGCCCGCTTGGGCGTGCCGTCCTCGCGCAGCAGGCCCATGTAAAAGTGGCGGTAGTACGACGAGCCCTCCGCCTCGCGGTGGCGCGTGGTCGCCGGCCAGGCCTTGGGCAGATCGAACAGGCTGTACCAGTGGATGCGCTCGGCGCGACCCAGCAGCAGCTCGGCGGTGCGCCGCAGCCCGAACTCCTGCACCTCCTCGGCGCCGAAGCTGGAGACGCCCACCTCCGACACCCAGAGCGGCTTGCCGCAGACCGCCCGGATCTCCGCCAGCTTGTCGGGCCACTCGTGAAGCTGCCAGTGGTTCCAGTCCAGCGGGAAGCCGTGGACCGCGATGGCGTCCACCTCGGCCAGCCCCCCCTGCTCGTCGAGCCGCCGGATGAACCCGGGATCGATGGGCGACGTGCCGCCCATGACGCGGGTCAGCCCGGGACGCTCGGCGCGCACGGCGGCGCCCGCCAGCGCCGCCATCTGGCAGAACTTCGCCCAGCCCTCGTCGAGCTGGAAGTCCCAGTGCGACAGGTTGTTGGGCTCGTTCCAGATCATGACCGCTTCAATCACGGTCGTACCTCCGCCGGGCCGGGTAGGCCGCTTGCGACTCCAGCACCACCTCCTGCGCCCGGCAGATGAAGACCTCGGGCTCGGGCTGGTCCTCGATCGAGAAGCCGGCGCTGCGCAGCATCGCCATCGCGCAGGCCTCGTTCGGGATCCACCAGTTGGTCGGATCGCCCGCGTAGCTGTTCTCGATGAAGTGCATGCGCGGGAACTTCGGGTCCTCGAAGATGGCCGTCTCCGAGAACGGGTAGTCGTCGGCGGGCGCCGGTCCGGCCGCTTGCCCGCGCAGCATGCTCTGAAACACCAGCAGGTCGCGCGCGACGTGCTCGTGAATCAGGTCCAGCGCCAGCAGCGGGTGGCGCAGGTGGTAAAGCACCCCCATGAACAGCACGACGTCGAACCGCTCCTCCAGCCGGCCGACCTCGAACACCGAGAGCTGGCGCAGCTCGATGTCGACGCCGGAGATCTCGGCCGCGAAGCGCGCCTGCGCCAGATAGCCTTCGTTGGTGTCGATCCCGACGACGCGGTCCGCCCCGCGCCGCTTCATCTCGATCGAGTAGAAGCCGGCGTTGCACCCGATGTCGAGCACGGTGCGGCCGGTCAGATCCTGCGGGATGGCGTGGGCGAAGCGCTCCCATTTGAAGCGCGGGTAGTCGCCCAGGAAATGATCCGGCGCCGTGTCGACGCCGCCCAGCTTCATGTTGTGGAACCAGCGGCCGAGGTCGCCGATGCGCTCGCGGATCTGCTGCGTGGACAGCGGCAGCCCCGATTCCTGTGCTCTCCCGTTCACCATGTTCCTCCGAGGACCCGCAGGGCTTCGCGATAGCCGTGCAGCGTCCCGACGTCGACGTACGCTTCGCCGGCGCGGACCCCCCGCGCGCGGCCGCCCCGTTCCAGGTGGGCGTTGATGAGCGTGCCGAAGTACTCGTCACGCCGATCGCGTTCGTCCCAGAGCCGGCGCAGGGTCGCGAGGTCCGCGGCCGGCAACTTGAACGCCCCCCACACCCAGCTCGAGCGGGGGGCCGCGCTCTTCACGTCGATCGCCTGGACCCATCCCGCGCCGTCGGTGACGACGGCGTCGAACAGCTCGGGGTGCGCGACGTTGAACAGCAAGAACGAACAGGCGTCGTCGGGCAGCCGGCGCAGCCCGTCGACGGGAAACCAGACCGTGTCGGGCAGGCCGACCAGCACCGCCTCGTCGGGGCGCGCGTGCGGCAGCGCGCAGAAGAGCGCGTCGCACAGGCCGGCGGGACGGACCTGCACCGCGTAGCAGATGGGGACGCCGTCGACGCTGCCGCCGAAGTACTGCAGGATGTCCGACTTGCCGGGCGCGATCACGAAGCAGAGGCGGGTGGCGCCGGCCGCCAGCATCCGCTCGACCAGGTACTCGCACACGGCGCGCGGCCGTTCGACGCCGCCCTCCACCCGGCTCCCCACCGGCAGCAGCTCTTTCGAGAAGGCCAGCGGCTGAATCCGCGTCCCCGAACCGGCGGCCGGGATCACGCCGAGCATGCCAGTCCTTCCGCCGCCGCCTGGGCGGCGGCGGAACGCGACGCGCCCTCCAGCAGCGCCTCCAGCTGGCGGGCGCGCACGGCGGCCGTGTGCTCGGTCAGCGCGCGCTCGCGGGCGCGGCGCGCCATCCGGTCGATGGTGGCGCGCGGCAGGTCCAGCGCGGCCAGCACCTCGCCGGCGTCGCGCGCCACCAGCAGCTCGTCGCCGGGCGTGAAGAAGCGGTCCAGACCCTCCCAGTCGTCGCTGAGGATGGCGGTCCCGCAGGCGGCGGCTTCGAACAGCCGTCCGGACGGGCAGTACCCCATCGCCGCCATGGCCGCCCGGGTCACGTTCAGCGTCAGCGGCGACGACGCATAGAACGCCGGATGGTCGCCGGCCGGCAGGTGCCGCACGAAGAAGGTGTTGGGCGTCCAGGGGAAGTCGGCGGGGTACTGGGCGCCGCCGATGACGAAGCGGCGATCCGGCGCCCGGCGGGCAGGCTCGACCAGCAGCCGCTCCAGCGCCGGCTGTCGATCGGCCGCGAACGTGCCCAGGTACGACAGGTCGCCGGCAAAGGCCGGGCTCGGCGGGGCCGGGTGGTGCACCTGCGGGTCGACGCTGCCGTAAAGCGGGGCCGTCCGCCGCGCCCCGAGGCGCGCCGACAGCGCGTCCAGCGCGCGGCCGCCCGTGTAGCTGAGCACCAGATCGAACGCGCCCAGGCCCTCTTCCGGCAGGTAGTCGACCGGCTGGCCGGCCTCCAGCTTGGCCAGCGTGACCGGCGTGTCCAGATCGTAGAACACGCGCAGCGGGCGGGGGGCCTCGCAGATCACGCCGGCCAGCGCGCCGCCTTCCGGACAGAACGAGGTGACCATCGCCACGTCGGCGCTCGCCAGCCGCGCGCCGAGCGGCCCGCGCAGGTCGGACCAGTCGCGATAAAGGTGCAGGTCGATCCCGGGGAAGTCGGTCCCGTCTCGATGCGCGGCGTAGTAGGGGACGTCGCGCTCGAAGAAGACCAGCCGGTGGCCGCGGGCAAACAGCGCCCGCCCCAGCGCCCGCCACAGCGTGGCGTGGCCGTTTCCCCACGAGGAGCTGACCGTCAGCCCGAGCACGACGATGTTCACGCCTCCCCCTCTCGCATGCGGCGTGCCGGCCCGATCCCCGCGCGGGTGGGACGCCGCGCGGCGCGCGCGCCATGCACGGATTGCGCTGTGCGCACGGGGTGCACGAACGCATGCGGCAGGCTTGAGCCCGCCGCTGCTCGGGCTTAGTGTCACGCCGGTGAAACGGATCCGCGACGAAGACGGCCTCCTGGCCTGCCTTCGCGAAATTCATGCCGAGATCCGCGACCGGGTCGTGGCGGCGTGCGCGGCCAGCTCGGCGGACGGGATGGCCGCCCCCGTCGGCCAGCAGGCCGGAGACGTCGTCTACGCCGTGGACCGCGTCTCGGAAGCGGTCCTGCTGCAGCGGTTTGCCCGGCTGGCCGACGAGTGGCCCTGCCTGCTGATCGCCGAGGGACTGGGCGAGGACGGGCGCCGCCTGCTGCCATCCGGGATCGAGGAGCGGCAGGCGGAGATCGTCGTGATCGTCGACCCGATCGACGGCACGCGGGGGCTCATGTACCAGAAGCGCTCGGCCTGGATCTTGACCGGCGTGGCGCCGGCGCCGGCGGCGGGGCAGCCGCCCACGCTGGCCGACGTTCGGCTGGCGTTGCAGACCGAGATCCCGACCTTGAAGCAGCACCTGTGCGACGCGGCCTGGGCGATCGCCGGGGCGGGCGCCGGCGCCGAGCGGTTGGACCGGGTGAGCGGCGCGCGCACGCCGCTGTCGCTGCGCCCCTCGCGCGCCGCCGGTGTTGCCCACGGATTCGGCGGCCTGGCGAAGTTCTTCGCGGGGACGCGGGCGGTGCTGGCCGAGATCGACGACGCCGTGATCGCGCGCCTGGCGGACGGCGGCGGGGCCGACGGCGCGGCGCTGGTGTTCGACGATCAGTACATCTCGACGGGCGGCCAGCTTTACGAGCTGATGGCGGGCCACGATCGGTTCGTAGCCGACGTGCGGCCGCTGCTGGTCCCGGGGCTGCGGGCGCGCGGCCTGCCGGCGCCGCTCTGCGCGCATCCGTACGACCTGGCGACCGAGCTGGTGGCGCGCGAGGCGGGCGTGACCGTGACCGATCCGGCGGGCGAACGCCTGCGGGCGCCCCTGGATGTCTGGACCGACGTGGCCTGGCTCGGGTTCGCGAACCCGACGCTGGCGGCCGCCGTCGGGGACGCCCTGCGCGCCGAGCTGCGGGCCCGCCGGCTTCTCTGAACAGCTCCCATTGTGCGCGCGGCGGCCATGCCTAGATTGGCCAGCGGTTTCGCCGATGGACGAGCGCAAGCGATCGAAGACCGGGGGAGGCCCCAAGCGCCGGGCCGCCAAGCGCGAGGCGGGTGCGATGCGCCTCAACTTCGACTGGCTGACGGAGGTGCTGGCCGTGGGCGGTTGCTTCCCCGTGGAGGCGGCCGAGCGGCTGGCGGCCGAGCACGGCATCTCGCGCGTCGTCGACCTGCGCGATGAAGACTGCGACGAAGAGCTGTCGCTGGCCCGGCACGGAATCCGGCTGTTGCACCTGCCGACGCAGGATTGCTGCGCCATCGGGCTCGCCAGCATCGCCCACGGCGTGGCCTGGGTGCGCGCCGCGCTGGCCGCCCAGCACCGGGTGCTGATCCACTGCCAGCACGGCATCGGCCGCAGCGCGCTGCTGGCGATGTGCGTGCTGGTCGACGGCGGCATGGCGCCGGTGGCCGCCATGAAGCTGGCCAAGGACGCGCGCCCGGTCATCTCGCCCAGCCCGGATCAACTGCGGGCCTTGCTGGCGTTCGCGGCGCGGCGGCACGCCGGCGAGACGTGGACCCTGCCGACGTTCGACGAGCTGGCCACCATCGCCTACCGGCACCTCGACTGGAAGGCCGGCGAGGTCGGCTCCAGCACCACCACGCCGTGATCGTGTTTGGCGGCCGGACGCGGGTCCGGGCGCCGGCGGCGCAGCTGCAGCGCCTGCGCGCGTCGCTGGCCGGTTTGCCCGAACAGCCGCCGGGGATCCGGCGTCACGCCGCGCTGGTCTCGCTGCTGCTGGCCTCGGGCGAGCTGGTGCAGGGGCTGGCCGACGCGGCCTTCGCGCGCGACGGGGCCGATCGCCCCGACGCGGCGGCGTCGGCCGCGATGGCGCTGGCGCTGCGGGTCGCCCGCGCGGTCTGGCGGTCGCACGCCGCGGGCGACGCGCCGGTGCCGCCGGAGGGCTGCCAGGACGCGCTGGGCGCGCTTGAGCGGCTGGCGCTGCCGGATCCCGTGGTCCTGCGCGCGGGCGAGGGGTTCCAGCATTACGCCGTCTATCCCGAGACCTACTCCCGCGCGGCCGCGGTGGCGTTCCGTTCGGCGGAGGCGCCGCTGGTGATCGGGATCCGCTCGATCGGCGCCACCCTGGCCGCCGCCGTCGCCGGCGCGCTGCCCGGCGCGAGCGAGCTGCCGCTGACGGTCCGGCCCGTCGGGCCGCCGTTCGATCGGCGGCTGGCGCTGGGCGACGAATGGGAACAGCGTCTTCGCGCCGCGCGCGGCCGGCCGGTGGCCGTCGTCGACGAGGGGCCGGGCCTGTCGGGCAGCTCGTTCGGCGCGGTACTGGACGCCCTCGAACGCGCCGGCGTCCCGGAGGCCGCCATTCGGGTGTTCCCCTCGCATGCCGGCGACGCCGGCAGCGCCGCCAGCCCGCGGATCCGCACCCGCTGGAGCCGGATCGCGCGGGTGTACGTCCCGTTCGACGCCGCGTTCCTGGCTGCCGGCCGGCCGGGGCTGAGTGAATGGGTGCGCGACCTCGTCGGCCCGCTCGACGAGCCGCCGGCCGACGCCTCCGCCGGCGCCTGGCGGCGCCTGGCCTGGGACGACCCGGCCGTCTGGCCCGCCGTCATCGGCATGCGCGAGCGGCGCAAGTTCTGGCTGCGGGCCGGCGGCCAGCGTTACCTGGCCCGCTTCGTCGGGCTGGGCGAGCCCGGCGACGCGGCGGCCGCGCGGGCCGAGGCGCTGGGCGCGGCGGGCTTTTCGCCGCCGGTGGTCGGAGTCCGCCACGGATTCCTGGTGACGCGATGGGTGGAGGGCGCGCGGCTGTGGCCGGAGCCGCGGGTGCTGCCGCGCGCGTCTCTCCTCGATCGGCTGTCGGCGTACCTGGCCTTTCGGGCCGGCCGCTTCGCGGAGCCGGAGCCGCCTGGCGATCGGGGCGCCCGGCCCGCGGAGCTGCTGGAGATGGCGCGGGTCAACGCCGCCGAAGCGGGCGCGGTGGAGGCAGCGGCGCGGCTGGAGGAGTTCGCGCCCTGGCTGGCGGCCCTGTCGCGCGCCGCGCGGCCCCTCGCCGTCGACGGCCGCCTGCACGGATGGGAGTGGCTGCTCTTGCCCGACGGGCGCCTCTGGAAGACCGACGCCGTGGATCACTGCGACGGGCACGATCCGATCGGCTTTCAGGACCTGGCCTGGGACGTGGCCGGGGCCTCCGTCGAGCTCGAACTGGACGCCGGCGAGGTCGCGGCGCTCTGCCGCGGGTTGGCCTCGGCGGGACACCCGCTCGAACCGGAGCCGCTGGCCTTTTATCGGGCCACCTACCTGGGGTTTCAACTGGGGCTGCACGCGAGCGCGATCCCGCTGGCGCCCG
The DNA here is from genome assembly GCA_025934105.1 of Myxococcota bacterium. Taxonomy (GTDB): domain Bacteria; phylum Myxococcota_A; class Polyangia; order Fen-1088; family Fen-1088; genus JADGRB01. The sequence goes on along the minus strand of JAICYS010000005.1, from coordinate 18,884 downwards.
ATGCGCAAGAGGCGGGCCGGCTGTCGGCCGCGGCGGCGCGGTACCGCCGCCGGTTGGAAGTGGACGCGCGCTCTGGCATCTGCGCGCGGCGGCCTTAAAGAGGGGGCGTGATGCCCGCGATCGCGCTCGCCCGACTGGAACACGGCGCAGGGGAGCTGCTGGTGGTGGCCGCCCATCCCGACGACGACGTGATCGGGGCCGGCGCGTTGATGGCGCGGGTGGCGCGCGTGCGGGTCGCTTACGTCACCGACGGGGCGCCCCGCGACGGACGCGACGCGCGCGCGCGCGGCTTCCCGGACGTGGCGGCGTACGCGGCGGCGCGCCGGCGGGAAGCGGCGGCGGCGCTGGTGCTGGCGGGCGTGGCGCCCGAGCGCCTGGTCTGGTTGGGCGTCCCCGATCAGCAGGCCACGTTCGCGCTGGACCAGGCCGCCTGCCGGCTGGGCGAGCTGATCCGCGCCGTGCGCCCGGGTGTGGTCCTGACCCACGCGTACGAGGGCGGGCATCCGGATCACGACGCCACCGCCTTCGCCGTTCAGGCGGCGCTGGAGACCTGTCCGGGCCAGGCCGGCGCGGCGCTGCTGGAGTTCGCCGGCTATCACGCCACGCGGCAGGGCGGGCGGTCGACCGACTTTCTCGAGGACCCGGCCTGTCCGGCGGTGACGTTCGATCTGGACGCGGCCGCCCAGCGCCTCAAGGCGGCGATGTTCGCGTGCCACGCCAGCCAGGCCGCCGTGCTGGCGAGCTTCTCCTGCGCGCGCGAGCAGTTCCGGGCCGCGCCCGTCTATGACTTCTCCCGCCCGCCGCACGAGGGGCGGCTGCTCTACGAGCGTCCGGGCTCGGGCGCCGAGTGGGGGATCGACGGGGCCCGCTGGCGGGCCGAGGCGGCGGCCGCTCGGGCGCGGCTGGCCCGGGCGGCCTGATGCGCCCGCTCACCGTCGTCAGCGTCGCCTATGCGCTGGCCGAGGTCGGTCCGGACGCGGTGGGCGGCGCCGAACAGATCGCCAGCGCGCTCGACGGGGCGCTGGTGGCCGGCGGGCATCGATCGATCGTGGTCGCGCCTTCCGGATCGCGCGTGGCCGGCCAGCACCTGGCGACCGGCCCGGTCCCGCCGCGGTTCGACGCCGGCACGCGCGCCGAGGCCGGCCGCGCGCAGGCCGCCCTGCTGGCGCGGGTGCTGGACACGGTGCGCCCCGATCTGGTCCACCTCCACAGCGTCGATCTGCACGAGCACCTGGCGGCCTGCCGCCGCACGCCCGTGCTGGCGACCTTGCACCTGCCCGTCGGCTTCTATCCGCCCGCGCTGTGGGCCGAGGGCGCGAGCGCCACCTTTCAATTCGTGTCCGACTCGCAGCGCCGGACCGCGCCGCGGCGGCTGCACGACGCGCCGGTGATCCCGAACGGCGTCGACCTGACGCGATTTCAGCCGCGCCGGCGGCGCCGCCGGTTCGCCCTGGCGCTGGGGCGGATCTGCCCGGAGAAGCGCTTCGACCGCGCGCTGGACGCCGCCGCGCGCGCCGCCGTCCCGCTGGTGATCGGCGGCCGCGTCTATCCGTTCCCGGACCACCTGCGACACTTCGACGAACGGATCGCGCCGCGGCTGGGACCGCGGGCCCGGTTCGCCGGCGCGCTGGACCTGACGCGCAAGCGCCGCCTGCTGGCCGCCGCGCGCTGCCTGATCGTGGCCGGCGAGGTCGCGGAGACCAGCTCGCTGGTCGCGCTGGAGGCGCTGGCCAGCGGCACGCCGGTGGTCGCCTGGCGGGCCGGCGCGCTGCCGGAGATCGTCGAGCACGGGCGGACCGGCTTCGTCGTCGACACTGAAGCCGAGCTGTCGGACGCGATCCTCGCCGCGGCCGAGCTGGACGGTGCGGCCTGCCGGCGGGCGGCCGAGCTGCGTTTTTCGGCAGCGCGGATGTGCGACGGCTACTTCGCGCTCTATCGCCGCTTGTCGGGTTCCGGGCTGCCGCCGATGACTACATTTCCGACCATGGACAAGCGACCTCCGGAGACCGCTGAACCACGCAGCGACGAGGCGCCCGCCAAACCGGCGCCTCGGGACCACGACAGCCACGGGACGCCGATCGAGCGGGTTCCCGGGCCGGGACCCAAGGACCAGGGCAAGGGGGCGGCCGGGCGCGACGCGCTGGACCGCATCGAGCACAACCACTGATCGGGGTCGCAGGTGAACCGGTGGGTGGCGGCGGCGCTGGCGCCGTTGGTGAGTCGGCGGCGATGGGCCAAGGGGTTTCGGCTGGGAGCGGGCGCCGCGGCGCTGAGCTGGTGGGCCTGGGCCCGGCGCCTGCGTCCGTCGCCGCTCAAAGGCAAATCGGCGCTGGTGACGGGGGGCTCGCGCGGCCTGGGGCTGCTGGTCGCGCGCGAGCTGGCCAAGCGCGGCTGCCGCGTGGCCTTGCTGGCGCGCGATCCCAACGAGCTGCAGCGGGCGGTCCGCTCGCTGCGTGACGAGGGGTTCGAGGCGCTGCCGCTGGCCTGCGACGTCGCCGATCCCAGGCAGGTCGAGCGCGCGCTGGGCGAGATGGTCGAGCACTTCGGCAGCGTCGACGTCCTGGTGAACGACGCCGGCATCATCCTGGTGGCGCCGCTGGACGCGCTGACCCGCGCGGACTTCGAGCAGGCGATGGCCATCAACTTCTGGGGAACGGTCAACGTCACGCTGGCCGCCCTGCCGTTCATGCGGGCACGGGGCGAAGGCTGGATCGCGAACGTGACCTCGATCGGGGGCAAGGTCGCCGTGCCGCACCTGCTGCCGTACGCTTGCGCCAAGTTCGCGGCGGTCGGGTTCTCGGAGGGGCTGCGCGTCGAGCTGGCCGGGACCGGCGTCAAGGTCACGACGATCGTGCCCGGTCTCATGCGCACGGGCGGCGAGGCGCACGCCACGTTCAAGGGCAAGCGGCCGTATGAGCGCGCCTGGTTCAGCGTGGCGGCCGAGACGCCGGGCCTGGCGATGAGCGCCCACCGGGCCGCGCGTCGGATCGTGCACGCCGTCGAGCGGGGCCGCGCGGAGATCGTGGTGGGCGTACCCGCCAAAGTCCTGCGGCTCACGAAGGAGCTGTTGCCGAACGCGACGCTGGCCGCGCTGTCGGCGGCGGACCGGATGCTGCCCGCGGCGCCACGCGAGTGAGGTGACCCGCCCGCGGCCGCCCGGCTGCGGCTACACCGGGCCGGCGCGCAACGCCGCCCGGCCGCGCGCGGGCGATGACGCCGGTTGGGAGCCGGCGCTGATGCCGAACGTGGCCGATAGCGCCGGCCCGGGCGCGGCCGATAGCGCTGGCCGGCGCCGTCGATGACGCGCACCCGGGCCGCGCCGCCCGTCACCCGCCGCCCGATCCGGGCCCCGTTCTCGACGGATTCAGAGGTTCTTCGGGGCGGTGCCGGTGCCCGCCTGGCGATCTTCCGCGTGCTGCTCGATCGCCTCTTCCTGCTTTTCCGCCTGGATCTCGCGATCGTCCGCCGGCGTCGACTTCTTCGGCTGATAGCGCCCGGCGTCGGGCGGTGGGCTCTCGCGCGGGTGGACGACAGGTTCGCGGCCCGCGACCCGATCGGCGGCCGCCTCGCTCTCGCCGGGCGGTGACTCGGCCACGGCGTCTCCCTTCCAATGCGTGTCAGACATGGTGGTGGTCCCTCGCATTCAAGGTGGGTCCGTCTCCGGCGCCGGCCACCCCCGGCGCGAAACAGGCGGCTCGCCCGGCCGCGGTCAGCGCGGGCTTTGGGGAATGGCCGGCAGGGGCGGCGACGGCGCCTCCGCGTTCACTCCGGCGCCGTCCGCGACCGACGCCAGCGGAATCGTGAAGCAAAACCGCGCGCCCCGCTCGACCTCCAGATCGGCCCAGATCGCGCCGCCGTGCGCCTGGACGATGGCCCGCGAGATGAACAGCCCCAACCCTCGCCCGCGGCGGGCGGACTCGGCGGCCTGCGCATAGCGCCCGAACAGGAGCGGGGCCAGCTCCGCCGGAATGCCGGGCCCGTTGTCATGGACGGTGATCAGCGCTTGCGGGCCGGCGCGCTCCGCCGAGACGCGCACGCCACCCCCGCGCGGCGTGAACTTCAGCGCGTTGCCGAGGACGTTGTAAAGGACCTGGATGATCCGGTCGCGATCGCAGCGCACCCGGCGGGCCTCCCCGGCCAGATCGCCGCGCAGCTCGATCCCTGTGTCGCGCGCGATGGGCCGCAACAGCTCGACCACGTCGTCGACGATCCTGCTGAGGTCCTCGTCGGCCAGCTCGATGGCCAGCCGGCCGGCGTCGATGCTGGCCACGTCCAGCAGATCTTCGACCATGTGGCGCATCTGCTGAACGCCGCGGCGGATGCGCTCGAGCTGTTTCCATCCGCGACGGCGTTCGTCGGCGGGAGCGCTGTTCAGCAGCATGTCGACGCTGAGCAGGATGCCCATGAGCGGGTTCTTGAGGTCGTGCGAGACGAACGACAACACCTGTTCGCGCGCCCGCACGGCGCGCTGCGCATCGTCGTAGAGACGGGCGTTCTCGATCGCCATCGCCAGGCGGTTGGCCAGGTCCTCGGCGGTCGACAGGTCCGGCCCGCCGAACTGCCGGACCGATTCCGCCGTCACCAAGGTGAGCACGCCCAGCGCTTGGCCGCGCATCATCATCGGGATGTACATGATCGAGCGCGCCCCGCAGGCGCGCACGAAGCCTTCGTGCTCGATGCCGCCGCCGTCGCCGCCCGCCACCGGCGGGCGATAGTCGCGCACCAGGATCGGCCGCCGCAGCTCCAGCACCGACCCGAGCGCGGTCCGGCGAGCGGTGGCGGGTTTCAGCAAGCGGGCGGCGCGCGCCAGCCGCTGCCGCTCGCGGTTGCCGTCCGCCAGCTCTACGCGGATCAGGTGGCCGGCCGGATCGCGCACGTCGGCGATGCAGACGTCGGCCAGCAGAGGGACCGCCTCCCGAACCACCGCGGCGATGTTGGCCACGTAGTCGAACGAGGACGAGAGCAGGGCGCTGGCACGCGCCAGGAAACTGAGGACGTCCTGCGCGTGCTTGACCGCGGAGATGTCGGTCAGGGTCGTGCGGCAGCCGGTGATGTCGCCCGCGCCGTTCAAGAGCGGCGTGCTCACCATCTGGGTCATCAGCGGGCGGCCGTCCCGGCGCGCGACGGCGATCTCCGTCGACACGCGAATGTTTTCGGTCAAGCAGGCCCGCACGTGCGCGCGCACGGAGGCCCGCGTCTCCTCGGGAACCAACGCGGTGACGAAGCGGCCGACCAAGTTCGAGCGCTCGAGGCCCAGGAACGCCGCGGCCGTCAGGTTCGCGTCGGCGATGCGCCCCTGTCGATCCAGCGTCAGATAGGCGATGGGCGCGAAGTCGTAGAGATCCGCGTAGCGGGCCCGCGAGTCCTCCAGCAGGGCCTGCGATTCACGCAGCTCGTGGTTCTGTACCTCGAGCTCGGCGCGATGAATCTCCAGCTCGTGGACCAGGTGCCGGACCTGTTGCATGCGGTCGGGCGCGTCGGGCTGGCTCTCCATGTCGCGCAAGGCGCCGCTGAGAGTGCGAACCCGTTCGTCGCGATAGCGGGGGACCGCTTCAGACTCCCTGCGTGTGCTCTCCATCCCATCTTCCTTTCAAACCACCCAACACCCATCACACCGGCCAGCGCATGTGCGCACCCGAATCGAGGCCCCCTCCCGATCCGGCCCGCCATGGCGAGACGCTCAACGGAGCATCCTCTCCGCGTGCTGGGCCGTCAAGCCGTGTTCGTACCTGATCTGGGCGGCGCCAGCCGCTAATTGGGCGAGCTCGAGCTGCCGACGGTCGGGCCCACGGCAGGCCCCGCCGTGCCGGTGTTGACGGTGGACGGCTGCGGCCCGAGCTTCACGTCGGTCGGCAAAATGACGCCCTTTTTTGGGGACGGCGGCGGCACGGGCTCGGCGCTCGCGCCGGACGTGGTGGCCGCTGCCGGACCCGCGGCGCGCTGTTCGCCGCGTGAGCTCGCGCACGACAGGGCCAGCACCGTCAACGACAGGATCAGGGGCGCGGCTATCCGATGAAGCAGGCGCGTGAGCATCCGGGGGAACAACCTAAGACCGGACGCGCGGGTCGGGAATACCGTCAGCCGAACGTCCCGCCGTTCCATCCCCACAAATAGCCGGCGGCGTCGGTGAACTCGACGTAGATCCGGTCGCGCGCGACGCCCAGCGCCGGCGAGAGCCGATCGCACAGCGCCGCGGACAGGCCGGTGGTGTCGTCGGCCGTCATCTTGCCCACGTTCTTCACGGCGACGAACGCGGCCGGCGCGGTCGTGCCCCCGAAGGTCATGGCCAGATCCGGGCAGAGGCAGGTCATCACCCAGCGCTCCGGCTTGTGAAACCGCGCGGCCAGCAGCTTGGAGAGATCGCCCAGCAGACTGCTTTGCGCGTCGGGCGCCGGGGGCGGAGCGGAGGTGAAGATTTGGACCAGCGGCATCTCGTTCTCCTCGATCGTCGTTTACTCCGTTCGCGCCGGCCGGGCAACGGGCCCGCCGCGTCGCGCTGTTCTCCGGGGCGTTCCTGTGTTACGAGGGCGCATGAAGACAGGACCAAAGAGGCTCGCAGGCTTGGCCTGCGTGTTCGCGTTCGTGGTGGTGAGCGGCTGCAATCGGTTGCGGGGCGGCGGCAGTAACGCCACGCCGACCACCGAGGACGAAAAGACGCTCTATACGTTGGGGATGCTGCTGGGTCGAAACCTCGGCACCTTCAACCTGACCGCCGGCGAGCTGGATTTCGTGAAGGCGGGCCTGAGCGACATGGTCCTCAAGCGGCCGCACAAGGTCGATCTGGACACCTACGGCCCGAAGGTCGACGCGCTGGCGCGCAAGCGCGGCGAAGAGCGCGTCGAGATCGAGAAGAAGAACTCGAAGAAGTACCTCGAGCAGGCGGCGCACGAGCCGGGCGCGGTGGTCTCGCCCTCCGGCCTGGTGTTCAAGACCATCACGCCGGGCACCGGCCCGTCGCCGGGGCCGACCGATCGGGTCACCGTGCAGTACGAAGGCAAGCTCACCGACGGCACGGTGTTCGACAGCTCGCGCAAGCGGAACATGCCCGCCACCTTCCCGCTCAACGGCGTCATCAAGTGCTGGACCGAGGGGGTGGGGCGCATGAAGGTCGGCGAAAAGGCGCAGCTCGTCTGCCCGTCGTCGATTGCCTACGGCGACAGCGGCCGTCCGCCCACCATTCCGGGCGGCGCCACGCTGATCTTCGACGTCGAGTTGATGAGCATCGCTCCGACGAACGCGCCGCCGGCGACCCCGCCGGTCACGCTGCCGCCTCAGGGCAGCGGCAAGCTGCAGCTCTCGTCGCCGGGCAAGCTTCACCCGCCCGGCAAGAAGTAGCGGCCCACCAGCAGCGTCACGTCGTCGTCCAGGCGTGGCGCAAAGCCATCCAGCGCCGCCAGCACCGCGTCGCGCACCGCGGTCGGGTCGTCCCCGGCCGCGGCTTCGATCCCGGCGATCAGCCGCTCGCTGCCGAACCGCTCGCGCCGGTCCGGCCCCGCAGCCTCGGTGAGACCGTCGGTGTAAAGCACCAGCAGGTCGCCCGACGCCAGCCGCGCGGCGGTCTCGACCGTCCCGGCGGCGATGTCGCGCTTGGCGCCCACCCAGGCGCCCGGCGTCTCCAGCCGCTCGCAGCGGCCGGTGGCGGCGCGCCGGATCAAGATCTCCTCGTGCGCGCCGGCGAACAGCAGCCGGCCGTCCTGGTGATAGCGGATCAGCGTCAGGGTGGCGTGCTCGCGCTGCCCCAGGCGGTCGCGCACGTTCTCGACCAGCATGGCGTTCAGCGCCAGCAGCAGCTCGCGCGGTGAGGCGTCCGGCATCTTGCGCGCCAGCACCCCGATCCCGCTCTGCATCATCAACATCACCAGGCCGGTGGGCAGGCCGTGGCCCGCCACGTCGCCGATCCCCAGCCAGCAGCCGTCGCCGGTGGGGATGACGTCGTAGTAGTCGCCGCCCACCTCGCTGGCGGTGCGCATCGCCGCCGCGATCTCCAACCCCGGCACCGACAGCGCGCGCGGCAGGATCGACGTCTGGATGCGGGCGGCGATCTCCATCTCTTTTTCCAGCCGCTCGCGCTCGGCGGCCTGGCGGCGGGTGGCTTCCTCGATGAGGCGGGCGCTGAGGCGCGCCCCCTCCAGCGCGCCCGAGACCTGCTCGGCCAGCGACGCATACACCACGCCTTCGCGCGGGCCGATCTCGAGCGCCAGGACCCCGAACGCCCGCTCCTGGAAAGACAGCGGCGCGACCACCAGCGACGCGCGCCGCCCGAGCGGCCGCAAGACGGCCGGGACCAGCTCCAGCGCCGGCAGCCGCGTCCCGGCCGCGGGCTCGGCGCCGCCGGGCGTCCGCTCGTCGTCGTAGGCCAGCAGAATCCCGGCGGCCTCGGGCTGGTCGGCGGCGCGCAGCGCCATCCAGGCGCCCGGGATCTCCAGCTCGGGGAGCTGGCGCGCCACCGCCTCCGGCACCGCGCTGACCTGCTGGGTGGCCAGCAGCGCGGCGCCGCTGGCGGTCAGCGCGCGGGCCAGGCGCTCGGCGTGCAGGCGATGCTGCGCCTGCGCGCGCTCCGCCAGGTCGGCGATGACGATGCGCGCGCCGTGCCAGAGGTCCTCGGCCTGCCGCCAGCGGCGCCGGTCGCCGGCCAGCGCCGGCAGCAGCCAGCCGCGCATGGCGGAGATCAACCGTTCCCAGGCCGACACGTCGTCGCCCCCGGCCGCGACCGCGCCCAGCAGCCGATCGACAGCGGCGATGAACAGCCCGGCGCCGGCGCCCCGCAGCTCGGCCTCGAACGCGTCGACCAGCTGCGCCGCCCAGCCCGCCGGCAGCGCCGCGTCGGCGCCGTGCACGGCGCGCCCCAGCTCCTCGCGCAGCTCGTCGCCGCGCTGGGCCAGCAGATCGTCCAGGCTGCCGCCCACCTGCATTTCGAACGGAGCTGCCGCGCCGGCCCGTCCCGCGCCGGCCAGGTCGGCGAAGCAGCCGCAGGACCGGCGGATGACCAGCTCGGTGGCGTGCACCGTCTCCAGCTCGACGTCGCGCCCCTCGAGCTGCGCCAGCACGCGATCCAGCGCCGCCTCCCCCTGCTGGTAGAGCGGCTGGCGGACGGTGGTGAGCGGCGGCGAAGAGAAGCGCGCGTCCTCGATGTCGTCGAAGCCGACCACCGCCACGTCCCCCGGGACGGCGATCCCGCGCGCCTCCAGCGCCTCCAGCGCGCCCAGCGCCATGTAGTCGTTGGCGGCCACCAGCGCGTCGAAGCTGGCCCCGCGATCGTCGACCAGCGTGGCCACGGCGGCCTGGCCGGCGTTCCGTTCGAAGGTGCCGTCGCAGATCAGCGCCTGGTCGACGGGCAGCCCCTCGTCGGCCAGCACGGCGCGGAAGATCGCGTACCGCCGCTCGGCCTCGGAGTTGAGGGCCGGACCGCGGACGAACGCCAGCCGCCGGCGGCCGTGGACCGAGACCAAGTGAGCGACGGCGTGCCGCATCCCCAGCTCCTGGTCCAGCGTGAGCCGCGGAACCCGCGGCGGCCCCAGCGTCAGGGTCGCCAGCGGCATCGGCGCCAGCCGCGCGCACAGCGCCTCGACGGAGGCCGGGCCCTGCGCGTTGCCCAGCGCGCCGCCCAGCAGCACCGCCCCGTCGACCGCGCCGGGGTGGCAGAGGTCGAACACGAAATTGTGGTGGATCTCCCGGCTGCCGGGCGCGCCCAGCACCCCGCCCGCGAAGATCGCCAGATTGACGTCACGCGCGCGGGCCGCGTCGGCGATGCCGGCCAGCACCGTCGTCTGGTACTGCCCCAGCGAATCCAGCAACACGCCGATCGCGAACCGTCGGCCGTCCGGGTGGCGTGGCGGCGGGCGCACCGGCCCGGCGGACGTCCGCACCGACCCGGTCTGGTCCCGCCACCGCATCACGGACCTTCATTCGTAACACGGCCGATGCAGCCGTTGTATTCTCCCGTCCATGGCGCATCTTTCGGCACGGACAGCCGGCGTGACCGGCTCGTGACCAGTGCGGCGGCGATGTTGCCGCGATCCCGGCGGGCGATGACCATCGGGACGGTCACGCTCATCGTCGTCATCATGATCACCGGGGTCATCATCGGCCAGCGGACCCGCCGCGAGATCCGCAACGAGGAGACGCAGATCCTGCAAGGGATGCGGAAGGTCTGCAAGCTGTCGACCGTGGAGCTGTCGCTGGCCGATTACGCCAAGAAGTCGGTCCCGAAGAGCGTCGACCTTCCGTTCACGAAAGAAGCCAGCGCCTACCTGTTCTACTCGGGCGTGGTGTCGGCCGGCTTCGACGTCTGCGACGGCCCGGCCGAGATCTCGGTCAACCACGCCAAGCGCGAGGTGCATGTGACGCTGCCCCCGCCGCGCATCCTGTCGGTCGACGTGCTGCGCTTCGAGACGATCAACGAGGACTCGGGGTTCTTGAACGCCATCGCGCCTTCCGATCGCAACCGCTGGTTCAACGAGGCGCGCGCGGCGCTGGAGAAGGGCGCGCTCAGCTCCGGCGCCCTCGAGCGCGCCCAGGCCCACGCGCACGAGCTCTTCGCCGGCTTCGTCGAGCCGCGCGGCTACACGCTGCGGTTCACGGTGGCGGGCGAACCGCGATGACGGCCACCCGCGCGGCGGCCGCCCTGGGGGTGGCGGTGGCGCTGATGGGGGCGGCGGGGCAAGCCAGGACCAAGCCGAAGACGAAACCCAGGCCGGCGCACGGCGCGCCCGCGGGCGCCTGCGCCGATTCCGACGAGCACGCGCTCTGGATCGCGCCGCAGCAGCCGGCGGCGTCCGCGCCCGTCAAGTTGCTGGCGGTCGGGGACGAGGACGGGGCGGGCGAGCTGGCCGTCGTCGGCCCCGACGGCCAGCGCCGGCCGCTCACCGTGGCGCGCCACCCCGGCCTGCCCGGCAGCCTCTCGGCGGAGCTCACCGGCGCGAAGCCGGGCCCCTACCGGGTGCTCTGGACCCGAGGCGACAAGCTCGTCGCCTGCCGGGCCTTTGACGTGGCGGCGCGCGCGCCGAAGCCGCCGGCCGGCGTCGGCGCCGTGGTCTGGCCGTCGGCCCACGCCTGGGACCGCCGGTACGAGAACTTCTTTTCGGCCTGGATCGATCTGCTGTTCGACGCGCCGCCGGCCGCTTCGCTGGACTTCCGGCCGCTGCATCAGGCGCTGCGCGACGGCGCGCGCAACTATCTGGCCAACTACCTCGGGCTGCGCGAGGACGATCCCAAGAACAAGGCGGCCATTCCCGCCACCCCCGACTGCGCCGATCTGCCGTATTACCTGCGCGCATACTTCTCGTGGAAGCTGCAGCTTCCGTTCGGGTTCCGCGACTGCGACCGCGGGACCGACGCGCGGCCGCCCCGCTGCTCGAACTTCGAGACCAACGAGCAGGCCCCCGCGGGCAAGGAGCCGCTGGGCGCGGTGCGCAGCTTCCTGCGACTGGTGACCAACCACGTGCAATCCGGCAGCGCGCGGACCGCGCTGTCCGACGACGAGACCGACTTTTACCCGGTGGCGCTCGACCGCAAGGCGATGCGCCCGGGCACCATCTACGCCGATCCCTACGGCCACGTCATGCTGGTCGTCAAATGGGTGGCCCAGACGCCCGAGCACGGCGGCCTGTTGCTGGCCGTCGACGGGCAGCCCGACACGTCGATCGGGCGCAAGCGCTTCTGGGAGGGGACCTTCCTGTTCACCAACGACACCAAGAGCGCCGGCCCCGGGTTCAAGGCGTTTCGCCCGGTGGTCCGCGGCGCCGACGGCAAGCTGGCCTCGCTGCCGAACGCCGCCATCGGCGGCCAGGACGATCCCGCGCACGCGCCGTTCTCCGACGAGCAGGGCAAGCTCTCGGCCGACGCGTTCTATGCGCGGATGGGCAAGCTCATCAACCCGCAGGGGCTGGACGCCGAGGCCGCCTACCGCGAGACGCTGGACGCGCTGGACGAGCAGCTGACCGTGCGGGTCGGCTCGGTCGACAACGGCGAGAAGTTTCAGAAAGAGAAGGGGGGGGTGGTGATCCCGATGCCGGACGGCGCCAAGATCTTCGAGACGACCGGCCCCTGGGAAGACTACGCGACCCCGTCGCGCGACATGCGGCTCCTCATCGCCATGAACGTGCTCCTCGGCCTGCCCGACAAGATCGTGAAGCACCCGGAGCTGTTCCGGCTGGGTGGACGCAGACCGGCGGAGGTGCGCGACCAGATCGCGAAGTTGCACGCCAGCCTGATCCCCACACGCGGGATCACCTACACGCGCACCGACGGGAGTCCCTGGAAGCTGACGGTGGCCGATCTGCTGGCCCGCCGGGCCAACCTGGAGATCGCCTACAACCCGAACGACTGCGTCGAGGTGCGCTGGGGCGCCACCGAGGGGACGCCGGAGTTCGCGACATGCACCCGTCACGCGCCGCCCGAGCAGAAGGCGAAGATGGCGGAGATGCGGCCCTGGTTCCACGAGGCCAAGCGGCCGCCGCGGTAGGTGACGTCGGCGCGCCCGACGGTGTACGCTGCCTGTCCATGAAGGTGGGAATCCCGAAGGAGATCTACCCCCATGAGCGCCGGGTGGCGGCGGTGCCCGAGACGGTGCACAAGATTCGCAAGCTCGGCTACGAAGTCGTCGTCGAGGCGGGCGCCGGGGACGCCTCTTCCTTCGCGGACGCGGTCTACATCGAGGCCGGCGCCACGATCGCGCGCGACGCCGCGGCGGTGTACGGGCAAGCCGACGTCGTCCTCAAGGTGCGGCAGCCTGTCGCGACGGCCACCGGCCACGAAGCCGACCTCTTGAAGGAAGGCGCCACGTTGATCAGCTTCGTCTGGCCGGCGCAGAACAAAGAGCTCCTCGAGCGGCTGGCCAAGCGCCGGGTGACGGTGCTGGCCATGGACGCCGTCCCGCGCATCACGCGCGCGCAGCGGATGGACGCGCTGTCGGCCACCGCCAACATCGCCGGTTACCGCGCCGTGATCGAGGCGGCGGCCCACTTTGGCCGCTTCTTCCCGGGCCAGGTCACCGCCGCCGGGCGCGTGAAGCCGGCGCAGGTGTTCATCGTCGGCGCCGGCGTGGCCGGCCTGGCCGCCATCGCCGCCGCCAAGGCGATGGGCGCCGTCGTCAAGGCCTTCGACACGCGCCCGGCCGTGCGCGAACAGGTCGAGAGCCTGGGCGCCCAGTTCGTCGAGTTCAAGTTCGAGGAGACCGGCGAGGGGCAGGGCGGCTACGCCAAGGAGATGAGCGAGGCCTACCTGGCCGCCGAGCAGGCGATGATCGCCCAGCACGTCAAGCAGTCCGACATCGTGATCTCGACGGCGCTCATCCCCGGCAAGCCGGCCCCGCAGCTCATCACGTCGGGCGCGGTGGTCGCCATGGCGCAGGGCTCGGTCATCGTCGACATGGCGGCCGAGCAGGGCGGCAACTGCGCGCTCAGCGAGCGGGACAAGGTGGTCGAGAAGTTCGGCGTCACCATCATCGGCCTCACCGACCTGCCCAGCCGGATGGCCCGCCAGTCGAGCGAGCTCTACGCGACCACCATCTTCAATTTGCTGAAGGAGGTCACCAGCGCCGAGGGGCGCGTCGCGATCAAGATGGACGACGAGATCCAGCGCGGTGTCTTGGTCCTGCAGAACGGCGAGCTGATGTGGCCGCCGCCCAAGCCGCCGCCGCCGCGCGCGGGCGGCCCGACCGGCGCGCACAAGACGCTGGAGGCCGCCAAGCCGGCCCACGCGCCGCATCCGCCGCCCTCGAACGGGGGCGGCCGCATCCTGGCCGCGCTGGCCGCCATCGCGCTGGGCGCCGCCGCGCTGTTCGGGCCGCCGACGCTCATCCAACACCTCACGGTGTTTCTGCTGGCCTGCGTGGTCGGGTGGCATGTCATCTGGAACGTGACGCCCGCGCTGCACACCCCGCTCATGAGCGTCACCAACGCCATCAGCGGGATCATCCTCATCGGCGGCATGCTGGCGCTCTTCGGCGGGGGCTCGGGCGCGCTGGCGCTGGGCGGCGCCGCCATCCTGGTCGCGTCGATCAACGTGGCGGGCGGGTTCCTGGTCACGCAGCGGATGCTCCGGATGTTCCGCAAATGATCGTCACCTTTCGTTCGCTCGCCTACCTGGTCGCCAGCCTGCTGTTCATCCTGAGCCTGCGCGGCCTCTCCACCCAGGAGAGCGCGCGCCGCGGCAACCGCTTCGGCCTGATCGGGATGGTCGTCGCGGTGGTCGTCACCGCGCTGGCCCTGCTGATCCCGGGCGAGGGCGGGGCCACCGTCGCGCCCGACGTCACCGTGGTCGGCGTCCTGGCCGGTGCGCTGGGGATCGGCTGCCTGATCGGGGCGCTGCTGGCGTCGCGGGTGGCGATGACCTCGATGCCCGAGCTGGTGGCGGTGCTGCACAGCTTCGTGGGCGCCGCCGCCGTCCTGGTCGGGATCGCGACCTACCTGCAGGCCGGCGGCTTCGATCCGGCGGATCGGGCCGCGCACCTGGGCGAGATCTACGTGGGCGTCCTGGTCGGCGCGGTGACCTTCAGCGGCTCGATCATCGCCTTCGGCAAGCTGCGCGGCAAGATCGGCAGCAAGCCGTTGCTGCTGCCGGGCCGGCACGTGCTGAACATGGTCATCCTGGCCCTGTGCGTGGCGGGCGCCGTGATCTTCCATCGCGCCGACGTGGCCTGGCCGGTGGACGGCGCCGGCTTCTTCGACGCCGGCATGCCGGCGCTCCTGATCATGACCTTCCTGGCGCTGCTGCTGGGGATTCACCTGGTCATGGCCATCGGCGGCGGCGACATGCCGGTCGTGGTGTCGCTGCTCAACAGCTATTCGGGTTGGGCGGCGGCGGCGGCCGGGTTCATGCTGTCGAACGATCTGTTGATCATCACCGGCGCCCTGGTCGGCAGCTCGGGTGCCATCCTCAGCACCATCATGTGCCGCGCCATGACCCGCTCGATCTGGAGCGTGGTGCTGGGCGGCTTCGGGTCCGAGCCGGCCAAGCCGCCGGCGGGCGGCGGCGGTCCCGCCGGCAAGGTCAACGAAGCGACGGTGGATCAGGTGGCCGAGCTGCTGCTGGCCGCCCGCAGCGTCATCATCGTCCCCGGCTACGGCATGGCCGTCGCGCAGGCCCAGCACCCGGTCAAGGAGATCTCGTCGCTGCTCACCGAAAAGGGGATCAAGTGCCGCTACGCGATCCACCCGGTGGCCGGGCGCCTCCCCGGACACATGAACGTGCTTTTGGCGGAGGCGGACGTCTCGTACGACATCGTCAAGGAGATGGACGAGATCAACGAGGACTTCGCCAGCACCGACGTCGTGATGGTCATCGGGGCCAACGACATCGTGAACCCGTCGGCCGAAGAGGACCCGTCGAGCCCGATCTACGGCATGCCGGTCCTGCAGGTCTGGAAGGCGGCCCGGGTCGTCATGCTCAAGCGCAGCATGGCGGCCGGCTACGCCGGCGTCGACAACCCGCTGGTCTACAACGACAACACGCTGATGCTGTTCGGCGACGCCAAGCAGAGCGTGACCAAGCTGCTCACCGCGCTGCGCGGCGGCGGCTGATCAGCGGCGCGATTTCGTCAGCTTGGCGACCTCGGCGCGCGCTCGGGCCGCCGCCGGGTGCTCGGGCGCCTCGGCCAGGAAGCGCCTGAAGGCGGCCACGGCCTCGTCGCCGCGCCCCAGGCGTTCCAGGGCGAAGCCCAGCCCGAGGCGCGCCTCGGGCAGCCGGGGATCGCCGGCCAGGGCCGCTTCGAACGAGGCCTGGGCGTCGGCCGCGCGGCCCAGCGCCAGCAGCGCCAGCCCGCGGTTGGCCCGGGCGTGCGGGTCGTCGACCCCCGCGTAGGCGTCGGCGGCGGCCGCCGGGTCGCCGGCGGCCAGCGCCAGATCGCCCAGCGCACGTCGCGCCCCCTGGGCGCCGGTTCCATCCAGGCAGCCGGGGCCGGCCAGCGCGCGCCGGTACGCCGCGGCGGCGGCTTGCCGCGCGTCCAGGTCGACCAGCACGTCACCCAGCCGCCGCTGCCACACGCAGTCCGCCACGGCCGACTCGGCCGGCCGCTGGTCCAGCGCGCGGGCCGTGACCCCGCGCGCGCGGCTGTACGAAAACGTGAGCGGAAGCTCACGCCGGGTGGCGAGGTCCGTGAACCGCCGGCGCGCGGCGAACACCAGGGCTTCTCCGTCGCGGTAGACCAGCGCCCAGCGCGCCGGATCGAACAGCGCCGCCCGCGGGTTCAGGTCCGGGTAGGTGACCAGCGCCGCGCTGACGCCGAACCGATCCATCAGCGCCTGCCACTCGGCCCGCGACAGATCATCGCGCTTGAGGATGGCGTGAAATTCGGGCGGGTAGCCGTTGATGCGCGGGTCCTGGAACACGCGGTGGCGCCCGCGCCAGTGCCACGTCAGGTACGACCCGACCTCGAGGTCGTTGTACATCCGCTCGCAGAGGCCGCTGTCGTCGACGAACCGGATCGCCTCCAGCGGGACCAGGTCGGCCTCCATCCCGAGATCGAACGCCCGCTCGCCCCGGCGCGCGGCCGCGATGCGCGGCGCGACGGCAAAGCCGATCAGCCAGGCGGCCACCAGGACACCCGGCAGCCGCGCCGGGACGAACCGGACGCGGCGTCCGGCGGCGGCCAGCATCTCGGCGACCAGCGGACCCCCGACGACGGCGAACTCGGCGACGAAGCGGATGCGCCGGGCGCCCAGCAGGCCCAGCGCGACGGCGGGCAGCGCCCGGCGGAAGGCGCGCCCGGGGAGCGCCGCCGCCAGCAACACCCCGGCCGCCAGGAACACGAACGGTCCGTCGACCGGCCAGGTCGCGGTGCGGTACTCCTGTAGCGGCCGCAGCTCGGGCATGCGCCAGTGATTGGCGAGGTATCCGAGCACGTGGACGCCCGAGGGTGTCGCGAACACGATCGGGATCATCGCCAGGCCGACCAGCGCCGCGCGGCGCGCGTCCGCCCGGCGGCCGTCCGCGACGGCCCCGCCCGCGTAGAGGCCCAGCACGACCGGCGCCAGGAAGAAGCAGGAGTTGCCGTTGGCCCAGACCAGCCCCAGCGGGATGAGCGCGTAGAGCAGGCGCGGGCGGCCAGCTTCGGCCCGTTCCAGCGCCAGCAGCAGCGCGGCCAGGCCCAGGAACGTCACCAGGTGGGGGCGCTCGACGAACCGAGGCTCCGCCGCCCAGGCCGCCAGCGCCAGCGCCGCCGCGGCCGCCGCCGGGTGCGCGCCCCGCCGCAGCGCCACCCGAAAAAGCAGCGCCCAGGTCGCGGCCACGAACAGCGCCTTCAACATCACCGTCCCGGCGATCCCACCCAGCCGGTGGGCGGCGACCAGCAAGATCTGGAACAGCCAGGCCAGGTTCACGTCGCGCGCGCCCGGGTAGGTGAACGACAGCAGGTTCGTGCGCGGCACCGCGTGCCCGTGAAGGACGATCTCGCCCAGGCGGAGGTTGAAGAACAGGTCCGTCTCGTCCATCGGCACCAGACAGCGCCCGGCGACGAACAGCAGCAACGCGCCCAGCAGCAGACCGTCGCGCCGGTTCAAGGGGGCGCCACGCGGTAGATCCGCGCCGCCGTCGACGCGTACCGGAGCTGGAACTGGTCAGGGTGCGCGTCGGCCCAGGCACGCTCGATCGGAAATCCGTCGGCGTCGGCCCTGACCGTGCGCGCGACGATCGGCTCCAGCGCCGTGACGAACAGCACGCCGGTGCCCGCCTGGCGCAGGTTGGCCCTCCAGGTCTCGAAGGCGGCGCCCTCCCGGTAGGGCGCCGGCTCGGGCGTCGGCGCGCGCGCGGCGGACGGACCGCGGCGGTCGAAATCGTGCAGCAGATCGCGCGGGCCACCCGCCACGTTGACGTATTGCACCCGGTTCGACAGGTCGGGGCCCCACAGCGGAAAGGCCAGGTTCGTCCCCGTGTACGCCACGCGCGCCCCGTGCACGTTGCCGCGGAACCAGGCCCACGCGTCGTCGAGATCGCTGCCCAGCCGGACCGGGTCGGCGCCCCGGCGATGCGCCGCCAGCCCGCGCCCCAGCCCGACGATCAGCAGCAGACCCGCCGCTCCCAGCAACCCGCGGCGCAGCGCCGGCCGCGCGCCTGCCGGCACCCGGCGCCAGCCGTGGAGCGCGGCGGCCCCCAAAAGCCCGATCGGCAGCAGCGCCAACCGGTCGGGCGAGGGGAGCGCCACGGCTTCTCCGATGAGCGCGAGTCCCAACCCGCCCCAGCCCAGCGCGGCCGGCGGGCGCGCGGCCGCCCGCCCGATGGCCAGCGCCGCCAGCCCGAACGCAGGCAGCAGGAACCGGCTCTCCTGGTAAGGGATCAGGAACCAGAAGATCGACGTCACGGCCAGCGCCAGGGCCAACTCCAGCGGGGGACGCGCCCGCGCGAAACCCGCCAGCGCGGCCGCCGAGAACCCGAAGCCGGCCGCGGTCACGATCTCGCTCAGCGCCGACAGGTCGCCGACCGGCAGGTGGTAGTCCCAGGCGCGCATGGCGGCGCTGCCGTAAAGGCCGTGAAAGCCCAGCGTCGCGACGGGGTACCAGGGATTGCCGGTCACGACCAGGTTGCGCAGGGACCAGAACCCGCCGGTCGCAAGCACCACCAGCGCCGCTCCCGCGACCGCGCCGGCCCGCGCCCGCGCCAGCCAGGCGAGCCCGGCGGCCGCCACCAGGAAGGGCAGCGCCAGGGGCGCGGCGGCGTACTTCGTCCCGACGGCCAGGCCCAGCGCCGCCGCCGCGACCAGCAGGTCCGCCGCCGCCGCCGCGCGCCGCAGCCGGAACAGGAACGGCAGCGCCGCCAGCAACAGCGCCGCCATTCCGAGGTCGCTCATGGCCGTGCGCGCCTGCTGCCAGACCTCGGGAACCAGCAGGAACGCCAGCGCGCCGCCGAGGGCCGCCTCGCGCCGCGCGCCGGCTTCCCGCGCCGCCGCCGCG
>JAICYS010000234.1 GCA_025934105.1 Myxococcota bacterium | reverse complement strand
GGGCGCCGCCGGTCGAAATGGCGCCGCCGGTGCCCGTGCCGCCGCTGCCCCCGGTCCCGCCGGTTGGCCCCGAGCCGCCCGCCGAGGTCCCGCCGGTGGCCGGGCTGCCGCCGCTGGACGAGCTGCCGCCCGACCCGCCGGTGGTCCCTCCGGGGCCGCTGGAGCTGGACGAACAGGCGGCGCCCAGCGCCAGGAATGCGACCACGGCCGCCGCCCGCAGTGAACGGAGCCTCGCGGCAATCGAGCAGGTTTCGGTCATACCGTTACCTGTCCGCCTGGCGGAACGTGTGCAGCGCTAAGTGTCCTTCCGTCGAAATAGCATCCTGTCCGGCCGGCGATCGGCCGTGGCGTCGACGCGATTCGACGGCGGGGCACCAGGTTCGCGAACTCGCCGTCAGCCGGCGGCGACGGGGGCGAAGGCGATCACGCTGTAGGCGACGGCGGTGGCGGTTCCGAGGTTCCGGTATCCGTGCCGCTGGTCGCCGCGGAACACCACCACGTCGCCGGGACCGAGCGTGAAACTGGCGCCCCCGGTGGAGAGCTCGATCTGCCCCCGCTCGCAGGTCAGGTACTCGCGCGTGCCGGCGGTGTGGGGGACGCCGGCCATCGACGACCGCGCCGGCAGCTCCATCCGCTCGATCTCAAGGCCCGGGATCGACTCGGGCAGAAGCTTGCGCACGGTGACGCTCCCGCGGGTCCGGTTGGGGAGCGAGGCCGCCGGGTAAAGCCGTCCCCAGCGGCGTGGCGGCTCGATCAGCTCTTCCAGGCGGACCTGCAGCGCCTGCGCGACGCGGATCAGCACGGCCAGGGTGGGGTTGGCCTGCCCGGACTCCAGGTTCGCCCAGGTGGCGCGCGGAACCCCGGCGATGCGGGCGATCTGCTGCTGCGTGTGGCCGCGCGCCTCGCGCAAGGCCTGGATGTTGCGGCCCAGGTTCAGCGGGGCCTGGGAGGCGGTGGGGTCGGGCATCGGTCAACAGGATGGCGGCTTGCCAGTGTATTGGCAAGACAGACGATATGTTGGCGGGCTGGGACATCTTCTCCGGAGGAGGAGAGACGAATGAGCAGCTTGCATGGGAAGTCGGCGGTCGTGACCGGGGGCAGCCGGGGCCTGGGACGCGCGCTGGGGCTGGCGCTGGCCGGCGCCGGCGCGCGGGTGGTGCTGGTGGCCCGGCATGCCGAGCCCTTGCGCAGGGTGGCGGCGGAGATCGGCGCGGCGGGCGGCGAAGCGCACGCCCTGGTGGCCGACGTGGCCGACCGGGACGCGGCGGCGGCCGTCGCCGGGCAGGCCGCCGCCCTGCTGGGCCCGGTCGACATCCTGATCCACAACGCCAGCACGCTCGGCCCCGTGCCGCTGCGGCTGCTGCTGGACACCGACTGCGAGGACCTGGAACGGGCGCTGGCCGTCAACCTGGTCGGGCCCTTCCGCCTGACCAAGGCCATGGCCGGGCCGATGGTGCTGCGCGGCGCCGGCACGATCGTCAACGTGACCTCGGACGCGGCCGTCGAGCCTTACCCGACCTGGGGCGCCTACGGGGCGTCGAAGGCGGCGCTGGAGCAGCTGGGACGCATCTGGGCGGCCGAGCTGGAGGGCACCGGCGTGCGCGTGCTGACCGTCGATCCCGGCGAGATGGACACCGCCATGCACGCCCAGGCCATGCCGGACGCCGATCGCGCGCAGCTCGCCGACCCGGCGCGGGTGGCGGACGCGATCGTCGCGCTCTGCGCGACCGGCGGGGCAGGGCAGGCGGGGGCGCGCGTCGCCATCCGCCACGACCGCGCCGCGGGGGGCCGCTGATGCGTCCGGCGCGTGACTACCCGGTCCGGCGCGACGACGTTCGCTTGCTGGTCATGGACCCGCGGCTTCCGCCCCGGGGCGGCCTGCGCGAGACGCGCACCAGGGCGCTGCCGGCGTTCTTGGCGCCCGGTGACCTCTTGGTCGTGAACGACGCGGCCACGCTGCCCGCGTCGCTGGCCGGCGCCGACGGCGCGGGACGGCCGGTCGAGGCGCGGCTGGTCGCCGCGCGCGGCGAGCGCCGGTTCGCGGCCGTCCTGTTGGGGGCCGGCGATTGGCGGCAACGGACCGAGGATCGGCCGGCCCCGCCCGAGTTGCCGGTCGGCGCCAGCCTCCGGTTCGGCGCGCGCGGCGAGCTGGGCGCGCGCGTGGTGGCGCGCAGCTCGCTCTCGCCCCGGCTGGTCGATCTGGAGTTCGCCGTGGCCGGCGACGCGCTCTGGGCGGCGCTCTACGCCGTGGGCCGGCCGGTCCAGTACTCGTACCTGGCGCACGACCTGCCGCTCTGGGCGGTGCAGACGGCGTACGCCGCCCGGCCCTGGTCGTTCGAGATGCCGTCGGCGGGCCGGCCGCTGTCTTGGGAGCTGTTGCTGGCGCTGCGGCGCAAGGGGGTGCGCTGGGCGGCCCTGACGCACGCGGCGGGGCTGAGCGCGACCGGCGATCCCGGGCTGGACGCCGCGCTGCCGCTGGCCGAGCGATACCAGATTCCGGCGGCGACGGTGCGCGCGGTCGGCGAGGCGCGGGCGCGCGGCGGCCGGGTGGTCGCCGTCGGCACCACTGTGGTGCGCGCGCTGGAAGGCGCGGCGGCGACCCATGGGGGCGCCCTGCGCGCCGGCGACGGCGAAACCGACCTGCGGATCACGCCGGCGTTTCGGCCGCGCATCGTCGACGGGATCCTGTCGGGCGCCCACGCGCCCGCGGAGAGCCACTTTCAGCTTCTGTCCGCCTTTGCCGGCCCGGCGCTGCTCGCGGCCGCCGCGGACCACGCCGAGCGCGCGGGCTTCCTGACCCACGAGCTGGGCGATTCGATGTTGGTGCTTCCGG
The DNA here is from genome assembly GCA_025934105.1 of Myxococcota bacterium. Lineage (GTDB taxonomy): Bacteria > Myxococcota_A > Polyangia > Fen-1088 > Fen-1088 > JADGRB01. The sequence goes on along the minus strand of JAICYS010000234.1, from coordinate 5,517 downwards.
GCGCGCTGGCGACCCCGCCGTCGGCGCTTCGCGCGGCCAGCTAGGCCGCTTCCGGGCGGCACGTCGTCGGGCATGGTTCGCTGCCGCTCACCGTTGCCTTACGGCAACGCCCTCCTAGTGCGGTGCACTAGGCCGCCTCCGGGCGGCACGTCGTCGGGCGTGGTTCGCTGCCGCTCAGCGTTGCCTTACGGCAAGGCCCTCTTAGGCGCGGCGGGCCCGGCGCGGTTCACTCACTCTTGGCGGCTTCCAGCCTGTGGCAGGCGCCGCAGCTGAACGCGCCCTGGACCGGCTTTTTCGGGTCGAACACCGGGAGGTCGAGCAGCTTGCCCATGGCCGGCTCGACCTGCTTCGCCATGAAGTCGGTCCATTTCGGCCACGTCGGCTCGGACTTCAGCTTGGCCTTGAAGCCCTCCTCCGTGTTGGGCAGCGGGTGGATGTCGTGGCTGGGCATCTTGAACTTGCGGTCGGCCCCGTCCGCGCCGTGGCAGGTCGCGCAATTGAAGGTCTTGAACTTCTTGGCGTCGAAGGACTGGAAGATCGGCTTCATCGTCGGCGCCACGGCCTCTTTCATGTAGGCCTTCTTCTGCTGGTAGGTCATGGCCTTCCAGGCGACCTCGGGCGGACCCACGGTCTTGCCGTCGGCGCGCCGCCCGACAGAGGGGACGAACAGCAGGGCGGTCACGATCAGGCAGGAAACCTGGAAGCGTTCCTTGGACCTCCCGCGACGAGTTCGCCGGGCAATGCCCAGGCCGGTCGACGCGGGACCCATCAGAATCGAGAAGGGACGGATGCGCATGGCGGCACCATACTCTGACGGGCGGCGGACAAGCACCGTCATTCGAGGAGGCTGGAATATGCGCGCTGACATCGTCCCGGGGGGCATTTTTCCGGATTACGAGCTGCCGGATCACACGAACACGACGCGGCGGCTCAGCGAGTTGCAGGGCGACAATCCCCTGATCCTGACGCTCGCCCGTGGCCACTATTGTCCCAAGGAGCACCAGCAGCACCTGGAACTGGCGGCGTTCTATCCGCGGATTGCCGTCGCGTACACGCAGGTCGTCACGATCGCGACCGACGACCACCACACCCTGCAGGAGTTTCGCGCGTCGGTGGGGGCCCAGTGGACGTTCCTCTCCGACCCGGGCCGCAAGGTCCAAAAGGATCTCGACATTCAGGAGTACACCGACCCGGAGCACGACCCAATGATCCCGCACACGCTGGTGCTCAAGCCCGGCCTGGTGATTCACCGCATCTACAACGGCTACTGGTTTTGGGGCCGGCCGTCGATCACCGAGCTCTGGCAGGACCTGCGCGCCGCCAGCAGCCAGATTCGCCCCGACTGGGACCTCGGCGCCCCCGGGCTGCGCGAGCGCTGGAACGCCGGCGATCGATCTCCCTTCCACGGGTGGAACAAACGATAGGCCGCGTTCCTGCCCGGCGCCGATGATGGAACGGCAACGAATCGGCCGGGCTCCGCCGAACTGGCATCGCGCGCCCGCCGGAGCCCGCGCGCGCGGCCCTGGTGCGCTGGTCTCCCGGTTGCAACGTGGTCGAGCCAGCGAGCAGGCGGCCACGCCGCGCACGACACCGACAGCTATCAGGAGTTCGCCGACGGTCCCTATCTGACCGCCAAGTCGATGGCATGGTTCTGGGACGCCTATCTGCCCGACGTTCACCGGCGCGCCAAGATCACGGCGTCACCGCTTCGGGCGTCGCTGCAGGACCTGGCCGACCTGCCGGCCGCCTTCGTGATCGCCGACGAGAACGACGTGCTGCGCGACGAAGGCGAGGCCTACGCGCGGCGCCTGATCGAGGCGGGCGTCCCGGCCACGGTCGTCCGCTACGACGCGATCCCGCACGATTTCATGATGCTGGATCCGGTCCGCGAGACGCAGGCGACGACGGCCGCCGTCCTGCGCAGGCCCTCGCCGTCCTGCGTAAGGCGCTGGGGACGCGGCCGGTCTGAAGAGCCGCGGGCGCAGCCATTCGGCCAGCGCGGGCGGGCGGCCGGCCTGCGCGTCAGACGGCCGTTCCGCCGGCGGGTCGAGGCCCCCCGGCGCCTCGGCAGGGCGCGTGGACGCGCACGGTGCGCGCGCGTCGCGGTGAGGCGTCGACGATCTCCAGAACGACGCCGCCGGGCAGGGACAATCTGTCGCCGGAGCCGGGGATCCTGCCGGCGCGTGCCAGGCAGAGCCCGGCCACCGTCGTCCAGTCGCCGTTCTCCGGCAGCTGCAGCGCGAGCTCCCGGTTGACCCTTCGAACCGGCGTCGAGCCGCTGACCAGCGCCGTGCCGCCCGTCTCCCGCGTGACGACCTCGGGGCGGCGGCGCTGGTGCTCGTTGAAGATCTCGCCGACCAGCTCCTCGACCAGGTCTTCCATGGTGATGATGCCGGCCATCCGGCCCTGCTCGCCGACGACGATGGCGAACGGCAGGTGTCGCCGCCGCATGTCTTGCAGGAGGTCGACCGCCCGCGTGCAGGCGGGCACGAAGAAGGGCGGGCGCATCACGTCGTCGAGGACGATGAGCCGCCGCTCCCAGGCGAACGCCAGCAGATCCTTCACGCTGACGTATCCGACCACGTGGTCGGCGCGCCCCTCGAAGACCGGCAGCCGCGTGTGGAGGTGTTCGAGCAGGGTGCGGCGCACGTCGCCGGCTGGCGCGTGTCGGGGCAGCATCACCACGTTGGCGCGCGGGATCATGACGTCCGCCGCCGTCAGCCCGGGGAAGTCCAGGGCGCGCGAGGCGATCTGGCCGGCCCTCCGGTCGACCGTTCCCGCCGCGGTCGCCTCGTCCACCAGCGCCTGCAGCTCCGCGGCCGAGTGCCGCCCGTCGGTGAACGTGGTCCGTCCGGCGAACGGCCGCAAAATGACGTTCGAGCTGGACGTCAACAGCCAGACGAACGGCCGCGCGATCCAGGACAGGGCCAGCAGGAGCCGGCCGGCCAGCAACGCGTAGCGCTCGGCGTTGCGCAACGCGAGGCTCTTGGGCACCAGCTCGCCGACGACGATCGACAGGTAAGAGACCACGCCGATGACCAGGCCCAGCGCCAGGTCGTCGGCGTAGTTGGGGGTCAGGCGCGCCACCAGCGGCGCGAGCCGGGTGGCCAGCGAGTGTCCTCCGACGGCCGCGGCGGTCGCGCCAACCACGGTGATGCCGACCTGGACGGTGGCCAGGAAGCGCTCGGGCTGCTCGCGAAGGGCCAGAACAGCCCGAGCGCTCCGCCGGCCCTGGTCGGACAGCTCCATCAATCGGGTCTTCCGCAGCGCGATCACGGCGATCTCCGCGCCGGCGAAGAACGCGTTGGCGACGATCAATCCCAGGATGACGATGAGTTCGAAGAGAATCTGACACCTCCCCTCGCCGGCGAGGGTCTATCGGCCCGCTCTGCCCTTGACGTCGCGCTCGCGCTCGAGCTTTCGGGCCACCGTCGCGCTGATGCGCCCGGCCGCCAGATCGACGGCCGTGACCAGGTCCTGGGAATCCTCGTGGACCAGGACCAGCCCGGAGGGCTCCAGCGCCACCTCGACCCGGCAGCGCTTGTCCACTCCGCCGCGCGGGCCGTTGAGGTCGGTGAGCCCCACCGTCACGCGCCTGATTCGCCGCCCGAAGCGGTCCAGCGCGAAAGCAATCGACCGTTCGATCCGCTCCTGCGTCTCCCGGGCCAGATCTACCCCTCGATCTCGGATGAGTACGTGCATGTCGGTCCTCCCTTTCGTGATGACCTCTTGTTCATGCGGCCCGCTCCCCACATCGGCCAATAGATAAGCTCCTCTCGATCCATCGGAAAAGCCGAGGTATTGGATCCGTCGTGAACTGGCTCAACTATCATCACCTGCTGTACTTCTGGACCGTCGCGCGAGAAGGGACGATCGCGCGCGCCAGCGTCAAGCTGCGGCTCGCGCAGCCGACCATCAGCGGGCAAATCCGGCAGCTGGAGGGCGCCGTCGGCGAGAAGCTCTTCGTGCGGCGAGGGCGTCACCTGGTCCTGACCGACACCGGGCGTCTGGTCTACAAGTACGCCGACGAGATCTTCTCCGTCGGGCGCGAGCTCCTGGACGCCGTCAACGGGCGGGCGCCGGGACGGCCGCTGCGCCTGCTGGTCGGCGTCGCCGACGTGCTGCCGAAGCCGGTGGTTCGCCTGCTTCTGGAACCGGCGCTGCATCTCGGGCAACCGGTGCGGCTGGTCTGTCGGGAGGATCGCCCGGTGGAAGAGTTCGTCGCCGAGCTGGCGCTGTTCAAGCTGGACGTGGTCCTCGCCGACGCGCCGGCCGGGCCGGGCGCGGTGCGGGCCTTCAATCACCTGCTGGGGGAATGCGGCACGTCGTTCTTCGCGAGCCGACGGCTCGCGGCCCGCCGGCGCAAGGACTTCCCCCGGTCGCTGGACGGTGCGCCGCTGCTGCTTCCCGGCGAGGGATCGAATCTGCGGCGCGCTCTCGATCATTGGTTCGAAGCCGAGGGCATCCATCCGGCGGTCGCGGGCGAATTCGACGATCCGGCTTTGATGAACGTGTTCGGCGAGGACGGTGTGGGCATCTTCGCGGCCCCCACCATTCTCGAAAACGAGCTGTCCCGGCGGCACCACGTCGAGGTGGTGGGCCGCAACGACGGCTTACGCCAGCGCTTCTATGCCATCTCGGTGGAGCGGAAGCTGAAACATCCGGCCGTCCTCGCCATCCGAGAGTCCGCGCGTCGGGACCTGTTTCGCTGAGGGGGCCCGGCGCGGTGGGGACCGATCAGCGCCGCGCGCGTTGGTGGCGGCGCGGGAGCTGCGCCAGCGTGCGTGAGGCCAGAGTCCGGAGCCGCAGCGTCTTGGCGGACGCGGCACACTGCTCGAGGAGCGGGACGGCCTGGGCGCCGAGCTGATCGAGCAGTTCGTTCACGCCCGCCGCTTTCCAGGTGTCGTCGAGCATGAAACAGAGATAGGCGCCGAATTGCGGATCGCGTCGGATGTCGAAGTCTTGCTCCAGCGCCTGCCGCCAGTGCTGGACGGCGTCGCGGCGCCAGTACTTTCGGTAGTAAAGGACGCCCAGCGCGAATTGCGGCCACGCTGCCTGCGGGTCGGCGGCGACCAGCGATTTGATGCGCGCCGCGCCTTCGTCGAGACGCCCGCTGTCCAGCAGCGACCAGATCTGGGTGCGCTGGTCCTGATTGGAGGCCCCGGAATTCGGCGCCGGGGCGGGAGCTTCGCGCGCCCGCGCGGCGGCAGCCGCGGGCACCGGCGCGGTCTCGAGGAGCGCCACGGAGGCCGGCGCGGCACGCGTCGCACGTGCGGACGCCGCCGAGGTCGCGGACGCCGCGACGGTCGCGGACGCCGCCGAGGTCGCGGACGCCGCGACGATCGTCGGGACCGCGCTCGCAGACGCCGGGATGGGCGCGGGCGCCCCGACGGTTGTGGACGCCGCCCGGGGCGCCGCCTCTGGCGCGAACGCCGCGGGGCGCGCCTGCCCGGCGGCCGGGGCCGCCGCGGGGGAGGGCCCGGCGGCACGCGCAGGCTCTGGGATCGCGGGGCGGGG
>JAICYS010000213.1 GCA_025934105.1 Myxococcota bacterium | reverse complement strand
GCGAACACCGCCGAGCGCGCGCCCAGCGCGATGCCGACCTCGCCCTGGCGCAGGCGCCGCCAGGCCTCCAGGCGCTCGCGCGGGGGGAGCGCGCTGTGCAGGACCGCCACGTCCTCGCCGAAGCGCGCCCCGAAGCGCGCGGCGAGCTGGGGCGTGAGCGCGATCTCGGGCACCAGGACCAGCGCGCCGCGGCCGGCCTGCCGCGCCGCCGCGATGACGCGGAGGTAGACCTCGGTCTTGCCCGAGCCGGTCACGCCGTGCAGGAGAAAGCTGCTGAATCCGCCGCCCAGCGCGGCCAGCAGCGCCGACACCGCGGCGTCCTGCTCGGCGTTCAGCACGATCGTCGGGGCCGCCGCCGGCCCGACCCGCGGCGGCGGCGCCACCTCGCGGTGCTCGACGCGTGCCAGACCGCTCTGCGCCAGCGCGCGCAGGTGGCCGCGCTCGGCCGCCGACAGCGACGAGACCAGCAGGCCGGCCTCCCCGGCGGCGGCGATCTTGGCCAGCGCCGCCCGCCGCGCGCCGGCCCGCTTGGGCAGCGCCGGGCCCGGGTCGCTGGAGGGCGCGAACGCCAGCACCACCGTCGGCGGTGGGCGCCGCCCGCTGAGCGCGTCGCCGATCTCGACCAGCCCGGTTTCTTCGTGCCGGGACAAGAGCGCCCGCGCGCGCGGCAGCAGCGCCAGCAGCCGGTTGAGCGGCAGGTCGCGGCCGGCGTCCGCCAGCGCCGCCAGGATCGGGTCGCGCGGCGGCTGATCCTGCAGCAACGTGCGGGCGGTCGCCTGCCGCTCCAGCTCTTGCCGGCCCGCCTCCGTCAAACGGACCGCCCGCTTGGCGGTGGCCTGCTCGCCCTGCGGCAGCGCCGCCCGCAGGACCTCGCCCAGCGGCGCCTGGTAATAGTCGGCCGTCCAGCGGCAAAACGCGATCATCGCCTGGTCGAAGGCCGGCTCGCCGCCCACCACCGCTTCGATCGCGCGCGGCGGATCGCCGGCCGGCGGCGGCGGCGCGTGCCCGACCACGAACCCGGTGACCGTCCGCGAGCCGAACGGCACCACCACCTGCGCGCCCAGCGGCGCCAGGTCCGGGCGCGGGTCGCGGTACGTGAAGGTCCCGCTGACCGGCAGCGCGACCGCGACCTCGAGCAGCCCCTCTTCGGGTCGACGGAGCTGGCCTCCGCCGCCCGGCGGAGCCGTCGGGGGCGGGCCTGGGCCCCCGGGCAGGGTTCCCATCTATCGTCTCTGGAGCAGCTTCTCCAGGCCGGCGCGCACGTCGTCCCGCAGCTCCGGCCGCGTGAGCGCGTAATGAGCCATGGCGATCACGTAACCGGCCCGGTCGCCCACGTCGAACCGCTCGCCTTCGACCTCCAGGCCGTAGAGGCCCCGGCGGCTGCACAACGTGGCCAGCCCGTCGGTGAGCTGGATCTCGCCTCCCCGGCCGGGCGGCGTCTCGGCCAGGATGCCGAAGATCTCGGGCGGCAGCACGTAGCGGCCGATGATCGCCAGGCGCGAGGCGGTCGTCCCCGGCGCCGGCTTTTCGACCAGCCGCTTCACCTTCAACCCGCGCGCGCCGTCCCGCTCGCCGTCGGCGATCCCGTAAAGGTGCTCCTGCCCGGAGGGAACCTCTTTCAGCGCGATGACGCCGGTCCCGAGCCGGTCGTACTCGGCGATGAGCTGGCCGACGCCGGGGACCGGGGCGTCCATCAGGTCGTCGCCCAGGACGACGGCGAACGGCTCGTCGCCCACCACGTCGCGGGCGCACAGCACCGCGTGGCCCAGGCCGCGCGCCTCCGCCTGGCGGACCGAGGCGTAGCGCGCCAGCTCGGTCGGGCGCCGGACGCGGGCCAGGTCGTCGGTCTTGCCCCGCCGTTCCAGCAGCGCCTCCAGCTCGGGTGCGCGGTCGAAGTGGTCCTCGATGGCCGACTTGCCCCGCGCCGTGACGAAGACGATCTCCTCGATCCCGGCCGCCACGCACTCTTCGACGATGAGCTGGATGCTGGGGACGTCGACCAGCGGCAGCATCTCCTTCGGCATGGCCTTGGTGGCGGGCAGAAAGCGCGTCCCGAGGCCGGCCACCGGCAGCACCGCTTTGCGGACTTTCGAAGCTTTGGTCATCGCAGGGCCTCCATCTTAAGCTCGCTTCCACCCGCTGCCATGCGGAAGCGACCGGGGCCCGGCCGGCGGTGGCGCCGATCGCCCCTGGATGGCCCGGATGACCTCCGCGACCGCCTGATACAGCGCGGGCGGAATCTCTTGACCGCCGGACAGCGCCTGCAGCGAGCGGGCCAGCGCCACGTCGCGAACGACCGGCACGCCGGCCTGGCGGGCCACCTGCTGGATGTGTTCGGCCAGCAGGCGTTGGCCGCTGGCGACGACCACCGGGGCCGCGTCACGCCGGGCGTCGTATCGGAGAGCCACCGCGATGTGTTCCGGATTGACCACCACGAAGTCTGCTTTTCGGACGTCGGCGATCGTCCGTTGCTCGAGAAGCTCGCGGTGCAGCCGCCGGCGCTCGGCGCGGTGGCGCGGGTCCCCTTCGGTCTCGCGCTGGTCGCGCCGGACCTCGTCGCGGGTCATGCGCAGCCGCCGCCGGTGGGCGCGGCGGACGAACAGCAGATCGGCCGCCCCCAGCGCCAGCGCCGCCAGGGCGACGCCCAGCACCAGGCGCCGCCCGAGCAGGCCGAGGGCGCCCAGCACGACGGCCGCCGAGCTCCCGGCCAGCCCGGTCAGTCCGGCCAGCTGGGGGGCGACGGACCAGACCGCGAGCGCGGCGACCAGCCCGCCTTTCACTACCCCTTTCGCGACCTGGAAGGCGGCCAGGCCCGAGCCGAGACGGCGCAGCCCCTCGGCCGGCGAGATCCGATCGAAATGGAAGGCCATCGCCGACGGCGCCAGCAGGCCGCGCGTCTGGGCCAGGCCGATCGCCGAGGCGGCCAGGGTGGCGGCCGCCAGCGGGGCCGCCAGAGCGTGCGCGAGCTGGGCCAGGCCCAGCGGAAGTCCCGCCGCGGCCGTACCGGCGCCGGCGGCCGCGAACGCCGACCGCCAGTCGCTGACCAGCCCGGCGATCAGCTTCGGGCCGCGCACCACCAGCACGCCCAGCGCGGCCGCGGTGGCCGCCGCCGACGTCAGATCGCGGCTGACCGCCAGCTCGCCGCGCCGGCGCGCCTCGGCCAGGCGCCGGGGGGTCGGCTCTTCGGTCCGCTCTGCCGCCGCGTCGCGCGCCGCCACCCCGCTAGACCTCCGGAGCGCGGGCGGCTACTTCTTGCCGGCGGCCGGCGGCGCGGCGCCCCCGCTGGCGCCGCCCGTCATCTCTTTCATGAAGGCGGCCTGATCGAACGGTTTGGGCGGCTTCGTGATGCTGGACTTCGCCCCCTTGCCCGTCGATTGCAGCTCCATCTTGATGGGGCCGTTGATCATCGGGTTGCTCTTCTGGGTGGCCTCCATCTTGACCAGGCCGAGCGGCAGGACGTTCTGCGAAACCCAGAAGTCGACGGTGTCGCCCTGCGCCGTCTTGTCGTGATAGTGCTTGGTCTTGAACGACCCGGCCGCCACCTTGACCGTCTCGTCCTTGACGAAGGTCTTGGGGTCCGGCTTCGCGAACTGCGACTGAGAGCCCTCGACGGGCATCTCCATCGGATCGTTGGCGCCGAGCTGCAGCACCATCTTCTGCACCTTGCCCGACGAACCGCTGGGTAGCGTCATCTGCGTGATCATCTTGCCGGCGCGCGCCGCCAGCCCGCCCTCCAGCGACGTCTCGATCGTGTTCGCGCCCCCGCTGCGCGCCACCAGGCCGATCTTCATGTTCATGGGCGGCATGGTGCCGACCGTGACGCTGTACTGAGCCGAGCTGCCCACCGGCACCTTGGCCAGATCGACCGCCAGCGGCGTGGGCGGCCCCTGCGTGATCTGCGCCGAGGCGGCGGCCGGCAAGGCGGTGACGAACAGGCCCACGGCAACACCGCGGACGATGCGGGCGAAACGCGACATGCGCGGCAGCATATTATCGCCAGCCTGGGAACGGAAGCCGCCACCGGAACTGGGTCTCGCTGATCGGCCACATCGACCAGAGCGGGGCGTACACGATCGAGACGACCAGCACCGCCCCCAAGAAAATGGTCAGCTCGCGCGGGCGGCGGCGCGCGGCGTGGGCCAGCCAGGCCGACAGAAGCACCACCATGCCCGTGTAGCTGGGCAGGAAATGATAGATGTAGGAGTCTCGATGGCTGGCCGCCCACGGAAACAGGTGGGCAAAGATCAACGCCAGGACCACCAGCGACGCGCGCCCGTGCCGCTGGACGAACGGCGCCGGTGCCGGCGCCGAGTCGGGTGAGCCGTCGTGCAGGACGGTGCCCACGCCCACCCAGGCCAGGCGGCCGCCGATCGCGAGGCTGGCGGCCCAGGCCGACCACCAGACCAGCAGGTTCCCCAGGCTGGAAAGAACGCGAACCCCGCCGCGCCAGGGCACGTAACCCATCACCAGCGGGCGGACCGGCACGATCCAGGTGATCCAGCCCGACACCCACGGATTCTTCATGTCGGTCAGCGCCGCGTGGTGCTGGACCAGCGCCGCCGACGCGACGATGACGTCCCGAATCCCGTGGGGCTGATGATCGAAGGCCAAGCCGAAGGCGTAGGCCCCGAAGTAAGTGACCGACGCGCTCACGGCCATCGCGGCCCCCAGCTCCAGCGTCCGTCCCCAGGGCAGCCGCGCCAGCAGCAACGAAACGGCCAGCGGCAGCACGTTGCCGACGCCGGTGAACTTGATGTTGGCGGCCAACCCGATCAGCAGGCCCCCCGCCACGGCCAGGGCGACTCGCCAGCGGCACGTCGCCAGCAGCAGCGCGGTCGCCGCCGCCAGCGCCAGGCCGCAGTCCAGCAGCGCGGCGCGCGAGTAAGCGATCAAAAAGCCGTCCGTCGCCAGCAGGCCGGCCGCCAGCAACCCGGCCAGCCGCGACCGGAACAAGCGCGCCGCCGCCACGGCGCCCACCGGGACCACCAGCAGCCCCTCGACCAGCGACGGCAGCCGCCACGCGAACGAACGATCGCCGAACGCGCGGATGGACGCGGCGATGAACAGCTTGCCGAGCGGGGGGTGGTCGTTCCAGTCGGCGGCGCCCGTCAGGTAGTTGCGGGCGTTCTCCACGAAGTGGTGCTCGTCGAACAGGAAGGTGGACGGAAAGCCGAAGCCGACCAGCCGGCACCACAGGCCGAGCGCAATCAGGAGCCCGACGACCGCCAGCAGCGTCCAGGCCTGAACGCCGTCGCTGTCGTCGAACCCTGCATCGAGGCCGGTGGCGTGGAACAGCCAGGCCCGCGGGGCGGTTCGCGGCATCGCCGCGACTGTATCATCTCGATCCGGGAAACGCCGATCGCCGCTCCGCGCGGCCGGAACCGCCCAGCTCTCGTTCCCGGTTGCGAACAGGGTGACCGAGTGCACCGCCGTCGAAATAGCGTCGACGCCCGGGCCGACAAGCCGCGCCGGACGCCACGGGCGACGACGAGGAATACCCATAGGCATTGTGAGGAGAAGCAACGAAGCGACCGGCACGGCTCGTCGGCCGAACGTGATGCCATTTCGACGGCCGTGCACTTAGTTGCGAAGGACGCCGCCCGCGGCCGCGAGCAATCTCAGCCAGCCGCCCAGCTCGTGTGCGAGGGCCGACTCGAGGGCCCCCAACCCCAGCAGCACGACCCCCAGCGCCAGCAGACCCTTGAGCGGCAGGCCCAGGAAGTAGACGGGGAGCTGCGGCACGGCCCGGGCCACCAGGCCCAGCGCCAGATCGGCCAGCCAGAGGGCGACGATGACCGGCGCCGCCAGGCCCACGCCCGACGCGATCACGCGCGCGGAGGTCTCGGTGACCAGGGCCGCGGCGCCGCGCGCGCCGGTTGCGCTCAGGCCGCCGCCGATGGGGAGCGCGCGGTAGCTGCCGAGGAGCGCCTCCAGCAGGCGCGGGACGCCGCCGATCGCGAAGAAGACCAGGGTCGCGATCAGAACGTAGAGCGCCGCCAGCGGGCTGGCGCGCTCGCCGCTGGTCGGGTCCAGGACCTCGGCCAGGGTCGCGCCGCGCAACGTGTCGCCCAGCCGTCCGGCCACTTCGGCGGCGCGGAAAGCCGCCGACGCCACCAGCCCCAGGACCACGCCCACTGCAAGCTCGCGCGCCAGCAGCAACGCCAGGCGCGCGGCCGGCGCGGCCGCCAGACCACCGGCGGCCGCGGATTCCAGCAGCAGCGGCCCGGCCAGTCCGGCCACCAGCGCCGACAGCCCGACGCGGGCGGTGGCCGGCAGGCGGACGCCGCCCAGCGGGCCCACCATCCAGACGACCGGCGCCGCGCGCGCGCCGCCCAGGGCCAGGGCGGCCAGCACCAGCGCGGGGCTGCCCATCTCAGCGCACGGCGCCGACAGCCAGGAACAGCGCCTGACTGAAGCGGACCAGCGCCGCCCCCAGGACCGGCCCCATCGCCGCCAGCACCAGCAGGACCACCACCAGCTTCGGGACGAACGCCAGCGTGGCGTCCTGAATCTGCGTCGCGGCTTGCAAGAGGCCGATCACAAAGCCGGTGACCAGGCTGGCGGCCAGCGGCGGGCCGGAGAGCAGCAGGACCAGGATCAGTCCCTCGCGCACCGCCCGCAGGACCAGGGCGTCGCCGAACAGGGTCACGTGAACCCCTCGAGCAGGCCGCGCACCACCAGGTGCCAGCCGTCGGCCAGCACGAACAGCAGCAGCTTGAACGGCAGCGAGACGGTGGTTGGCGACAGCATGTGCATGCCCAGCGCCAGCAGCAGGTTCGCGACCACCAGATCGACGACCAGGAACGGGATGAAGAGCAAAAAGCCGATCTGGAACGCGCGCCGCAGCTCGGAGGTGACGAAGGCCGGCACGATGACCGCGAAGTCGCGGCCGGTCACCGCGGCCCGGTCGCCCTCGGGGCGCATCCTGCGCGCCAGCGTCAGGAACGACGCGCCGTCGGCGGCCGACACGTGTCTCAGCAAGAAGTCGCGCAGGGGTTCCCGGCCGCGCCCGGCCGCCGCCTGCAGGGCGTCCAACGTCTGGGCGCCGGTCGCCTTGGCGCTGGTCGCCGCCGCCAGCGACGGCCCCACCGCGGCGTACATGCGCTCTGCGGTGGGCGCCATCACGGCGATGGTCAGCACCAGCGCCAGCCCGGTCAGCACCTGCGTGGGCGGCACCGACGGCGTCCCGATGGCGCTGCGCAGGATCGACAGCACCACCGAGATGCGCACGAACGACGTCATCATCAGCAGCGCGAAGGGCAGCAGCGACAGCGCCGCCATCGCGAGGATCAGGACCAGCGGGCGCGACGTCAGATCGGTCACGGCTGCTCGCCGGCGCGGCGAGCGCGGCGCATGACCCGCGCCAGGACGTCCGCGAATCGCGTCCCGCTCACCGGGGTGGCGCCATCCGCGCGCAGGTTCTCGGTCTCCAGCTCGGCCAGGACCGTCATCGGCCCTTCGCCCACGCCCACCAGCAGACATCGCCCCGCGGCTTCGATCACGTAGACCGATCGCCGCGGCTCCAGCGGACAGCGCGCCAGCACCCGCACCGCCCCGGTCGGCTTCCCCAACCCGCGCCCGGCCAACAACCGCAGCGCGCCCCAGGCGACGACACACACCACGCCCAGCGAGGCCACGGACAAGCACACCGATCCCCACCCCACCCCCACGTCCATACCGGCCCTTATACGCCAGCTCTTGGCCGCAAGGCCAGAGCGCCGTCAGGCCCGAATCCCAGCACCCAAAAGGCGCAGCTCCGCCGCGCCATCCACCCGCGGGATCCCGAGCCATCCGGGAGGGGACGAGTCCCCTCCCGCCCCGTCATTCGTCGTCGTAGTAGAGCGAGTCGCGCGATTCGATGAAGCTCTGGATCGCCTGCGCCGCGTCGGGCGACAGGTTCACGAAGCGGACGCCCATCCCGGTGGCGCCGTCGATTCGGTTCAGCGCGCTGTTCTCGCGGATCCAGCGCACCTCCGTCTCGACGGTCAGCGGCTCGGGCCGGCCCGGCAGCGAGAACTTCAGCATGATGCGGTCGCCGATGCGCCGGATCGCGTTCGTCGCGATGAAGAGGCCGCCCGCGCTGATGTTCTGGGTCAGGCCCGTGTAGAAATTACTGTCGCTCTCGAGATCGACCGAGACCTCGAGGTCGAAACGTTCCGAGGCCCGAACATGCTGCTGCTGGTTCTGCGCCACTTTGGCCCCCGTGCCGGTGTCCATAAGGGTTGCTCCTTCGCGTCGTTCGAGAGTCTGACGGCTCTCGCTGGAGAACCGTTCGACAGGAGCAACCGCAAACTGTAGCCGCGACCGGCCACAGCGGCGCAAAATTGGCGTGGGGACCGAAGTGCCGAACTACTCGTCGGATTTCGCCTTGCTGGCGCGGGGCTTCTTCGCGGTTTCCTTGCCCGCTTCTTTGCCAGACTGGGCGGCGCCCTTGTCAGCGCTCTTACCGCTGGCCTTGGCCTTGGTCCCGCCCTTGGCGGACGCCTTTTCGGCGCCGGTCCCACCCGACTTGCCCGTGTCCGACTTTGCCCCACCCTTGCCCTTGGCGGGCGCCGTCTCGGCCGGCGCCGCCGCGGACTCGTCGGGGATCAGCTCCAGCAGCGACATGGAGGCCGCGTCACCCGGCCGCTGATCCAGCTTCACGATGCGGGTGTAGCCGCCGTGACGCCCCATGAACCGCGGCGCGATCTCGTCGAACAGCTTGACCACCGCATGCCGATCCCGAACCACGCGGCGGGCCATCCGGACGGCGTGAACCACGCGCGCCGACTCCTCGGTCGTGCGCCGCTCCGGCTTCTTGCCCAGCACGTCGCCCAACCGCCGCGCCCAGGTGATGGTGCGCTCGGCCAGCCGCCGCGTCTCCTTGGCCTTGGCGTCGGTCGTGCGGATCCGCTCGTTGGTGAAGAGCGCCGCGACCAGGTTCGAAAACAGCGCCTGACGGTGCGCCGAAGTCCGGGAGAGGTGAACGCCAGCTTTACGGTGTCTCATGGGAGTCTTTCAGTTCTGAATCTGAATCTGTATCTGAGTCTGAATCTGCTGCCTAAACTTCGTGACCCGGCCGACAAGCCGGCCCGATGGCGAAGCGGCGGCGAGGACCGGAGCGCAGCATACGTCGTGTATGTGAGCACCGGACCGGAGCCGCCGCGCAGCCAGCGGGTCGGATCGTCGGCCGCCGCGCAAACGGAGATGACCCTATGCTTTTTTGGGCGGGCCGTCGCCCGGCCAGCCTTCCAGCTTCATCCCCAGCGACAGGCCCATCTCGGCCAGGATCTCTTTGATCTCCTTCAGCGACTTGCGGCCGAAGTTCTTGGTCTTCAGCATCTCGGACTCGGTGCGCTGAACCAGCTCGCCGATGTACCGGATGTTGGCGTTCTGGAGACAGTTCGCCGAGCGGACCGACAGCTCCAGCTCGTCGACCGACTTCCAGAGGTTCTCGTTCAGCTTGGCCTGCTCCTCCGACACGTGCGCGTCGTGGGTCGGCTCGCT
>JAICYS010000210.1 GCA_025934105.1 Myxococcota bacterium | reverse complement strand
CGCGGCGCATCAGGTCGGTCGAGACTGTCCCGGCCCACCTGACGCCCGGCGCGCCCGCCGTCATCGCGCCGTCGGCTAAAATCAGATTGACGGCCGGGCAGGATGCCAGGAGCAGCGACGCTCGAATGCCTGGGGTGTTCAACCGAGCGGCGACGCCGCACCCCGCCCCGCCCATTCGGCGACGCGGGGACTTCCTCACGGGCGGCGAGCCTGCGTAGGGCGCACGGCCCGGTCGATCGTCTCCTCGGTTACGTACCTACGGGTACCTCGACGCGCCCCAGCCCGCGACGGACGATCCCGTCGCGGAGCCCGGGGTCTGAAGGACTAGAACTTCAACGTCGAGAAGAACGCGTCGCTGTTCGACTTCAAAGCGGTCACGTCGCTGTCGGTCATGACGCTGTTCGTGAAGAGAGCTTCCCGCATGCGGACCGGAGCGGGCTGGCTCAGGTCGCCGCCACCGCCCAGATGCAGCGCGGTGCCTGCGTTGATCTTTCCCGCCTTGGGAGGCGAATGGGTCAGCACCTTGTTGCCGTTCAGGTACGTGATCACCGCGTTTGCGGTCGGGTCGAACTGGGTCACCACCAGCGCGTTGTCGAGCGGCGAGGTCCCGTAGTCGTACAGATCGTTGTTCTCTTCTTCTTCGGCCCCGACGCAGTAGGTGTTGTTCTTTCCGCAGTTGGTGGCAATGCAGCAGCCACCCGAGTCTTTCCACCCGTAGGCCAACGCCAGCATGAAATCCGTGCCGGTCGTGTCGGTCGCGTTGTACTTGTGCGTGAGGCCGATGACCCCGCAGCAATAGACTTGGTTCGCGACCGGCTTCCCGTTGTACATGATGCCCAAGGCCTTGGTCCCGCCGTTGATCCCGGTGGCGTAGCCGTCTCCGGACAACGTGTACTCCGCCGGCGCGTTCGTGGTCAAAATGGGCAAGTTGGTCGCCGACTCGAGGGTGAACTTCGCCGCGCAGGTGTAGCCGCCGGCGCTGCAATCCGGGTTCCAGGGCGTCTTGAACACGCCAGGCACCAGATCGTTGGGCCCGGAGTGAATCTGGGCATAGACCTTCGCCACCACGCAATTGGACTGCGTGCCGCCGCAGAAGCTGCTCCAGGTCGACAGATCGGCCTTGTGATCGCTGGTCTGGCCGACGTCCAGCGTCTTGCTCTTGTCGCTGGTCAGCCCCAGCTGAAACAGCGGGCCGGTGTACTTCGAGGTCATGGCCCGGGCCATTCCATAGGCCTCGGCGCACCCGCTGGCAATCACGTCGCAAGGACCTTGGTACGCAGCCGCCATCATGCCCCCCGAGCCGCCGCCCGTGCCGCTGCTCTTCCCGCCGGCGCCGCCGGACCCGACGGTCCCGCCCGAGGCTGAAGCGCCGCCGCTGGCCGACACGCCCCCGGCTCCGACGGAGCCACCCGCGCTGGAATTTCCGCCCGCGCCGATGGTCCCCCCGGTGCTCACGCTGCCGCCGGAACCCACGTTACCGTCGCCGCCCGAGCCTACGTTCGTGGCGCCGCCCGAGCCGGTGTCGCCACCCGTGGAGGTCGCGCCTCCGGCTCCGGTGGGCGCCCCTCCGCCGTGGCTGCTGCTGCAACCGGCCAGGGCCAAAAGAAAGGCTGCGGTCGAACAAACGATGCCTGCTCTCATGTGGGTCCTTTTCACGACGTGCAGATTCACTATTTGCAAACGAAGGTCGTCACGGTCGACGCGCCGAGTGCGGCGGTGAAGACCCCGCCGGTCACGGTGACGGCGGTCCCGGCCTTCAGGTTGTCACTGGACGACGTCACGTTCGGCGTGCAGGAGGTGGGCGCCGTCGCTCCCGTGATGGTGATGGGCATGCTGACCGCCGACGTGCTCTTGTTGATGGCCACGATGACCGTTCCGCCGGTGCCCGTGAACGCCGACAACAACACGTTCGCGTTGGAGTTCCCCGTCACGTCCACCATGACGTAACCGGGCCGGACGAACTTGCTGAAGTTGCCGATCGTGTAATAGCGCTTGGTGATCGCGCCGCTCGACAGGACGATGCCTTCGTTGTCGTTGCCGCTTGGCTTGTACCACCAGTAGAGCCACGCCGACGCCTGGCCGACCACCAGCGCCGAGTGGATCCATCCGGCGACCACGATGCCGTTGTTGATGTCGCTGGACGGCCCCTGCTCCGGCCAGTACATGACGCCGGAGACCTCGGTCTCCCAGACCTCTTTGCTCGGCTTGCCACCGTCGACGTCCGCCGGCCACGGCTCCGCCTTCTGCGAGTCGTACTCGTGCGTCGCGACGATGTCGACGTCGCCCCACGCGGTGGCGTCCTTGGCCAGCCAGTGACCGTAGTCGTATCCGTCGCCGTTGGCGCACTTGCTGGCGCAGCCGGTGGTCGTCGGCGTGTTGCCGAAGCACCCGCACCCCAGCGGATCCGAGCTGTTCGGATGGCTGGCGACCGTCGAGCCCGTCGCCGAGGTGTTGCTCCACAGGTGGATCCACTCCGACGGCTCGGGCGCCATCAGCTTGACCCCCGCCGCCTTGAGCTTGGGTCCCAACACCTTCACCCAATTCACCATCTCGTTGGCGGTGTAAACCATCGTTTGATAGTCGCCGTTGCAGGGCGGCCCGATGGATGTTCCGCACGAAGCAAAGTCCGGCTCGTTCGCCGCCGACATGGCGTAAAGGCCCTGGTTCTTGGCGAACGTCGCGATCCGACTCGCGAAATCGTCGTAATGGCTGGTGAGCAGGTGCCCGCCCTTGGTCTCGCTGTTGTTGTCCTTCCAATTCGCCGGCGCCGTCCAGACCGACCCGATGATCTTGACGTTGCGGCTCTTGGCGCCCGAGACGTCGCCCGAGAGGCTGCCGTCCGGGTTCATGCCGACCCGCACGATCGAAAGGCCGATCCCGTCAGCCCCGTTGGTCGTGAACAGGTTGTCCCAGTTGAAGCTTCCGCCGCCGAGGGCGGTGTTGAGGCCGAACCCTTGGATCGTCTGGTGGGTGCTGTCCAGTTGGACCGTCACGCCGCTGGGGGCGGTGCCGCCCGAACCCGTCGAGCCCCCGCCGGACCCGCCCGCGATGCCCGCGCCGGCGCTTCCGCCCTGGCCCGCGCCGCTGCCCGCCGAGCCGCCACGGCCACCGGCGCCGCCGCTGCCCAGGGTACCGCCGCTGGCCTGCGTGCCGCCCGCTCCGGTGACGTGGCCGCCCGTACCGGGCGTGCCACCCGTCGCCGGGCCGGCGCCGCCGGTCCCGCCGGACGTCGTCCCGCCCGTGCCGGTGGTCCCGCCGGTTCCGGCCGCGAATCCGCCGGACCCGTTGCTGCCACCTGAACCGTTTCCCTGGCTCGTGCTGCTGGAACTGCAGCTCAAA
The DNA here is from genome assembly GCA_025934105.1 of Myxococcota bacterium. Taxonomy (GTDB): domain Bacteria; phylum Myxococcota_A; class Polyangia; order Fen-1088; family Fen-1088; genus JADGRB01. Next base: position 6,197 of record JAICYS010000210.1, on the reverse strand, counting down.
AGCAGGAATGCGCTCGTGAAAATGACACTTCCGAATTTCTTGCTGCCCACCGCGGCCTCCGATCGGTACCTGGTCTGAGTTCTTGCGAACTCGTGAATTCCCTCAAGCGCGCCTCTCGATCACGATCGAGACGCATCGCCCCAGCGCGGCGGGAAATATCGCCGCGATCGAAAACGGAGGCAATGAGCTTTTGTGTCCGGACTTACACGGAGAGCGCGCGCGAACGCGCGCCGGCTCAAGAAGCTCGAGCGCACGACGATGAAGCGACCATGAAGCAATTTGCGATGGCGTCGAGGCGAGGGTGATGTTCGGGATCGTCGCCAGGGCAATTCAGTACACCGCGTTCTTCGCCAAGCTGACCGCCCACCACGTGGTCGTCGACGAATTCGACTGGTCGACGAACTGCGCATGCACGACGGTGGTCGAGACCGGCTTCCCCGGCAACAAGGAGTGCATCGAGCCGGTGCGCGTGGCGACGCACGTCGACAAGAGCGACGTCACCTTCGACGAGCAGCCCGCCCCGGCACCCGTCGCCCCCGAATCGGAGATGCCGGATGTCGCCCGGAAGGGGAACCTTTGACGCGCGCCCCGGCCGACCCGCCGAGACGGTCGGCGCGGCCGGCGGTGTTCAGGAGGTCGCACCGGCGGCGATGATCTGATCCAGGCCGGCCGGGTCGTCGCCGCTGGAAAGTGGTGGCGGCCGTGGTGAGGGGCGCCGCGCCTCGGTGAGGTTGGCCTGGACCCCGGCGGCATCGGGTCTTGACTGCACGTCGCGGCCGCGCCGGATGCGGCAACTCGCCGGCCCGCCCAACGAGCCCTGGCCTGGCATTTCGTTCCGGCCAGCACCGCGCTGACGAAGAACAAGATCGTCATCGTGCACCCGGGGCACGCGCCCACGCTCATCGATCCGACGCCCGCCCGAGTCGACGGGCATCTCGGGCTGGCGCCCACCATCAACGCCCCGCTGTCAGACCGGTCGTGTTCGTTCCGCTGCCCTCGCGGAACCTGGCCGTGTTCAGCATCGCCTCGACGCGGGCGGACCCGCTCGGCCCGGCTTCAAAAAAAATCGCGAGGCTGTCGATCCGGCTGGACGCCGATCGACTCACTGGCGGAAGTGGCCTTTTCAACCATCCGACAGGAGACACGCCATGCAGTACATGTTGCTGATCTACGGGAACGAAGCCGCGATGAACTCCGTCACCGACGCTGATCGCGACGCGATGTTCCGCTCCTACCGCGAGTACAGCCAGACCATCATCAAGACCGGGAACATGTTGGGCGGCGAGGCGCTTGCACCGACCTCGACCGCGACCACGGTGCGGGTGCGCGACGGCAAGACGCTGACGACCGACGGCCCGTTCGCCGAAACGCGCGAGCAGCTGGGCGGCTTTTACCTGGTCGAGGCGAAGGATCTCGACGAGGCCGCCAAGCTCGCGGCGCGCATCCCGGGGGCGCAGGTGGGCAGCATCGAGGTGCGTCCGGTGAGGCAGCTTCCGCCGGACTACCCCCGGCCGACGAGCCGCTGACCCCGGCTGGACCGGCCGCCCCGCCTCTGCGCCGGCCCGCGCGCGCGCCCGGCGTGCCGGCGCTGGCTATGATGGCCGCGCGCATGGAACCCGCGAATGAGGCCGTCGCGCACGTCTTCCGCGAACAGCGGCGGCGGATTCTCGCGACGTTGATTCGGCTCCTCGGCGACATCGATCTCGCCGAGGAGTCGCTGGCGGCTGCGTTCGAGGCGGCGCTCGCGCAGTGGCCGGCCGACGGCCCGCCCGACAACCCGCGCGCCTGGTTGATTCGAACGGCCCGCAACAAAGCCGTCGACCAGCGGCGCCAGGCGGCGCTGCATCAGGCCAAGCACGCCGCGCTGGCGGCTGAAGCGGACACCGCCACCGCACCGGAAATCTTCTACGGCGACGAGCGCACCGTCGAGGACGACCAGCTTCGGTTGATCTTCACCTGCTGCCATCCGGCGCTGGCGGTGGAGGCGCAGGTGGCGCTGACGTTGCGGACCCTCGGCGGCCTGGCCACCGAGGAGATCGCGCGCGCGTTCCTGGTCCCGCCCGCGACCATGGCCCAGCGGCTGGTGCGGGCCAAGACCAAGATCCGCGACGCGGCGATCCCCTATCGCGTGCCGGACCCCGACGAGCTGCCCCAGCGTCTGGACGCCGTCCTGGCCGTGGTCTACCTGGTCTTCAACGAAGGCTACGCGGCCAGCTCGGGCGCGGCGCTGGTGCGCGCCGATCTGTGCGCCGAGGCGATTCGTCTGGCGCGGCTGCTGGCGGCGCTCATGCCGGCCCGTCCCGAGGCGGGCGCGCTGCTGGCGCTGATGCTCCTGACCGACGCGCGGCGCGACGCTCGGGTCGGCCCCGACGGCGACGTGGTGCTGCTGGAGGATCAGGATCGCACGCGCTGGAACGCCGACGCCATCCGCGAAGGCTTGGCGCTGGTCGACGGCGTGCTGCGCGCCGACCCGTTCGGCGCCTACGCGTTGCAAGCGGCGATCGCCGGCGTCCATGCGCGGGCCGCGCGCGCCGCGGACACCGACTGGCGCGAGATCGCCGCCCTCTACGCGTTGCTGGCCGCGCGCCACCCGTCGCCGGTCGTGGCGTTGAACCACGCCACCGCCGTGGCCATGGCCGAGGGGCCCGCCGAGGGGTTGCGCCGCCTGGACGCGCTGGCGGCCGGCGGCACCCTGGCGGGCTATCACCTGCTGCCCGCCGCGCGCGCCGATCTGCTGCGGCGCCTCGGTCGTGTCGGCGAGGCCGTCGCCGCCTACCGCCAGGCCCTGGCGCTGGTCGGGAACGACGCCGAAGGGCGATTCCTGCGGCGCCGCCTGGCCGAGCTGGAGGCCGCCGGCCGTCCCTGAGCGCGCCGCCGTCGAGAGGGCGTCACGTTCCGGCGACGATCCGCGCCCGCCGCATCGTTGCTTCTGGACCCCGCCGCCGATCGGTCGGGGCCGCCTCCCGCTTGCCCGGGCGCCAGGAAATCCTGTCCCGGCGCCTCGACGTCTTGCACGGCCTCGTTCGTGGAACCACTCGGCTGGACAGCACCTGCGGCGGCAATTACGACCTGACCTGCAGCCGTCCCAGCGGCGAGTGCGCCGGCGGCCACTGCTGCCTCCCCGCGACTTATTCCTGCGCCGGTGCCTCCTGCTGCTCGGGCCTGGTCTGCGGAACGACGTCGCTCGGCCACGCGGGCTGCGGCAACTTCGGGGCCGCCTGCACGCACGCAAGCGGCACCGAATACTGCGACGCCCTCGAACGCGTCAACGGCAAGTGCCATTGACGGCGCCAGCCGCGGCTGCCGGCCGATCGTCCTGCCCGCCCGTGGCTGCTAAGGCAAACGGGCCCGGGCCCACAAGGTGGTGCCGCTCTCTTCCATCACCGGCGCGAACTGGGCGGACAGCACGTTCCGGGCGGCGTCGGCCTCGGCGCAGCCGCCGCGGGTCAGGGCCACGTTGGCGCCGGCCAGCGTCGCGTTGGGATCGGCCTTGAGGCGCGCGGCGTCCAACAGAGCGACGGGCGTGCCGCTGCCGAGCCCAGTCGGCGAGTAGAGGCCCAAGCCCCGGTTCGGCGCGCAGGTCAGCCAGGCGATACGGGTGGGCGAGGCCGCGAGCTGCCGATCGGCGGGACGGCGGCTGTCGGCGCTGGCCGGCCGGAGCGGCACGATCTCGAACCCGGCGACGTGCAGCGGCTGTTCGCCGTAGGTCAGCGTCGTGCGCGCCAGGACGGCATCGCGCCCCATGTCTTCTGGAGGCCGCGAGGTGTGCTCGGGCCACAGCACGTGCGTGGCGCGGAACCGGCGCAAGGTCGCCACCGTCTGTTCGGGGCTGTCGGTCTGCAGGTACTCGAGTCCCCCCTCCCACCATGGGTTGTCGACGACCAGCCAGACGCCGGAGCCCATCGATTGGTAGAGATCGTGCGCCACGACGTGAGCCCCGCGGGGCAGCGCCGCCCCGATCGCCGCCAGGTCTTCACCAGGATAGCGGCGATCGCTGTTGGGCTTTTCGCCGGTCGGCGACAGGTAGTCCACGAACGCCTTGATGGGCGCGTCGCCGATCATGGCGTGATTGCGGAAGAAGAAGGTGTCGCTGCGCCAGGCGAGCTGCAGGCCGACCAAAAGCACCAACCCGACGCGCACGGCCCGAGACCCCATCTGCCACGACCCGGCCAGCACCGCGGCCACGAACGCCGCCATCCAGCCAAACACCGCCTGCAGATAGCGCTCTTCGGGGTAAATGAAGTCCCAGGTCATCAAGCTCAGATAAAGACAGGCCGCCACCAGCAGCAGCCGCCGGCGCGGCCGCACCACGAACGCCAGCGGGGTCAACAACGTGAACAACGAACCGAAGGTCGGCCCGCCGCGGCTGCCGCCGCCCCATGTTTTGGGCGCAAACGAAAAGATGAGCGCGTTCAGCGGCGCGTCCCGCAACCGTTGCAGCAGCGTTCGACCGCCGGAGCCGCCGAGGTAGTACTGCTTCATCATCTCGCCGGCCCCCGCGTAGAACGGGTGAACGCGCAGGTGATTGTGCAGATTGGGGTAGAACGGGTCGCCGTACGCGATCAGGTTCTTCAGCCAGAACGGCGCCGACACGACCAGCGCCGTGGCCGCCGCCACCAGCAGCGGCCGCACGGAACGCGTGCGCGCGGCGTGAACGGCCAGGACCACCGCCATGGCGGGAACCCAATAGATGGCCTGGTACTTGGTCAGCGCCGCCGCGCCCAGGAAGGCGCCCAGCAGCGTCGCGGTCCGGGCCGCCGGGCTGGCGAGATACCGCAGCAGAACCAGCCCCAGGGGGGCGGCCCAGAGGCCGAGGACGTGGTCGGCGCCGCCGTTCAGGTTCGGTCCATACTGGAACAGCGTCGGGAACAGAAAGACCGCGCCCGAGGCACCCCACAGGCGGGGGCGCCCCAGCAGCCGGCGCGCGAACGCGGCGGCGCCGGCGATCATCGCCAGGAAGACGACGAACTCCAGGTGCATGACCAGACATAGGTGCTGGGGGACGCCGCCGGGCGCCAAGAAGGCCCAGGCGTAGAGCCAGCTCGCGAGATGGGGATAGGCGGCCAGGTACCAGCCTTCGGGGAACGGGCGGATCTGCCCCGTGGCCGCGTATCCTTCCGCGATCGGCAGGTGGTACCAGCGCGCGTCGAACGAGATGTTGCCGGGCGTCAGAACCTGCAGGTAGATGCCCAGCGTCCCGACCAGCAGGAAGGCCAGGGAGATCGCCTGCCAGCGGGTGACGGGCGAAAGCGCGCGACTGCCCGCGCGCCGGAGCGCGCCGAACAGGTGACGGCATTGGCGCGCCAGCGTCCGACCGCCGACCAGCAACAGCACGGCCGGCCAGGCGTAGAAGAAGACGGTGCCGAGGAGGCCAATCCAGCCGACCAGGAAGATCCCCAGCGCGAAGGTCAGCACGCCCAGCGCGAAGGCGATCGTGAACCGCTCGCCAACGGTGCCGAAGGGGAGCCGGAACAGCTCGACCAGCCGGGTTCCGGCGGCCAGTGACGAGATCCCGAAGAACAGCGCGCCGGCCCAGGCCCGCAGCCAGAAGAACGCCAGCCAATGATCGAGCGGGAAAAAGCTGTTCGTCCACCACCCGAAGCCAATCACCGCCGCAATCAACCAGGCGGCGGTCGCCCCCCGAATCACGTTCGTCTTATTCATCCGTCGGACTGTCCATTTAAGCCGGCGCAGCTTACAACGGTCGCCCGCCGCCGGTCGCATCCCCCCGGGTGCCCGAAGAGACGCTCCCCGCCGAGCCCGATGGGTGGCGAACCGGGCGGCTCGCTAGGCCGCCTCCCGGCGGCACGTCGGGCATGGTTCGCTGCCGCTCACCGTTGCCGTAAGGCAACGCCCTCCTAGGCCCAATGCTGGTCGGTTAAGGAATCGCGGCTGAAACCCCATGAAGATCGATCACTTACCCCGGCCCGTGGCGATCGCCCCCACAGCAGCGCTAACCGCCGCCGCAAGGTTCTTCGAGGAATCTCGCGAACTGCCGGGCCCCGATGGCTCCGAACTGCGCAGGTTATCCACAGGAAAAGCCGATCAAGATCGATCACTTGGCTCCTTAACCGATCGGCATTGCTCCTAGGCCGCTTCCGGGCGGCACGGCGTCGGGCATGGTTCGCTCCCGCTCACCGTTGCCTCACGGCAACGCCCTCCTAGGCCGCTTCCGGGCGGCACGGCGTCGGGCATGG
>JAICYS010000223.1 GCA_025934105.1 Myxococcota bacterium | reverse complement strand
TTCAAACGTGACCTTTTCCATCGACGATCACGGCATCCTGATCGCCTTCGGGCGCCGCTCGCAAGAGCTCCTTTCTCCCCAGGAAAAGTCGATCGATTTCGATCGGTTACGTCCTTAACCGATCCGCATTGGTCCTAGCCTAGTCCTAGCGCCGTCCTAGCTTAGCCGGCGTATTGAAGCACGTGAACGCCGGAGGCTGGCCGTCGTGGCTCCTGAACGTCCCGCCGACCAACGCCCGTGCCCATGTCAAACTGGTGGGATGCTCCGGCAGCAGCTGCTCGTTCTTTACGCCGCCAACTCGAGCCCCGACAGCGAGATCGGGGCCTGGTCGATCTTCGACGGGACCGGACGGCACGCTCACATGGCCGGTGACGCCGCCCAACCGCCCTACGCCTCGGTCCTGGCGGCGATGCGCGACGGGTGGCGGGTCATTCAACTCCCCCAGTTGCAGGCCGCCGCGCCCGGCGCCGAACATGACACTGCCTACCTGAAATACGAATTCGTGCTGGAAAAATTGGTCGAGATCTAGCCATGGCCGAGCCGATTCTTCTCAGCAGCAAAGAGGTGGCCGCGTTCGTTGCCGACGGCTTCCTGCGATTCGACGCGATCGTTCCCTCCCGGGTTTGCCAGGCCGTGCTGGACGATCTGCGCGACGGCGGTCCCCCGTCGTCGTTCGGCGCGGCGCCGGCCAGCCCGGCGCGCGGCTGGGCGGGGCGGCCGCTGGCCGAACGGTTTCGAGACTGGCCGGGGCTGTCGTCGCTGCTCGAATTGCCGGCTGTCTCGGGCGTCATCCGAAGCTTGCTGGGCCCGGACGCCGTCTACGATCACCACTACGCTCACGTGATCCCGCCCACCCAGCGGTGGAGCCAGCCCTGGCACGCGGACGCCGTCGCCGATCCGCGGCGGAGCGCATTCGACATCCAGCTCTTCTTGTTTCCGCACGACACGCCCCGCGAGATGGGCGGAACGATGCTGCTGCCCGGCAGCCACCTGCGCCGGGTCAACGAAGCGGCCATCGCGCGTTACCAGAACTTCGTCGGACAGGCGGCGATGGCTTGCCCGGCCGGCTCCCTGCTGGTCTGCCATCACGGCGTCTGGCACAGCGGTCAACCCAACCTGACCAGCCACCCGCGGACGATGTTCAAGCTGCGGCTGGGGCCGGGAGGCCCGCAACGGCGGACCTGGGACACGCGCGATCTGGACGACCCCGAAATCGGGCGCATCCTCAGCCGCGATCACCGGTGGTACGGGCACGAGGTGCGGCTGGAGATCGTCAACCGCATCCGGCTCTGGCGGGCGCTGACGGGAAACGCCCGCTTCGACGTCGATTACTGGCTCACCCGGCTCGAGAACGAGCCGCCGCTGCCGGCTTCGTGACGGCGCCTGTCACAAGCGCTGCCCCTGCCTCGTCATAGCGACGACGATCGAGCTCGGCTCGACGTGACAAGGAGACTCCAATGCAGCCACGCATGAAGCAACCCGTGTTCGTCATCCCGGAGGCCATGAAGGCGCTGCAAGCGCTGAGCAAATGCGCCGAGGGTCGGGGCGTCCCCGCCACCACCCTGGCGCTGGTCCACATGCGCGTCAGCCAGATCAACGGCTGCGCGGTGTGCCTGGACCTTCACAACCGTCCCGAGTTCTTCGCGAAGGACAGCGACGCCCGCAACTTCGCCCTGGCCGCCTGGCGCGACGCCCCGTTCTTCACCGACGCCGAGCGCGCCGCGCTGGCGCTGGCCGAGGCGGTCACGCGGCTGGCCGACCGCCCCGACCCCGTGCCCGACGAAGTCTGGGCCGAGGCGGCCCGGCACCACGACGAGCCGGCGCTGGCCGCGCTGTTGCTGGCCATCGCGTCGGTCAACGTCTGGAACCGCCTGAACGTTGCGACTCGGCAGGTTCCCGGCGGGAACGCGTCGCGCGAATCAACCAAGACCGACGGGTGAGGGGTCAGTCGTCGAGACCGTTCGCCGCCACCGTCGCCGGGGCGGCGCAGAACACCTCGAGGGTCGTGGCGGCGGTCGACGACAGCGCGCGGGTGGCGTTGTCGACCCAGACGACGTCCGAGCCCGAGACCTGAAGCAAGCCGGCGCCGGGCAGCGCGGGCGTGAGCACCTCGACGGCCCCACCCTGCTTGCCGATCCGTTCGAGCTCGTCGGCCAGGAAGTAGAGATGGGAAGGTCCGAGCGCCAGGACGCCAGGACTTCCAGCCTTGCCGTCGACCAGCGTCGTGACGTTCCCGCCGGTCAGGTCGGCGTGCCGGATCGTGGCGTTGCCGAAGGTGCCGACGGGAGGTTGCTGAATCCAGTAGAGCCCGCCTGAATCGACGGCCAGCCCGTCGGGAAAGCCGGCCGGCGGCGTCAGGCGATCGGTCGGACCGCCGGTCTTCGGCATGCGCACGATGAGGCCGTCGCCCGGGGCGTTCGACAGATCGCCGACCGCGGCGTACAGGAACTGGCCGTCGGCCGCCAGCGCCCGGACCGCCAAGGTGCCGTCGAGGGTCAGGGTGACGGGCGACGGGTCGGGCGGCGTCAGGCGCAGGATGGAACCCCCGGCAGCCGCCACGTACAGCGACGCGCCGTCTGTGGCGGTGGCCAGCGCGCTGAAGTTGTCGGCGATCAGCGCGCCCGCCGAGGCGTCGATCGGGCCGCCCGTGAACGGGGCGGCGTAAAGCGCGACGGCCGACGATTGCCGGCCGTCGCTGCTCGGGGGCCCGGCGGCGTGCTCGGCCGTGTAATACAGCATCCCGGCCACCACGCCCACGCCGCTGGCCGCCGGCGCGATCTCCGTCGCCGCACCGCCCGCCAGCGGAACGCTCCGGATTCCGGCGCTGGTCGTCGAATACAAGACCTGGTCGCCGCTGATCCAGGTCCACCCCACCGGGCCGTCGCTGGCGCCGTCGTCCAGCGTGGTTCGACCGGCGGGCGCTCGACAGGCCGGCCACTGGGCCTGGTTGCTGGCCGGAATCAGCGACGTCGGCGGGGTGTCACACCCGCTCACGACGAGCGCCCCGCCCAGCGCCAGGACAACACCGACAACGCCGACGGTCCCGGCCGGCCGACTCGCCGACACTCTGCCACAGCCGGTCATGGCGGCCATTGTACGCCGGGTCAGGCTGCCTGCACGTCGTAACGGAGGTGCACCACGCCGTGGGACAACGTCTCGCACGACCGCAGGTGCAGGCGGACCCGGCCCTTGAGACCGGTCGCCGCGGGCACCTCGAACACCCCCGTGATGCCCCGGGCGCCGTCCACCGCCGGCGCCACCAGCAAGCTGATCTCGTCGACGACGCCGGCCTCCAGCATCGAGCCGTTGACGTTGCCGCCGCCTTCCACCAGCATCCGCTTGATCCCCAGCTCGCGCCCCAGCAGTTCGAACAGCGGGCGCGCCTCCATCTGGTCGTCGGCCGCGACAACGTACGACACGCCGTCGCCGGCCAGCTCGGCCAGGTGCGCGTCGGGCACCCGCGGCCCCAGCAGCACCACCACGTGGTCGCCGCCGATCTGCGGCTGCTGGAAGTGCAGCTGGCCGGAACGATCGAAGGCGATCGCGCACCTGCCGGCGTCGCGCCGCGCCAGGTGAACCGGCCGCGCGACGGGCGGCGAGCCCGCCGGCGGATGCGGCGTCCCCTTGCTCATCTCGGCCATGGTCACCCGACCGACCAGCCAGGCGTCGCCCGCCAGCCGGCCGTGCACGTCCTCGTAGACGGTCGTCCAGGCCTGGCGGTCACCGTCGGGACTCTCGGTCCACCGGCTGGGGTGAATGCGGCCGTCCAGCGAGACCATCATGTGGCAGATGACGTGCGGTTTCATGGCGCCCCCGTGCAGGCAATGCAGTTCGGTCGAGCGGACAGCGGCCGACAAGCCGGCCCGAAGGCGAAGCCGGGCCGAGAAGCGGACCGGAGTGTACTGGGGTTACTGGGGTGAAGCACAGGCCCGGTGCAGCGAGCCGGCTTGTCGGCCGGCGGTCGAACGGACCGCAAAGTGAACGGCCGTGCCCGTGCGGGTCGGGTGACAGCCCGGTTCATAGCGACGCCGCGGCGGGCGCCAGCTCCCACAGGACGGCCGCCGTCCGCCGCGCCAGCGTCCGGTCCTTCGCGCACAACGACACGTGATACCCGCGCGGCGGCCGTTTGATGGCCACCTGTTCGATCCGGCCGCGGAGCGGACTGTCGCGCCGCACCAGCTCGGGGACCACGCCGACGCCGCAGCCGAGAGCGACCATGGCCAGGATCGCTTCGTTGCCGTCGACCTCGGCGTACACCTCGGGCCGCGCCCCCTGGCGCTGCAGCCAGGCGTCGATGCGCTGCCGCTCCAGGCCGCGGCGGGGCAAGATCACCGGCAATCCGGTCCAGTGGCTGCCCCCGAGCTGCGCCCGCCGCCCCAGCTCGGCGGCCGAAGCCGGCGCGATGAACGCCAGCTCGGTGTGGGCCAGGCGCACGAAGCGCAGCTCCGGCGCCGGCCGATCCGGCTCCGGCACGACCGCGAAGTCGACCTGCTCGTTCTCCAGCGCTTGCATGCAGCGGGCGGCGTCCGAGGTGCTGAGCTGCAGGTGGATGCCCGGATACCGCTCGCGGCAGCGGGCCAGCAGCTTGGGCAGGACCGAGTGGCAGGCGGTGACGGTGCAGGCAATCCGCAGCTCGCCGGTGGGCGCCAGCGTCTCGGTGGCCAGCGCCTCCTGCAGCCGCGCGTGGGCCGCCAGCTGCGCGCGGGCGTGATCGCGGAAGATCTCGCCGGCGCGGGTCAAGGTGACGCGCCGCTTGCTGCGCTGGAACAGCGGCTGCCCCAGCTGGTCCTCCAGGCGCTGGATCGACCGCGTCAGCGCCGAGGGGCTCATGTGCAACGCCTGAGCCGCCCGCGAAAAATGCAGCGTGTCGGCCAACTGCAGGAAAACACTGAGCTCCTGTTCCGCCGAGAGGGCCATGTTGCAGTTTCTGCAATACAGACTATCGAAAATCGGTCGGGGCGCAACGTCGCGCCCGCGCTATCCTGAGGGCCTTCCACGCGCGAGGAGTCACACCATGGCCCGACAAAACTACTTCAACACGCTCACGATGGCGCAGAAGCTGGAACAGCTCGGCAAGTGCCGGTTCATGGACCGCGCCGAGTTCAACGGCGTCGAAAAGCTGCGCGGCAAGAAGGTGGTCATCGTCGGGTGCGGCGCGCAGGGTCTCAACCAGGGGCTCAACATGCGCGACTCGGGCCTGGACGTCAGCTATGCGCTGCGCCCCGATGCCATCGCGCAAAAGCGCGTCAGCTACACCAACGCCACCGGCAACGGCTTCAAGGTCGGCACGTACGAAGAGCTGATCCCGACCGCCGACCTGGTCTGCAACCTCGCGCCCGACAAGCAGCACGCCGACGTCGTGCAGAAGGTCATGCCGCTCATGAAGAAGGGCGCCTGCCTGGCCTACAGCCATGGCTTCAACATCGTCGAGGAGGGCCAGCAGATCCGCAAGGACCTGACCGTCGTCATGGTGGCGCCCAAGTGCCCTGGCACCGAGGTGCGCGAGGAGTACAAGCGCGGCTTCGGCGTGCCCACGCTCATCGCCGTCCACCGGGAAAACGACCCCAACGGGGACGGGCTGGAGATCGCCAAGGCCTACGCGGCGGCGACCGGCGGCGACCGGGCCGGTGTGCTCGAATCCAGCTTCGTCGCCGAAGTGAAGAGCGACCTCATGGGCGAGCAGACCATCCTGTGCGGGATGCTGCAGACCGGATCGATCCTCTGCTTCGACCGGATGGTCGCGCTGGGCGTCGACCGAGGCTACGCCAGCAAGCTGGTCCAGTACGGGTGGGAGACCATCACCGAGGCGCTCAAGCAGGGCGGCCTCACGTTGATGCTGGACCGCCTCGGCAACCCGGCCAAGGTCAAGGCCGTCGAGCTGGCCGACGAGCTGCGCGGCATCCTGCGCCCGCTGTTCAAGAAGCACCAGGACGACATCATCACCGGCGCGTTCAGCACCTCGATGATGAAGGACTGGGACGCCGGCGATCCGAATTTGCTCGGCTGGCGCGCGGCCACCAACGACACCGCCTTCGAGCAGACGCCGGCCGGGTCGGCCAAGATCACCGAGCAGGAGTACTTCGACAACGCGGTGCTGATGGTCGCGATGGTGAAGGCCGGCGTCGAGCTGGCGTTCGAGTGCATGGTCGAAGTGGGGATGAAGCCCGAATCCGCCTACTACGAGTCGCTCCACGAGGTGCCGCTCATCGCCAACCTGATCTCGCGCAAGAAGCTGTACGAGATGAACAAGGTCATCAGCGACACGGCCGAGTACGGCTGCTACCTGTTCAGCCACGCGGCGGTGCCGTTGCTGAAAGAGTTCATGGCGAAGCAGCCGGCCGACGTGATCGGCAAGCCGTTCGCGCCGGGGGTCCAGCAGGTCGACAACCGGCGGCTGCTGGCCGTCAATCAGGCCATCGAGAACCACCCCATCGAGAAGGTCGGCGCCACGCTGCGCGGGCACATGACCGCGATGAAGCAGATTGCGGTCGGTGGCTGACGAGAGCCTCGCCGATCTCATCCCGGCCGGGCCCGGTTTGACACTGGTCACCGGGCCCAACGGCTCGGGGAAGTCCACCGTCGCGCGCGCGCGGGCCGCGCGCGGGGCGGGCGCGCCGCGCGTGTCGGCCGGATCGGAGCAGGGGGTGTATGTAGCGCAGCTCGCGGCCGACGACGGCAACTTCAAGCAGGGAGCCGACACCAGCAGCACGGTGGGCGAGCTCCTGGGCGAGGCCGGCCGCCGGCATCCCCTGTTCGCGGCGTTCCGCCTGGAGCCGCTGTGGGCGCGCGGGTATCGGCGGCTGTCGACCGGCGAGGCGCGCAAGGCGCTGCTGCTGCGGGCCGTCCTGCGCGCGCCGTCGCTGCTGGTCCTGGACGATCCGTTCGACGGCCTCGATCACGCGGCGCGGGCAGAGCTGGCTCGCGCCATCCTGGCGGCCGCCGAACGGCTGCCGGTGGTGGTGGCGGGAGCCTTCGAGAGCGGCGCCCTGCCGTTCGCGCCCGAATCGGTGCGCGAGGTGGTCGCCATCGCCGAGCGCCGGACCATCTTCCGCGGCACGGCGCAGGCCTATCTGGACCGCGGGCCGGGCGGCGGGCGGCGCCGGCCAGCGCCGCCCGTCGAGACCGGCAGCTGGTACGAGGCGCCGGATCCCTCCGTGCCGCTGGTGCGACTGGTGGGCGGGCGCGTCGCCTATGGCGACCAGGTGGTGTTCGACGGCCTGGACTTCACCGTCTGGCCGGGTGGGCACACGCTCATCGAGGGGCCCAACGGGTCGGGGAAGACCACCTTGCTGGAGATGATCACGGGCGACCATCCTCAGGGCTACAGCAACGAGCTGCACCTGTTCGGGCGGCGCCGGGGCAGCGGCGAGACCGTCTGGGAGATCAAGAAGAAGGTCGGGCTGGTGTCGGCGCGCCTGCATCGCGATTACCGCGTCGGCGGCAGCGTCGAGGAGGTGCTGCTGAGCGGCCTTTACGACAGCATCGGCGTCTATCAGCAGCCGGAGCCCAGCCATCGGGCGCGCGCCCGCGCCTGGCTGGACTGGCTGGAGTTGGGCCTGGCCCCCACCACCGCTTTTCGCGAGCTCTCGTTCGGGCAGCAGCGTCTGGTGTTGATCGCGCGGGCCGCGATCAAGGTGCCGCCGCTGGTCGTGATGGACGAACCCACGTCGGGGCTGGACCCGGACAACCGCGCCCGAGCGCTCGACCTCGTCGACTCGCTCTGCAATCAGACCAAGGCCACGGTCCTCATGGTGACCCATCGCCCTGACGAACGGGCCTTCTGGCAGGAGCGAATCGGCGCTGCCATGTTGTCATTGCCGCGGCCGCGATCCGGCTGATCTCGAAGTCGTTTCGCGACGAGCTCATCACGGGCGCCTCGGGTGCGGGCGCCGGGCCGGCGGCGGCCTCCGCGCGGCGCTCGCCTGCCGTCACGTTCCGGCTGTCAGGAAGACCGCACCGGCCGGCCGAAAAGGGCGCCGCCGGCGGCCGAACGCCCGAGCGGCGCCATCGGACTGGCCGGCCCGGAACGGGCGCGGGTACCATCGCGGGCATGCTGCGTCTCGACCTGCTGGTCGTGCCCCGCTCATCGCGCACGTCGGTCGGCCCGATGGTGGGCGACCGGCTCCGCGTGGCGGTCACGGCGCCGCCCGTCGACGGCGAAGCCAACGCGGCGGTCATCGACGCCGTCGCCCAGGCCCTGGGCGTGCGCCGGTCGGCGGTCAGGATCGCGCACGGCGAGCGCGGCCGCCGCAAGACCCTCGTCGTCGAGGGCGCCGACGCCGCTGCGCTGCGAGCACTGCTCGGTGGCCCGGCGAAGGCCGGCGGCGACCCCGAAGCATCCCGCGTGAAGTCCCGGTAGGCCGCGACGAGGCCGGCCCCCGGCAGCGGAACCTCGAACACCAATCGGCGGTCGCCCGGTCCACCCCTCGTTGCAGCCGGCGCTCGCGACCTTCGCGGTCCTCGCCCGCCCTGGGCGTCGGCCGCCGAGGGGGGTTCACGAATGACCGGCCAACCCGCGGGCCGCCGCGGAGGCCATCCCCACCGCGGACCGCGGCGCCGTCCCCAGCGCCGCGAGCAGCCCCCGCTAACAGCGCGTGGCGAAAGTCTCCACGTCCGACTTTCGCCATGGGCCGCTAAAAGCGTTCAGTCGACCGGCCACCTTCCGTGACAGGCAGGGCCGCTCCCGTTCCCCGGGGAGCGCGA
>JAICYS010000426.1 GCA_025934105.1 Myxococcota bacterium | reverse complement strand
AGGTCGTGGCCGCCGCGGAGGCGGTCGGCGCGGACGCGTTCATCCGGGCGCTCCCGGACGGCTACGACACCGAGATCCAGGAGCGCGGCGCCAGCCTCTCGATCGGCCAGCGCCAGCTGGTCGCGTTCGCCCGCGCGCTGCTCGCCGACCCCCGCATCCTGATCCTGGACGAGGCCACTTCGAGCGTCGACATCCCCACCGAGGCCCGGATCGAGGAGGCGCTCGAGACGCTCCTGCGGGGACGCACGGCGTTCGTCGTCGCCCACCGGCTGAGCACGATCCGGCGCGCGGACGTCATCGTCGTCCTCGAGCACGGGCGCGTCATCGAGGCGGGCACGCACCGCCAGCTGATCGAGCGCCGCGGCCGCTACTTCGCCCTCTACGACGACTGGGTGGAGGCCGTCGCCTAAAGTCGGCGGCGGAGCGGCCGATAAGGCCCCTGATGAGGGGGGTCCTTCCAGCTGTCGGCGCGGCCGTCGCCGCCGCCCTTGCGTTCCCGGGCGCGAGCGGTGCCGCCGCCAAGCAGCACTTCAACGACGTGCCGGCGGGCTTCTGGGCCCGGACGGGCGTCGACTGGGCGGTCGCGAGCGGCTGGATGAAGCCGCGCACCGCGACGAGCTTCGGCGTCGGCCACACCGTCAGCCGCTCGACCGCCGCGCGCGTGCTGGCCGAGCTGAACCGGAAGGTCAGCGCCGGCCACACGCCGGTCGCCGCCGATCCCTACTCCCAGGCGGTCGCCGCCGGCTGGATCGGCGCCGGCACCGGCCCCTCGCAGGTGATCACCCAGCGCCAGTTCGACCACGGCGCCGTGCAGATCCTCGGGCTGCTGCCGACCGCGAAGGCGCTCAGCAAGCTGCACACGTCGAGCGGCTGGCGTCCGGCGCTCCCGGCCGGGTTCGGCGTCGAGCAGATGGTGCGCGCCGTCGGCGCGCGCGTGAACGCACCCGACGGCTCCGACCGGTGGGAGCTCATGCCCAACGACGACCTGCTGCGCGCCGACCTGGCCGCCGAGGCCTACCAGCTCGGCCACCTCTCGCCCTGGGCCGTGTCGTACGCGGAGTCGAAGACCGGCGTCGTGAACGCCATCCCGAACTGGCTGCCGCTGCGGCGCGCGGTGCTCGGCTTCGCGCTCCGCTACGCCGGCGCGCCGTACGTCTGGGGCGGGACATCGCCGAGGCCCCAGTCGCCGCTCGGGTCGCCCGTCGCGGGCGGCTTCGACTGCTCCGGATTCGTCTGGTGGGTCATGAAGCTGCACACCTACCGGGTGCCGGGCACGACCTGGAGCGGCGCGAAGGCGATCGGGAGCCTGCGCTCGACGTACCAGATGGCCCGGGCGCTCGAGGTCTCGAGGCGGATCCCGCGGGCCGGCCTGCACCCCGGCGACATCCTGTTCTGGAGCTCGGCCCCCAACGGCGTCCATACCGCGTGGGCGACCGTCTACCACACCGGCATCTACCTCGGGAACGGCTGGACGATCAACAGCCACGGCTCCGGCGACGGCGTCACGATCGACTACATGGGCGCCGGTGCCGGCTGGTACCACGACGCCTTCGCCTTCGGCTGGCGCGTCATGCCGCTGCACCGCTAGCGCGCGTGGGGAACCCAGGGTTCCCCCACGGGCCCCTCCTGGCGCGACCCGCTCATCGTCTAGGGTGACCGGCGTGAGCGCCGAGGACGACACAACACCCGAACCGGAGGAGGTCCCCGCCGGCGCCGAGCCCGAGGCGGGCAGGCCGATCAGCGTCCGCGCCGAGCGCGGCGCCCGCATGACGCCCCAGGAGGCCGTCCGCGACATGCGGATCACGCTGCCCGCGCGCGGCAACCGCACGCTGCGGGACATCGTCGACCGGGCCAACCAGGACACGTCGCTGAAGGCGCTGTGGCACGCCGCCAACGTGAACGCCGTCACCCGCCTCCAGATCAACGACCACTCCTGGGTGCACATCCAGATCGTCACCAACATCGGCCTGAAGCTCCTCCGCGAGCTGCGGCGGGCCGGCGTCGAGCCGGGAATGGTGACGGACTACGGGATGGGCCAGGAGGACGCGGAGGTCGTCGTCGTGCTCGGCTGCCTCACCCATTGCCTGGGGATGGCGATCCACCGCCACGGCCACGAGGAGATGAGCCTCTTCCTGGCGGCCGACCGGCTGCCGAAGCTCCTCGAGGGCCTCTATGACGAGCCGGAGGCGACGATCATCCAGGCCGAGGTGCTGCAGGCGATCATCTCGCACCGCTCGGACGGCCAGCCGCTCTCGATCGAGGCGGGCGTGGTGCGGGTCGCCGACGCCCTGGACATGGCCAAGGGCCGCTCGCGCATCCCGTTCGAGTCCGGCCGCGTCTCGATCCACGCGCTGTCGGCGGCGGCGATCGAGGGCGTGCACATCCGCGGCGGCCAGGGCAAGGTGCTGATCGCGATCGAGATGAACAACTCGGCCGGCCTCTACCAGGTCGACAACCTGCTCCGCTCCAAGCTGCGAGGCTCGGGCCTGGAGGACTATCTCGACATCGAGGCGACGATCGAGGGCGAGTCCGAGAAGCGCCTTTTGCCCTCGTTCCGGCTCTGATCGCTCAAGCCCGCAGCAACGGGCGCCGAAATACCCCTCTGGTATCCTCCGGACGCCTTTGCGGGGTCGTCTAATGGTAGGACGCCTGACTCTGGATCAGGTAGTCGGGGTTCGAGTCCCT
>JAICYS010000034.1 GCA_025934105.1 Myxococcota bacterium | reverse complement strand
GAGCGGGACCGCCGGCGGCGCCGGCTGCTGCTCTCGGCGCTGCAGTCGGCGGTCTTCAACGGCGCCCTGGCCCTGCGCGCCGCGGGCGGGCCGCTTGGCCGCCTGCGTGAGGGCGACGTGCTGCAGAAGACCGACAGCGGCGGCCTGTTCGTCACGACCGACCGGACGGTCGACCAGGCCCGGGTGGACCGGGGCGAGGTGGTCCCGACCGGCCCCCTGCCCGGCGGCCGCGAGATCGAGCCCCCGCCCGGCTCCGAGGCCGCCGCGCTGGAGGACGAAGCCATCGCCGCCGTCGGCGCCACGCGCGAGGACTTCGCGCGCGCCGGCCGCGAGCTGCCGGGCGCCCGGCGGCCGGTGATCGTCCGGGCGCGCGACCTGGCCCTGCAGCCCGGCGGGGAGCCGCGGTTGACGTTTTCGCTGCCGGCCGGGGCCTACGCCACCGTGCTGGTCGACGCGATCGTCGCGCCACCGGTGTGATACCGTCAGCCCGCCGCGCGGGCCATGCACCTGACACAACGAATCCTGGGATTCACGCTGCTGGGGTCCGAGTGGGTCCTGTGGCTGCTGGTCGGGCTGTCGGTCCTGTCGGTGACGGTCATGGTGGAACGCGGCCTCTCCTTGCGCGGCGCGGCCGCCGACGTCGAAGTGCTGGGGCGCGAGTTGGTGGGCCGCCTGCGCGAGCGCGACCTGCCCGGCGCGCGCGCTCTCCTGGCCGGCCGGCGCGGCCCGGCCGCCGCCGTGGCCGCCGCCGGCGTCGCGGTGTTCGACCGCGGCGGCGACGTCATCGCCGAGACGATGGCCAGCGCCAAGGCCCGGGTGCGGGTGGAGCTGGAACGGAACCTGGGCGTGCTGGGGACGCTGGGGAACAACGCCCCCTTCATCGGCCTGTTCGGCACCGTCCTCGGCATCATCAAGGCCTTCGCCGACCTGTCGCGCAACCAGACGGGCGGCGCCAGCGCGGTCATGTCCGGCATCTCCGAGGCGCTGGTGGCCACCGCGGTGGGCCTGATGGTCGCCATCCCGGCGGTGGTGGCCTACAACTTCTTCCAGGGCCGGGTGCGCAAAGCGCTGGGGCGGGTCGACGGGATCGCCCACCTGGTGCTGTCGGCGGCGGCCCCCGCCGCCCCGCGCGTGTGACGATGCCGCGCGCCGATTATTTCGCGGGCGAGGGCGAGGGGGCGCCGATCATCGCCGGCATCAACGTCACGCCGCTGGTCGACATCACGCTGGTGCTGCTGATCGTCTTCATGGTCACGGCCTCTTACATCGTGAGCCCGTCGATCAAAGTCGACCTGCCCAAGGCCGGGACCGGCGGCCAGCAGCAGCGGACCGCGCTGACCTTGACGCTGACCGCGCACGGGGCGCTGTTCCTGAACGGCGCTCCGTCCAGCGACGAGGCGCTGGGGCGGTACGTGGCGGGCGCGCTGCCGCACGACCCGGCGCTGCAGGCGGTGATCGCGGCCGACCGGGCCGTCCCCCACGGCGCGGTCGTTCACCTCATCGACGTCGTTCGCCGGGCGGGCGTGCGGCGGTTCGCGATCAACGTCGATCCGGCGGGCGCCGCGCCGGCGCCGCGAGTGCCTGCGGGTGTTCAATAGACTTCGGAACGCGTTCGGCGATATGCTGAGCGCACGCCTGCCCGCCGGCCAATTCATCGTCTCGGAACCTCGTGAATGATCTCACCGAATAGGCCGCGCGCGCGTCTCGCGGCGACGTTGTCCTCGCTGCTGACTCTGTCCATTGTCTTGCCGGGCGCTGCCCGCGCGCAAAACATCGCGCCGCGCGACACCAGCATCGACCCCCAGCTGTTCCAGCCGGCCATCGGCCCGCAGAACTTCCTGACGGTCGAAGGGGCGCAGGTCCCGGATCACAAACGGCTGAGCTTCGGGCTGGAGCTGAACTACCAGCAGCGCCCGTACACCGTGTACACGACGGGGCAGTCGCCCGGCGCGACGCACGTCATCGACGACCAGCTCACGACCGAACTGGACGCCGCCATCGGCCTCTTCAACCGATACCAGATCGGGATCGGCGTGCCGTTCACGCTGTTCCTGGACGGGGACCAGGTCGACGCGATGGGCATGCCCGCCCACCTGCACCTGCGCGAGTCGGGCATCGGCGACATCCGCGTCGAGGGCAAGGCGCACATCGCCACCCTCGGGCCCGACGACCAGTACGACGTCGCCATCTCGGCGGGGCTCACGCTGCCCTCCGGACACGGCGGCTCGCTGGATTACCTGGGCGACAAGACGGTGACCGGCCGCATCCGCGCCATCGGCACCGCGGATTTGGGCCCGTTCACGCTGGGCGCCAACCTGGGCCTTTTGATCCGCGAGACCTCGCACAGCTTCGCGACCGAGCTGGGCCCCCAGCTGCTCTACGGCGCGGCGGCCAACTTCGCCGTCAACGCCCGCACCGGCGTCATCTTGGAGGCGTTCGGGCGCAGCGGCCTCAACCAGTTCGCCAGCTTCTACAACGACGTCAACCCGTTCGAGATCGATCTGGCCGGGCGCCGCTCGCTGAGCGGCATGTGGTCGGTGACGGCCGGCGTGGGGCGGGGTCTCGGCAACGGCGTCGGGGCGCCCGACTTCCGGGGTTTCGCGATGGTCGGCTTCAACCCCGATTTCCGCGACCGCGACCACGACGGCGTCTACGACGTCAGCGACAAGTGCCCCGACCAGCCCGAGGACCGCGACGGCTTCCAGGACGCCGACGGCTGTCCCGATCCCGACAACGACGCCGACGGCGTCCCCGACGCGACCGACAAGTGCCCGAACGCGCCCGAGGACGTCGACGACTTCCAGGACGCGGATGGCTGCCCCGATCCCGACAACGACAAGGACGGCATCCCCGACCTCAACGACGCCTGCCCCAACGCGGCCGAGGACCACAAGGGCAAGCGCCCCAACGACGGCTGCCCGTCGAGCAGCGAGGACAGCGACGGCGACGGCGTCCCGGACGCGGTGGACAAGTGCCCCGACGAGCCGGAGGACAAGGACGGGTTCGAGGACGCCGACGGCTGCCCCGATCCCGACAATGACGCCGACGGCATCCCGGACAATTTCGACAACTGCCCGAACGCCGCCGAGGACGCGGACGGCTTCCAGGACGAGGACGGCTGCCCCGATCCGGACAACGACAAGGACGGCATCCCCGACGCCACCGACAAGTGCCCCACCCAGCCGGAGACGCTGAACGGCATCAAGGACGACGACGGCTGTCCGGATCCCGGCCCGGAGGTGGTGCGCCTCGGCCAGGGGCGGATCGAGGTCGATGAAAAGATCGGCTTCGTCAGCCACGGCGGCAAGCTGGCGGTGCGCGAAGCCTCGGCCAAATACGTCAATGACGTGGCGCTGGTCTTGAAGGGGCACCCGGAGATCACCAAGTTGAGGATCGAGGTGCAGGCCGAGGGTGTCCCGAAGAGCGAGACTCAGCGGCGCGCGGACGCGCTGCGCGCCTTCCTGGTCGAAAAGGGAGTCGAGGCCGGCCGTCTCGAAGCGGTGGGCGCCGGGGCGGGCGCGTCCCGCGCCGACTTCATCGTGGCGGCCACCGCGCCGGCGCCGGCCGGCGGCGCCGCTCCCGCGGCTCCGGCGGTGAAGCCCTGATGCGGATCGTCGGCTGGGGCGCCTCCGACGTCGGCCGCAAGCGCACCCACAACGAAGACAGCTTTTTGTGCAACAACGACCTGCGCCTTTACGCCGTGGCGGACGGGATGGGCGGGCACCTGGGCGGCGAACGGGCCAGCCGGATGGCGGTCGAGATCCTCGAGCGCGAGATCAGCGACATGAACAAGGCGGGGCTGCTGCGGCCGCCCGAGCACCTCACGTCGGGCGCGGCGCACCCGCTCAACGCCCTCTTGCGGCGGGCGGTGGTGGAGGCCGATCGGCACATCTACGAGACCGCCATGGCCAACCCCGAGCTGGCCGGCATGGGGACCACGCTGACGGCGCTGATGTTCTCGGACGGCTACGTGCACCTCGGCCACGTGGGCGATTCACGCGCCTACCTTTACCGCGACGGCCGCGCGCGCCAGCTCACCGAGGATCACTCCTGGATTCAAGAGCAGGTGCGGGCCGGGCTCATTTCACCCGAGGAGGCGAAGGAGTCGCGCTTCCGCAACATCATCACGCGCTCCGTCGGGTTCGAGCCCAGCGTCGAGCCCGACCTGGCCGGCATCGCGGTGCAGGCGGGCGACTGCTTCGTGCTCTGCTCGGACGGGCTGTCGAACTACCTGACCATCGACGAGCTGGCGCAGGTGCTGACCGGCCATTTTTACCGGGACGTCGCCAAGGTCTTCGTCGACCTCGCGAACGAGCGCGGCGGCGACGACAACGTCACCTGCCTGGTGATCTACGCCGGAAACGAAGAGACGACGTAGCCGGCCCGCGGCGGTCCGACGCCGCCCCGGATCGCGGCCGGGGTCACGGTTGACGGGATCTGACTAGATCCGGCCGTTCTTCTGAAGGTGCTCGCGGATGAGGGCCTCGGCGAGCTCCGGGACGACCTCCCAGACCACCTGCTCGATCACTTCCCGCGACAGCTTGGCGATGGCTTCGTACTCGGGACCCCTGGCGCTGATCGCGGCCAGCTTCTGATCGATTGACTGCGCCAGCGGCGAGTGTGCAACCGGGGCGTGAGCCAGCGCCGGCTGGGCCGCCGGCGGCGGGGATGGCGCCCTGGGGGCGAGCGGAGCCGGGGTCGGCGTGGCGACGCGCGCCCGAGGCGCCGGGGCCGGCGTGGGCGTCAGGCTGCGCGGCCGCGGCGGCGGCGACGGCGGCACGAACGGAACCACCGGAGCCGCGGCGGGCGGCGGCGCGGGCGCGAAGGGCGCTCGCATGGCGTGCGAGATGGGCGCCATCGGGGCGGTGCCGGTCCCGGGTGGCCGGGTCGCGCCCGGGATCGGCGCCCCGGCGGCCGGCAGGCCAATCATCGTCCGGCCGGCGGCCGGCGGGACGGTCGGACGCGGTGGAGCCGGCGTGGCGGCTGGCGCCACCGGACGCATGGGCGCGCTGCCCGGGCGCGCGGCCGCGGGGGCGGCGCCGGGACGCATGCCCGGGATCAGCGACGGGCGCATCCCGGGCGGCATGGTCAGCGGAGCCGCCGGCATGGGCGGGGTCGGCAAGCGCGGAATCGAAGCGGGCGCCGGGGCCGGCGTCGCGGCGGTCATGACCGGCGGCGGCGTGGACGCGCCCCCTGCCCCCTCGATGCTGATCTCGCCGTAGTCGCCGTCGTCCATCGCGGTCGCGGGCGGCGGCACCGGCGGCGCGACCGGCATCGAGGACGCGGTCGTCCGGCGCGGCGAGGCGCTGCCGATGGCGGTCACCTGCTGAAGGAAGGCCGTCGTGTCCCACGGCTTGGTCAGGTGGCCGTCGGCGCCGGCCTTGTTGCCGCGGGCCTCGTCGTAGGGCTGCTGGCCCGACGCCAGGATGTAGACCGGGACGCCCCGCAGGGCGGCGTCGGCCCGGACCTGCGCGCAGAGGTCATAGCCGGTGCGCCCGGGCATGACCGCGTCGGCGATGATCAAATCCGGCCGCGCCTTTTGAGCCAGCGCAAACGCCTCGTCGGCCGAACGCGCGGCGGTCACGGTGACGTCCTCGCCCACGAACGTCATGGCGAAGGCCTTCTGGATCGTCACGCTGTCGTCGGCGATCAGGATGCGCTTAGCCACAATTGAACAGGGAATATCACCATTGCCAGGGTGGGTCAATCAAACCCTCTCGGGGTTCCCGTCAGATCCGCGGCGTAGTATTCATGCGGCGATGGCCGCGCCCGACATTCGCCTGGTGGTCAACGCCGACGACTTCGGGCTGACGCCGGCCATCTCGCGCGGGATCGTGCGGGCCCACCGCGACGGGATCGTGACCAGCACCTCGCTGCTTGGAAATGTCGCCGATCTCGACGGGGCGCGCGCGATGCTGGCCGAGGTTCCGGCCCTGGGCGTGGGCGTTCACCTGGCGCTGACCGGCGGCGCGCCGGTGTCGCCGCCCGAGCGCGTCCCGTCGCTGGTCACGCCGGACGGCCGGTTCCACGCCCGCGGGCAGGAGCTCATCGCGGCCTGGATCCGCGGGCGCGTCCCGGCCGAGGAGGTCCAGCGCGAGCTGGATGCCCAGGTGGCCCGCATCCGAGACGCCGGGATCGCCGTCGACCACCTGGACACACACCACCACCTGGGCTTCCTGCCGGTGATCGGGCGGGCCGTCGAAGCGGTGGCGCAACGGCACGGCGTCGGCGGCATCCGCAGCGCGGTCGAACGCCCCACCCTGGCCTGGATGACCGAGCCGCGCCGCGGCCTCGAGGCCGGCCTCTTGACGGGGCTGGCCTGGTTGACCCGCCGCCAGCTGGGGGCGCGGCGCCATGGCCCGCAGAGCTGGGGATACGTCGAGGCCGGCCACCTGGACGAGATCCGCATCCTCGAGATCCTCGGCCGCCTCGGCCCCGGTCCCCACGAGCTCATCTGCCATCCCGGCGAGGACGCCCCGGACGGACCGCGCGTCGAGGAGCCGGGCCGCTACAACCGCAAGGGCGAGCTGACGTCGCTGACGTCCGAGAAGGTCCGGCGCGCGGTCGGCCAGCGCGCCATCAGGCTCTGCCGCTGGGGGGACCTGTTGTGACCGTCGAGCCGGAGGCCGCCGCGCCCGCCTCCGAGGCCCCCCCGCCCTACGTTCCGGCCGAAGCCCGGATGCGCGAGCTGACCCCGCGCGCCATCGCGCTGGGGATGGTGTTCGGGGTGATCTTCGGCGCGGCGACGGTCTACCTGGCGCTGAAGGCCGGCCTGACCGTGTCGGCGTCGATCCCCATCGCCGTCCTCGCCATCTCGCTGTTCAAGCGCCTCGGCTCTTCGACCATCCTCGAGAACAACATCGTGCAGACCATCGGCTCGGCGGGCGAGTCGATCGCCGCGGGCGTGGTGTTCACGCTGCCGGGGTTCCTGTTCCTCAGCCGCTCGCCGGTCACGGGCGCCAGCGTGGGCGAGCCGTATTTTTCGTACTGGACCATCCTGGCGCTGGCGATGATCGGCGGCCTCTTGGGCGTGCTGATGATGATCCCGCTGCGGCGGTCGCTGATCGTCAAGGAGCACGCCCGCCTCCCCTATCCCGAGGGGACCGCCTGCGCGTCGGTGCTGATCGCCGGCGAGCGCGGCGGCGACCTGGCGCGCACCGCCTACCAGGGCCTGGGCGTCGCGTTCCTCTACGCGATGTTGCAGAAGGTGATCCGGCTGGTCGCGGAGACGCCGGCCCTCGTCATCCGGGCCACCAACCGGTACCTGCCGGCAGCGGTGATGAGCGGCGACATCACGCCCGAGTACCTGGGCGTCGGGTACATCATCGGCCCGCAGATCGCCGGCGTGCTGGTGGCGGGCGGCGTGCTGGCCTGGCTGGGGTTCATCCCGCTCTTGACCGTGGTGGCGCCGCCCGACGCGATCGCCGCCCAGCTGGTGAAGCTCGGCTACCTGCCCAGCCTGGCCACCGCCGGCGGCCCGGGCGGCTGGAACCCGGCCACGCACGCCTTCGCCGACAGCGCCGCCGCCGTGTACCGCGCCTACGTCCGCCAGATCGGCGCGGGCGCGGTGGCGGCCGGCGGCTTCATCACGCTCCTGCGCACGCTGCCGACCATCGCCTCGTCGTTCAAGGAGAGCCTGGCGGCGCTGCGCCGCCGCGATCGGGCCGGCGCCGCGCGAACCGAGCGCGACCTGCCGATCACCTTCGTGCTGGTCGGGTCCGCCGTGCTGATCGTCGTGATGGCGCTGCTGCCGTTCGTCCCCGGCCCCGGCATCGCCAGCAAGCTGTTGCTGGGCCTCTTGATCGTCATCTTCGGGTTCTTCTTCGTGACGGTCGCCAGCCGCATCGTGGGGCTCATCGGCTCGTCGTCGAATCCGATCTCGGGGATGACCATCGCGACGCTGATGGCGACCTGCCTGGTCTTCGTCGGCCTGCGCTGGACCGGGGATCTTTACCAGCCGATGGCGCTCTGCGTGGGGGCGATCGTCTGCATCGCCGCCGCCAACGCCGGCGCGACCTCGCAGGACCTCAAGACCGGGTTCCTGGTCGGCGCCACGCCGCGCGCGCAGCAGATCGGCCTCATCATCGGCGTCATCACCGCCACGGTCGTCGTCGGTCTGACCATCCGGATCCTCGATCGGCCGCCGCAGCACCTGATCGGCTCCGACCTTTATCCGGCGCCCCAGGCCACGTTGATGGCGACGCTGATCCGGGGGCTGCTGGCGTTCAACCTGGACTGGCAGTTCGTGATGGTGGGCGTCGCGCTGGCCGCGACCGTCGAACTGTGCGGCGTCGGCTCGCTGTCGTTCGCCGTGGGCGCTTACCTGCCGCTGTCGACGACCTCGCCGGTGTTCGTCGGTGGCCTGGTCCGGGCGCTGGCGGATCGGGCCGCCCGGCGCCGGGGCGAGGCCGTCGGCGGCCCGGACGCCGAGCTCGGCCCGGGGAACCTGTTCGCGACCGGCCTGGTCGCCGGCGGCGCCGTGGCCGGCGTGGCGGTGGCGCTGCTCACCGTGACCGACAGCGGCGCACGCGCGGTGGAGCGGCTGTCCGTCGAAGGGGCGCTGACCCGCGCGCTCGGCCGCGGCGGATACCAGATCCTGGGACTGGCCGTGTTCGCCGCCATGGCCGCCCTGTTGTGGCGCATCGCTCGCAGCCCGAAATCGGCGTGAATCGCGCGGTCGGTGCGGCTGGCAAGATTCGAACTTGCTACCCCCGGCTTCGTAGGCCGGTGCTCTATCCAGATGAGCTACAGCCGCGTGTTTTGGACGACACGTATGCCGCGCGCGTCGGCGGACGTCAAGCATCATCATGCGCGGAGGCGACTTGCGCGCTCGCCGCTGTTCCTCTATGTTGCCCCTGCCGTCTCGTACGGCACCTGGAGAGGTGGCCGAGAGGCCGAAGGCGGCGGTTTGCTAAACCGTTATACGGCCCAAAAGCTGTATCGAGGGTTCGAATCCCTCCCTCTCCGCGGCGCGGTCACTACACTGTCGAGTATCGGAGGTGGACATGAATCGGATGTGGCTCGGTGCTGTGCTCCTCGTGGGTCTGATCGGCTGCGGCGGCAGCAGCCGCCACGAGGTCGATTGGGCCGTGAACGTGCCGGCCAGCGTCGCGGTCGGCAGCCCCGACTGCGTTCAGTACGGCGCGCAGATTCCCGACGGCGCTGAGGTCTTCTTCGACATCACCGACGTTCGATACGACGACATGGACGCCTCGGTCGTCTCCGCGGACGCCGCCTGCGACGGGTCGAGCGGGTTCGGCTCGATCGGATCCACGAGCTGGTACGGCACCCTGTCGGGCAACACCGGTTCGCTGCCCGCGGGCACCTACGACCTGGCGGTGAGTTGCTACAACAGCGACGGCTATCCTTGCCAGTTCACGATCGCTTCGTTCGGTT
This sequence comes from Myxococcota bacterium, assembly GCA_025934105.1. GTDB lineage: Bacteria > Myxococcota_A > Polyangia > Fen-1088 > Fen-1088 > JADGRB01. The sequence goes on along the minus strand of JAICYS010000034.1, from coordinate 23,130 downwards.
ATTCCGACTGATCGGCATCCGCGGCACGTTCTGCTCGGTCGCGGCCGCCGGCCGCGGCGGGTCCGGCGGTTGTGACGACGCGGATGCGGCTCCTCCCCCGGCGCGCGCTGCGAGCTGGGTCGCAGCGGCCCCCCTGTCACGCCGCTTCTGACGGCGACGACCGACCGGCCAGGCGGTCCGCGCCAACGGGACTTCTACCTGCGGCAGCGGCGGTCATTGCAGCTTCGCCTGGCGCGCCCCCTGCCAGACCTGATCTGCAACCCGCACACCACCTGCAACGGCGGCTGCGCCGACGGCCACTGCACGTACGCTGAGGACAACCACCGCACGTGCGCCAAGGACAGCCACGGCACGTGCCCCGAGGACAGCCACGGCACGTGCCCCGAGGACAGCCACGGCACCTGTGCCGGCCGAGGACAGCCACGGCGCGTGCGCCAAGGACGGCCACGGCACGTGCGCCAAGGACAGCCACGGCACGTGCGCCAAGGACAGCCACGGCACGTGCGCCAAGGACAGCCACGGCACGTGCGCCAAGGACAGCCACGGCGCGTGCGCCAAGGACAGCCACGGCGCGTGCGCCGACACCTGCACCGCCTCGCCGTTCCACACCAGCTGCCCGGCGAGCGCGATCTGCGTCGTGCACTGTCCGGCCGGTCTGTCCGGCGCCGAGGGGCTGGAACATGGTCTCGTGCGGCGGTCGCGCCGCCGGTCGTCTGCCCCGGGGGCCCCCGTCACCTGCGGCGCGGACTGGCCCTGGGAGCAAGCGGCGAGGCCGGCGTCGACGCGCCCGCCGGCGCGACCCGGCGCACCCCGCGGCGCGCCCTGCCCCTCGGCACTACGGGCAAGCCGCGCCGACCAACGCGTCGACGCACGCCGCGAGCACGCCGCTGCCCCCGGCCGTGTTGAGGCAGTTGGTCTCGCAGTTGCCGGTGCAGGGATAGCTCTTCGCCATGCAGTCGATCATCGACGTGCACTTCGTCGAGATGTCCGCCGTGTTGTCCTTGCACATGCTGCACGGGGCCGCCCCCGGATACGTGTAGTCCATCTGCTGAATGGCCTGCAGGCAGTTGGCCGCGCCGCCCGCGCCGCCGCCGCCGTGCGCGCCGGCGGCGCCCGTCCGTCCCGCGACCCCGGTGGTCCCGAATCGCCCGCCCGTCGCGCTGGTGCCGGTCCGTCCCGCGGCGCCCGTGAAGTTGGGTCGGCCGCCCGCGCCGGTGAATCCGCCGGTGCCCGAGTGGCCCGCGAAGCCGCTGCTGCCGCCGGCGCCGGTGACGTGAACTCCGCCCGTTCCGACCGTGCCGCCCGCCCCGTGCGCGCCCGCCGCGCCCGTGAAGAAGCGGCCGCCGGTGCCGGTGAAGCCGCCGGTGGCGATGACGCCGCCGGCGCCCGTCGCGCGCCCACCACTGCCCGGACTGGAACCGCCCGTCGAGGACGAGGGTGAGCCGCCGGGGCCGATGTCACCGCCGGTGTCGCCGACCTGTCCGGGCGAGCGGAAGTACTCGTCGGGCCCCTGGCAGGCCCCAGCCGACGCCGCCAACACCACGGCCAACGACGCGATCAGAAAAGCGCGGTTCATCTCGGGACACCCCTGCGGCTTCAGGACGGAAACAGCCGTTCGGCGGCGTGGATAATATGAATGCCGGAATCTCCTGGATAGCTGTCAATTTTGGCCGTCAAAGTCGACCGGCGGGCCCGCCGCCAGCCGCCGCACGCGCCGGATGAGGGCGATCGTTCGGGTCGCGCAAAAGAACAGCGCCGGCCGCGCGATCGGGGCAATCGTCGCGCCGGCCTTTCGGCGGACGGCAATCGCCAAATCGCCGCCGCGCCCGTCTCGAAGAGGAGGAGGAGGGATTCGAACCCCCGGCGCTTTCGCGCTACGGTTTTCAAGACCGTCGCCTTCGACCACTCGGCCACTCCTCCGGGACTAACAGAATCAGCTAGTTACCTCCGATCGCAACGGAGCGCCAGTCCCTTCGGTTGCCACGGGGTTGCCACCGGCCACGCGTTCCTCGCGTGCCGCCGCCAGGTCGTGGACCGTGCCGCCGTCGCGAGACATCGGGACCGACAGCTTGATCAGATCCTCGGGGCGGAACAGGTCCGGCCGGAGGTGCGCGTAACGCTCGGTGACCGTGACGCTACTGTGACCGAGGATCTCGCGCAGCGTGGCCAGCGACCCGCCGCCCATGACGTGCTGGGCGGCGTACGTGTGGCGGCTGGCGTTGTACCAGGTCCAGGTTTTCGGAAGACCGCATGCTTCGAACGCCTCGCGGAGTTTCGTGATCATCGACTCGGGGGCCATGAATCGGCTCGGGCCCCGGTTGTTCAGCGGTCGGAAGAGCTGGCCTTCGCCGCCGGTCGCCAGCTTCCATTCCGCCAGGATCTTCGCCAGGGGCTCGATGATCGGGACCAGGCGAGGCTTGCCGCTCTTGGTCGGCCCGACCTTGCCATGGCGGACCTGACGCTGAACCAGGATGCGGCGCGCGGCGACGTCGACGTCACCCCACTGCAGTCCGATGATCTCGCCGGGCCGAAGACCGGCCAGCGCGCCGACCGCGAACATCGTCGCGAAGGGCTGTCCGAGCTTCGCGTACACCCGGCCGATGTCGACGTGCTTGTCGATGAACGGCGTCTGCCGCGGGTCGTGCGTGCTCTTGATCAGCCGGCGCGTCGAGCGCGGAAGCCCCCGGGCCGGGTTCGCTGCGGCGAAGCCCTGCTCGATCAGGTCCGTGTAGAACGTCGAGAGCACGCGGACGACGTTGCCGACCGTCTGCGGGCTCAGGCCCTCGACAAGCTTCGCCTCGACGATCCGTCGAATCGTCGCCTGGTTCACCTCTGGCGGATGCAGGTGGCCGACGACCGGCTTGAGGTGCTTGTTCCAGCGGTTCTGATCGTCGCGCCAGCTGCGGTGCGTATGCTGCCGGCGAGCCAGCCACGTCTTCGCGAGCTCGGACAGCACCGGCGCACCGTCTTGCTCGCCTTCTAGGCCTGCCTTTCCGCGCGCGATGTTGAGCGTGATCTTCCGCAGCGCCAGTTCCGCCGCCTCGCGCGTCTTGATGTCGACACCGGGAAACTTCCGGCTGCAGCGCCGGCCGTTTTCGCGCCACTGGATCCAGGTATTGCCGGCCTTCGTCCAGATCGACCCAGAGCCGCCTGACCGCTTCCTTCGTCGTCTCGCCATCGCTACTTCCCTCCCTTTGCCGGACGTCGCGGCCGGTCCTCCGGCTCGACGGGCAGAACGATCGTTCCCCACGTGCCGATCGGCATGTCGTCGTGGCGCTCCCAGAGGCGCCGCTTCGTGTCCTTGATGACGATCCGCTTCCCCTCGATGCGGAAGTCGCTCACCTTGACCGGCTGCTTGCGTGCCATCACGCCACCTCCGGGCGTTCGACCGTGTACCGAAGGCCTTGCAGGTCGGCCGCGCGCGCCCGCTCCATGCGATCGCGAATTCCGAGGGTCTCCTCGCGCGATTCGACGTGATATCGCTCCTGGCTGTCGAGCGTCGTATGACCGGCCAGCTTCATGACTGCGACAGCGTCCGTGCCTCGGCGGCGCGCCAGCGTGATGAAGCTGCGCCGCAGATCGTGCAGCCACGTCGGCCCGCTGGGGCCATCGACGCCTACGCTCTTCTGCAAGACCCGAAAGCGGTGCGTGAAGAAGTCCGGGCACAACGGGCGGGGAATGCGACGGCGGGCGTTCACGAACACCCAGGCCGCAGTCTGGGCGCGGGCGGGGAGGGTCGCCCGGTAGATGCCGATCGCTTCGATCGCGTCCTTGCTGATCACGGTCGTCCGGCCACGCTTTCTGTCCCTTTGTCCCTTTGAGAGTCCCGGCGGGATGTCGATCAACCGCTCGCGCCGGTCGATCCAGTCCATCTGCAGCAAAGCCATTTCGCGCCGCCGAATCCCGGAGCTGTGCGCGACCAGCACCATCGCCCTATCCAGCGGGGCAGCGCTCGCCAGCAGGGTCGAAAGCGAGAGCGGCTTGGTTGGAACGTCCTCGACAACGTTCAGCCGGACATTGTTCACCGGGACCAGAACGTCCGCGCGGTTGATGGATGCGAGCGGGTCGACAGGAATGAGCGCCGGCTGCTGGCGAGCGGCCCACCTCGTGAGCCGAAGCAGCAGGATGACCTCGTTATTGATCGTCTTCTCCGACGGGTGGCCGCCGGCGCCGCGGCAGCCGCCGCGGATTACGTCGGCCCGGCGCTTCGCCCGGTAGTCTCGAACCACCGCCGACGTCGTTTCCATGACCCGCCGGTCGCCGAGCAGTCGCACAACGTGCCCACCCATCGCCCGCTGGGTCAGCGGAGCCTCCAACTTGCCGATCTCGGCGCGCGCGTAGGCGTCCCACATCTCGCGCCAGGTGAATGCGTTGGCCGGCTCGGCCGCAGCAGCGGCAAGTGCCGCCAGGATGGTCCGCGCCTGCTGCGGAGTGAGCGACTCGAATGCCGCAGCCGACATCACGCGCCCCTCCTGGCCGGCGCCGGTGCGACTTCGACGTCCTCGATCGCTGCGATCCCGCGTCGGCGCTCTTCCGACACGCCCTCATCACGGCGTGCGCCCTCGATCCACCGCGCTCGCACGCGCAACTCGAACGCGACCAGGCGGTCAGCGACGGAACCTACGTCCAGTCGCGACGCTGCGCTACGCAGCAATTCCGACGTCTTGAGGCCGGCAGGTTGCATCAGGCGGCCCTCCCCTCGACGGCCGCGTCCACAGCTCGCGCCCACGTCGGCCACGCCTGGCGTGCACGTGCGGCCGGGCCGGCTGGATCCGCCGCGTCGAGGATCGCCCGCATCCGCTTCCGCGCTTCCGCGCGATGGCGCGCCCGTGTCCCGTTCCCCTTTTCCGGGTCAGCGCCGTCCACCAGCAGCCGGCGAGCGGCCGCGAGGAGGATGCGGTACCGGCATCCATCGGTCAGGCCGAGGCACCCGCTCGCGACCCGCCCGCACCCGCTGCAGTTAGCGGCCCCGGTCATCACGCCGCCCTCCGGCTCGCTCGCCGGCCGCTAGCCACCGCGCGGCGCCGCTCCTTCGCCTTCTCGATCCAGGACACCGGCACCGGCAGCGGCCGCCCCTCGTACGCGGCGACGACGCGCGCCCGAAGGTCGCGAACGTGCTCCACCGGGGTGCGCGTCCGTTGGGCGAGCTCCTCGTCGGTCAGCGGCGCGCTGTAGTCCTCGCAGGTGATGCGTCGGACCAGCTCGACGTCCTTGAGCCGCGGGAGCATCCGATACAACTCGGCGATCGCCACCTTGTCCCGCGCGCGCTGCTCGTGCAGCTCCATGAACTGCCGCAGGGCCGCGTGAGCGCTCCGCCGGCGGCGCAGGTCGGATCCGCTGTCCAGCAGCTCGCGGACCAGTTCAGGAAGCCGAAGTTCCGCGCCATAGGCGGTCAGGCAGCGGCAGTGCCGGCCCCACCCGCACGGGCAGCCGGTCGGGCGGAAATTGGGGCTCGTCTTCGAGGCGGTTACGTTGGTCATGTCGATCCTCCTTCGTCAGGGTCGGCCGGGGCCGGGACGTTGGTAGCGTCGCCGGCTCTTGTTATGTGTCCTATTTTATATTACAGATATTCTCATGCGGTCAAGCCCTTGGAGAAACCCTCTGCGTCGACGTAGATTGCCGGCGTCCATGGCGGACAGAGGTCGGCCCAAAAAGAACCCCGAGGAGCGGAAGTCGGGGCTCGTGCAAATGCGGGTTACGGAGGCTGAGGAAGCCCTCATCCAGCGCGCGGCCGACCTCGATCGCCGAACCCTTTCCGACTGGGTACGCTCCACGGCCCTCGACCAGGCCGCCAAGCGTGTCGCGCGAGAGGCGCACCGCGCGGCCAAGCGCGGCGGCTAAACGCCCCGCCGGCTTACAGCGCCGAGCGCAGAGGTGACATCGTTGGACGCCGATCGCACAATCCGGCCGATGCGAAGCCGCCGAGAGCAGGAGCCGTCGCTTGCCCATGCGTTCAGCACCCGCCTGCTCGCGTTCGTAGACATCTTGGGCTGGAGCGACCTCCTCTGTCGTGACCGAACGCCTCACGTTCTGAATGCGATAGGCGCGGGAGTGAACGTCGTCGCCGGTCGCGTCCAGACCGAAGCGACCCGGAAGGAGATCTTCATCCGATCCGGCCGCACGTACGGTACGTCGGTCCTGGCGCAGTTTTTCTCCGACACCTTCGTCTGTTCGTGCGAGCCTTCCCGGGAGGAGACCGGGTTGCTGGTCGATCACGTCCAGAAGGTCTGCCAGGGGTTCATCGGCAACGGCCTGCTGCCGCGCGGCGCGATCGTCCTGGGGGATCTGATGCACACCGAGGGTGGAATCTTGGTCGGCCAAGCCCTCGTCGAGGCACACAAGATCGAAACATCGATCGCGAAATACCCGCGGGTCGTCGTGTCCGACGATGCCCGACGCTTCCTGGCCTTGCGCGGACCGTCTGGGCTCTTCGGACCTACGCAGGTACGTAATGATCCCTGGGACGGACTCTCGTACCTGGACCTGTTCCCGACCTGGACACCCGGGCGACGCACCCCGTACATCCACGACGAAATACTCGATGCACAGGCCATGTTCGAAGCCGCGGTCAAACGAGACAGGCGGGACGTCGGTCCACGGACGGGCGTTGCCGGGCTGACCGTCCGAGCGAACCGACAGTGGATGCGTTCGTACCTGGCAGAAATTGGGCGAGAACCCGCGGACGACGGCAGCGTGCCGTCTCCGCCGTGGCACGTACGCCGTCAGAAGTCGAACGACGCCTGAAATCATCATTTGCGCCGTCTGTCGCGGGCCGGCTCCGCGCCCAAGCCCCGCGCCGCCCGCAGCTTCTCCAGCGCGGTCTCCAGTTCGCGTCGCACTGTCTCGGCGGTGAGGTTCAGGAACCGGCCGACCTCGGCGCAGGTCATGGCCGGCGCGCCTGCGTTCTTCGAGTTCCCGCGTCTCGGCAAGGGCGCCCGGGCTGCGCGTAGACTGCACGTCTCGGGGATCTCGTCGATGTGCCTGCCTGGGAACATCAGTGTCGTCCGATCGCCATCGACCTCGATATAGAGGTGGTAGCGGCACCCGACGTGACCGCACGGGCCCGGCGGGCAGTCACGGTCATCCGCCGGCGGCCCAAAGTCCACGCCATCCAGATGCTCAAGGTCGATGGCCATCTCGGCCCGTTCCGCGCGCGTCAGGCGCAGGTTGCCGAGGGTTTCGGGACTGTCGGCCGCCAGCGTCGCCCGCGGCACCGGCGACCGCCGCCGGCGCGACCGCGGCAGCGTGATCTCGTCGCCGTCCCGAACGACCGGCAGGTGGACCGACGGGCGTGACGGACTCGGAATGTCGAACGTCGGAACGGGCGCGACTGCCATCGGCCAACCTCCGGTCTTCTGACGTCCTCCGGCCCCTTCCCCGTCCAGCGTGCCGGGCGGTTAGAACAACTCGGCCATGTGGCCACCGACAGACGGATCGCTCAGAGATCCGAACCCGCGCACTCCAGGGCGAGGGTCGTCGGCAAAGCCGAACCACGTCTCCCCGTGCCAGACCCTGACCTCGCTGACGGGCATCGCCCTCGGCGTGGGCCCATCGTTCAGCAGGGCGATCTGGTCGGGGTTGGGCGTCGCGCCGGTCTCGACTTCGATCCCGACGACCATGCCACCGAAGTCGATGTAGCGAAACGGCGTCGCCCCGAATACGTACTCGAGGTACGCGATGAACTCGGGCGAGCTGCCGATGGCTTGGTTGCGCGCGATCCTCTTCGCGATGAGCACCAGGTAGTCGGTGTCCGAGAGGACGGTCCCGCTGGAAAGCACTCTCGATTGCCCGACGAGCTCGCCGATGCGATCGAGGTTCACGGATTTGATCGCCGGGTCGCTGGACGCGGCGATCGCCGGGTCGCGTAGCTTCGAGATCGTGACCGCACAGTTCTCGATCGCCTGCCAGCCGCTCATCAGAGCCGCGATCGTCGCCGTCAGTTTCGGCGATTCGCGGTACTGCTGTAGCACTTCGCCCTGTGCCTGCGCGTCGTAGTCCTGCGCGGTCTCCCCCGGGTTCGGGAACGGCGCGGTGGCGTTCTCGGGGATCGTCGCGCCGGACTCCGGATCGATGGTGGTCATTGCTGTGTTCCTTTCGCTGTCAGCGATACGCCTTCTGTGTGCCACGCACGATCTCGCGCGCGGCGGCCCGCCCGCCTGAGGCGCCGTCGGTGGTGTTGATGGTGATGTGGTTGGACTGGTTGACGTTCGGCCGATCGGCCGCCGTCTCCGGGACGGACTTGTTCTGCTCCGACAGGGTGTGCAGGTAGTGGCCGTAGGCCGGGCTCGCCACCGGTTCGGCCTTGTTGCCGCCGAGTAGCTCGGGCCGGAACGCCGGCCCCTCCGCGCCCGGTAACAATTTCCCCGACTTCCTGTATTTGAGGCCTTCGACCTCTCCGACGAGGGCCGCGCTCACCTGCTCCTCGGCGTTGGCGTGGCCGCCGAACAGGTTCGTGATCGCGTCTCCGGCCTGCGCCGCGGCCAACCGCGGCAGGAACTTCACGGTCGTCTTGAATTCGTCCCAGTGCTTGATGACCCCGACGATGGCGGCCGCGAGGACGCCGAGGCTGGCGATCATCAGGACGATCGGGAGGTTCGCGATCGTCCACGCCGCGGCGGTCTCGATCCCGGCCGTGACGGCAGCGGCCTGCGTCGCGACGAACGCGGCGCCCAGGACGCCCAGCCCGACTTCGACGAGCCCGACTGCCCACGGAAACTTCTGCGCGAGCAGGCCCACCACGCTCTGGCCGCCCTCGTAGAAGGTGTAGAGATCCTCGGCGACCAGGATGAACGCGCCGAGCAGTCCGAACGTGAGCACTCTCTCGAGGCCCACGATCGCCACGCCGATACCGACCAGCGCTCCCTTCGCTGCGACCGACGAGTCGACGAGATGGAAGAGGGCCTTGCTCAGACCGAAGACCATCCGCAGCGTCCGGGTGACGAAGGTACCGATATCGCGGCCGAGGTGCGCGATGGACTCTCCGAACGCCGTGAGCTTGCCATCGCCGTCGATGAACATCCCCGTGACGGCAGCGATGCCAGTCTTCAGCCCCTTGAACAGCCCTGGCGTCGCGGCGCGCACGAACTGCCGCGCCCCGGAGACGGCCGCCCCCCACATCGCGTCGAAGGTGTCGGAGGCGGCGTCCAGCGCGGGCTGCAGCTTGTCGAACGCCTTGTTGAGGAGCTCGACGCGCTTCGGCTGCGTCATCGCGTTGAACGACTGCGCCGTGATCTTCGCTTGGCCGTCGACCTGCATCAGGAACGGCATCAGCTTCTGCCACAGGACGTTGTGCGTGCCGGCGCGCCCCTGGGCGCCCAGCAGCATCCCGGACTCGCGAGCGATTTGGCCGGCGTCCATGGTGCTGGCGACCGTCTTGGCGACGGCCGTCAGGCGGTTCGTGAAGGCGGCGATCTGGCCGGCATCGGCGCCCGGCATGGCCGTCTTCAGAAACGCGGCGTTCGACTTGAAGACCTCGATGTATTCCTCGGCCTCGCCGGGTAGCCTGGCGGCGTCCGTGATGATCTTCTGGATGATCCCGTCAGCCTCGGTCAGGCCCGTCGTGAAGCTGGGAGCGAGGTTGAGCGCGTTCAGGAACCCGGCGATCTGGATCCGGTTCTGCTCGAAGCTGCTGTTGATGTCCGCGATCGACTTCGCGACGAAGCCCGTGGCGAACGCCTTCACCGCGTTGCCGAGCGAGAACAAGTGGGATTTCGCCGCGTCGGTCTGCTGCTTTAGTTGCTGGGCGCCGGTCGCGTCGACCTTCAGGCCTATCGCGACGAAGAATTCGTCAATGACTGTGCTCACGGAGTCCCTCCAGAAGAGTCATTCCAGCGACAGACGACCCGGCGCCGTAGCTGCCGGTCAGTAGTTCCCTCGCCGCCCCGGAGATTCGAACTCCGGCTTCGTACCTCGCGTCTGAGAGGTCTCGACGAACCCCAAACGCTCAACGGAACAAGAGCGGAAGGAGACCTCCGCCACCGTCGACGACTGGTTCCGGGCGCGCGTGCAGAGCCACCACACTTTGGCGGCGAGGGGAGTCATCATTGCGGCGGCCGCTCACCTTCCTCGAAGAACGCGGGGACCACCGGGCCGCCATCGCGTTCGAGCTGCTCGGCATGTTCGAGGATCGTCTCCCCGGCGAACGTGTTCCTCCCGCCTAGGGCATGAGCGATGACGAGCAGCGTCTTGCGCTCCGGGCTCAGCGCCGCCCATCTGGCTGCACGCCCGGCGCGCCATTCGGCCGCGCGGCGTTCCTTTTCGGCAGTGACGGCTCGACGGGCCGCCGCGTCTTCGACAAGCTGACGACCGCCCTCTCGGGCGAGGATCTCTGTAGCCGTCGAGATCACGATGGTGTCGTAGCCTGCCGGTCCGTACGCCGCCGCAATCTCCGCCTCGCGGGCCTTGACGACTCGATCAAACAGCTGCTGACGCCGTTTCTGATCGAGGTCCCTCCGCTGCAACTCCGCGGCCACTCCGGCGAGCTCGGTCAGAGTAAGCCGCGCCGAAGGGGCTGTGACGGCAGCGACGCTCATCGCGTGGCTCCGTGAGTGCGAGCGACGTAGAGCGCCCGGCCACGAAGGCCGGCAGCCGTGTTGGGTGCCTTGATGGTGGGGTTTTGGTGGCGGGCGATCATGAGCGCCCGCCCGGATAGCTTCGCCGGCCGGGCGGGCGGGGTCGGTCCATCCGTAGTGCGCCTATCGTCGGTGGTGATGGCCATGTGCTTGTCTCCTTGTGGTCGGTTGATGCGGATACGTCGGGGACGGGATCACGAGTGCGTTGTCAGGTGGCCGGGGCGAACCCGCCGGAGTCAGAAACCATCCATGTTCCGGAGAGAACAAAGATGGCCGTCCAGGCGAAACCGCCCGTTCCCGTTGCGGGGTCCAGCACGTCGAGCACGATCGGCGAAGTGCCAACGTCGACCACGTCTGTGGCGAGAACACGGATATCAACCGCCGGGCGCATCACGTAGTCCGCGGCGCCGACGAAGGCGTCGACCTTCACCGGGCCCGTTCCGAGTTCGGTGGTGTTCTGCCTGAGCTTGATCGTCGGAGGGTGTGTCAGCGTGCCAGCGCCGGCCATGCTGAAGATCCGGAGCGCCCCATCGTCCACGGGCATGAAGAAGTAGCCGGGGAGCGCGGGGACGATCGGCAGCCCCGACGCCGCCTGGGTGAGATCGACCTGCGCTGAGGAAAACGACTGCGCGCGGCCGCCCATGAAGGCCTCGAACATCGGCACCGCTGGCCACGGGATCAGGAGGTTGCCGGTCTCCGGCCCGCCATTCGAGAACGTGTATCTCCGGCCGAAAGCGCCCTCGTCATACGCGCGAAGAACGAAGTAGCCGGGAGCGGCACCGATCGGCCCAGACAGGTCAAAAAACCTGCTCGGGACGTTGCTCATCCGCGCCCCCGCGTCTGAGCGAGATGGAGAAGAATCGACGCGCGGGTGCCGCGGGCGATGGGCGCGCCGGCAATGGCGCGCGCCAAGGCGTTCGGCGAAATGTTCAGCGCGGCCGCGGAGTCCTTCAGCCCGGCCCGGGCGAAGAGTCCTTCGACGTACTCGCGGAGGTCGCTCGGAAGCGGCGCGGACCCTGCGCGGCCCGCGGGGGCGACCTCGGCGGCTGCTGGCTGAATGGCTGGTGCGTGGTTCATGAGTCGATTCTCGCGCCTCGTGGCCCGCGGTCCCCAAAATGGCGCGAGGTCGTTTGGCCTGCGCCCCCTCCTTGTCATAAGACGTCCCACATTGACGCGGCGCGCTCCACGGACAGCCGGTTGAAGGCGCTCGAGCAGGCGTCGACGGCGTCGTCGTGATCAAAGCCACCTGGAAACGCACCGAGTTGTGACAAGACCTGCTCGTTCCAGCTCCCCCGCACGACGTCGACGTTGCCGTGCTGCCACTGCGCGCTGAACGCCTGCGCGCGCAGTTCCTTGGAACCGGTCGGCCGCTCGCTGGTCACGGCGAACCCCGCCAGCTGACCCACGAGGGCGGAGACCTGCGACTTGCCAGCTTGGCCCGGATCTTGGGGCACGACGATCGGGACCGCAGCGCCATCGAGCTCCGCGGTTCGCCTGATCAGGTCTTCGACGGCCGCCGGCCCCGCACGAAGGAACGTGGCGTGCAGAACGACGAAGCGGCCGGATGCGCGGCGGGCCATCAAGACGCCGCAGCTCCAATCCGGGTCGGGTGTCGCGTCGCTGGGCGCCGTGGCAGCCAGGTCCCATGCGCGAACGGGCTCGCCGATGTCGCCGGGGGCCGCGTCGATGATCCGGGCGTCCGCCGGCGGGAACCAGCTCGCCGCCGTGATGTCGACGATCTCGCCGTCGAGCTCCTGCGCCGCCACGGCACCGCCGAATCGTGCATACAGGGCGTCCACAACCCCCGCCGCCAGGTTCGCGATGTTGTCCTTCGTCGGGCGACGGACGTCGAGCACGTCAGGGCGCTTGATGAACTCCTTCAGCCACGGCAGCGGCCGCGGGGTGGTGGTGGCCAGGATCTTCGTCGGCAGCGGACCGACGCGGGTCGCCGCCTCGATGTTGATCCAGGTCTCTTCGAGCGTCGTCCCCCAGCTGGCCACCTCGTCGCACCAGGTGAACGCCGCGTTCATGCCGCGGAGCTGAGACGGCTCGCTCGCGCTGAAGGTCAGCGCTTCGACGCCTGAGGGCCAGCGGACCCGACGGGAGCCCGGCAGGTGCTCGGCCCGGTGCCACGGCGGGCTGCGCGCGATCACGCCGGAGTCGCCCAGGACCATCGTGTCGCGGGTGTCCGCCTCCGCCCGGCCGACCATCAGGATCCGGGCCTGCTCGCGCTGGAGGGCTCCGCGCTCGACGAGGCGGGCGAGCTGCTGGGCCACGATGTTGACGTGTTCGGCGGCCAGCCGGTTCTTGCCGAACCCGCGGCCGCTGCGCACCAGGACGATGCGCGGGGCGTCCGCCGGTACCAGCTGCGAGGGCCTCGCGTGGAGGGACCAGATCCAGCCGAGGGCGTCCCACGCGCTGGCCCGCCGCCACTCCTCGGGCAGGGGCACCTCGCAGAAGTCCTGCAGCGGGCGGGCGCGCAGCTCGTCGCGCGTGCGGGCGGCGCCGAGGGCGGCGGTCATGCGCTCGAGCAGCGAACACTCAGCGGTGGTGGTGGTGGTCACGTGGTCCTCCTCAAAACGGGATGTCCGAGTCGTCGATCGGCGCGCCCGGGGTCGGGTTGGCCCTCGGCTCTGCGGTCCCGCCCCCTCCACCGCGCTGTCGCCGGTTCTCGCTGGCCGCGTCGCTGGGAGGGCTGGATTCGTCGGCATCAACGAGGGGCGTGATGCTGTCCGCGGCGATATCGACGATGTGCCGCTCCACGCCGTCACGTCCGGTGTAGGGCCTGGCGGTGAGGCGTCCCTCGACGCGCACCCGATCGCCTGACGCCGGGAGCATGCGCGTCGACCAGCAGGTCACCGGGACTACGCTGACGCGCTCGCCGCTGTTGCCCTGGCGGTTACTCCAGGTCACGCGCGTCTCGATGAGGACGACCGCGAACGCCTTGCCCCGCGAAGTGGTCCGGTGCTCGGGTTCGGCGGCTACGGTGCCGGCCAGGGTGAGGGTGTTGATGTCGTCGTTCACGTGTCGGTTCTCCTCTGGCGGTTCTGGCAAGTGCAGCCCCCGAAGCAGCGCATAGCGGTCGCGGCCGGCGCTCACTGCCCGGTCCCGATCGGGTTCGCCGGCGGCGTGGGAGGCCAGGACAGAGCCTTGCCCTCCCCGCTCAGCAGCTCCAGGCGCACGGTCGTCTCGTCCCCGCCCGCGCGCACCCGCCGTTCCAGCTCGGCGAGGCCCGCCAGCGAGAGCCGTCCCATCACCAGCACGTGGCGGACGCCCTCCGCCGGCTGCGCGGGGGCGCTCACGAGGCGGCCCTCCCGCTGCCTGGCGTGCGCGTGGCTGCGCGTTCGGGGTCGGTTGCCTCCGTGGAGCCGTGCTCGCCCAGAACGTCGCCCAGGGCCGAACGGAGCGTTTCCACTGCATCGAACGGGACGCCCAGCGGCCCCGACGCGCACCGGTCGCCGTCGTGAAGCGCGATGAACAGCAGGCCGCGGGCGCGCGTGATGCGCAGCTCGCGTGTGCCGCCTATCCGAATGCGGTCGACGGTCATGGCGCGCTCCCTTCGCTGCTACCTGGCAACCCGCTGGCAACCGCATCCGCCACGTCAGGCGCAAGCCCGCGCGCGGCTTGGGCCTGTCCGTCGACGGCTACGGTCTGCGTATCCGTGGAGCGCCCTTCCGCCTCGGCGATGAGGGCCTCCAGCCGGGCGCGGGCCTGGTCCGGCGCGCCGCCTACCGCGTCGGGGTCGAGCCGGCGGGCGTTCAGGTCCACCTGCTGCGTGGGCCGGCCCAGGTGGCGGTCCAGCAGCGCCTCGGCCGCGAGCCGCGCCTGCTGCGGGTCCTTGCCGCGCATGATCTCGACCAGCCGTTTGGCGGCCTCCAGGGTGTGGCCGCCGATGAAGTCGACCACCTCCTTGGGCGTCGCCCGGCGGCCGCCCGGGTTGGCCGACTGGCCAGGCAGCCAGCGCCCACGTGCTCCGCGCGTGATCTGACGGCCGGCGCCGTCCTCGTCCCTCTTGTCGCTCATCGGTCCTCCTGTGGTGACCCGGTGACCTGGCGGTGACCCGTACGTGACCTTTCGAGGTCACCGGCGGGTCCGGTCACCCCCAGGGTGACCCGGTGACCCGGGCACCAGGGGGGTATGGGGGGAAAGTAGGTCACCAGGTCACCGCCCTTCCCCCTCCAGCGCGTGGTAGGTGGCGATCGCCAGCTCCGCGCGCGGTTGCCCGCAGAACAGCCGTGCCTTGACGAGGTCCCGCAGCTTCCCTTTGGCGCCGCTGGTCACAATGTCGCGCACGATGAGAGCGTCGGCCGCGGACTGCGCCTTGGCGTCGGCGTCCCGGCGGGCGCGGGCCCGGGATTCCCTTTCCTGCTTGGCGGCGTCCCGCTCGTCAGCCGTCGGGGGTCTCCGCTCGGCCTCGAAAATGGCCCGCTCGACCTCGTCCAGGGGCTCGAGGACCCCACCGTCGCCGCGGCGCAGGACGATGTCGGCCCACCGCGCGACGTGGTTGCCTTTGGTCAGCGACAGGATCGCCCGGCCGGTCGGCTTCTTGGTCACCTTGTCCGTCTCGGGCACCAGCTGGATCACCCCGCGGGATCCGTCGATCAGCCCCGATGAGCCCCGCACGTCGGCCGCCTCGGCGGCGCCCTTGTCGGCCGCGCGCGAGAGCTTGTTGGTGTGAGCGACCCCCAGCACCAAGCCGCCGGCCGCGTCCGAGAGGCGATCCATCGCGTCGACCAGCGCCGTGGCGGCCGCGGAGTCCTTGTCCAGGCTGACGCCGGCGAAACGGGCGATCGGGTCGACGATGACCAGGCCGAACGCCACGCCGGTGGTCTCGCGCTCCTCCTCGACGTAGGCGATCACGTCGCGCAGCCCCTCGCCCTGAGCAAAGCTCCCGGTGATCCGGTCCTGGGCGACGAAGGCGAGCATCTGCCCGCGCAGAGGCAGGATCGTGACCCGCGGACCGATGTCGGCGGCGGGGTAACGCCGGTCGGCGATGCGCTTCAGCCGGCGGCGGAGGTCGGTGGCGTCGTCCTCCGCGACGATCATCAGGACGTTGTTGGGTGTGCCTGAGGTGCCCAGGTCGTACCAGGCGCCACCCGTCGCGATCGCCAGCGCCAGGTCGCCGGTCGCGTAGCTCTTGCCGGCCCCGCCTGCGCCCGCAAAGAGCCAGGTGCCCGTCTTGTCGACCGCGCCCAGACCCGTCCGCCGGTCGGTCAGCAGGTGTTCCCGCGGCGGCAGCGGGTGGGTCAGCCACTCGCCGGTGACCCTGACCGCGAGCGATCGCAGGCGCGATCCCGGGACCAGACCGAGCACGCGCCCGCGGATCTGCTCCGGGCCCATGCCGTCGGACCGCAACTCTTCGATCAGGTCGGCGACGTCGCCGCCGCCGCCCTTGCCGGGCTTCGCGTACTTCCGGAACGCCGACCGGTCGACCAGCTTCACCGACTTTGCCACGGTGGCGATCGCCACTCGGTGCGCCGCCATGTGCTTGGCGCCCTCGGTATCGTCGTCGCTCCAGAGCACGACCTTTCTGCCCTCGAAGTACGAGACGGCCTCCGCGGTCAGCGCCGAAGTGGCGCCGCCGGTTGTCGTGGCGATCAGCCCGAGCTCGCGCAGCGCCTCGACGACCTTCTCGCCTTCGCCGATGTGGATCACCTCCGCCGATGGGGCGGCGATGAGTTCCGGCAGCCGGTACATCGGCGGACGGCGCTCCTCGGGACTCTGGCCGCTCTTCCACTGGCCGGCCTCGGCGTGCTCCCAAAACATTTTCTTCCTGCCGTCGGACATGAGCTGGCGGACCTTCCGATCGACCGGCTCGCCCTCCGCGTCGCACCAGACGTAGTGGACGGGCGCGCCGGCGGGAGTCGGCTTCGAGGCGCCGGTCCGGTCGCCGCCGTCGGCGAACAAGTCCTGCATCGTCAAGCCGACCGCTTCGAGGATTGCGGTGAGGTCGCACCCCTTGTGGCAGTGCATGACGACCCCGCCGTTGTGGCCGATCGAGATCGATAGCGATGGATTCGTATCTGCGTGGGCTGGGCAGCGACTCGACCACTTACCGTCGCCGACGCGTCTGACGCCGCAAGCGTGCAGCGCGTGGAGGACGCCATTGATTCCCCCGTCATATGCGGGCGCGGCGGTCATCCGCCGTGCGCACCGGCAGCGTCGGCCCGCTCCACCTGCTCGACCCTGGCGATGTGCGCGTCGAGCCGCGGGGTTGATGGCCAGCGACGGCGCGCCTCGGCCAGCGTTTCGCGCCAGCAGCGACCGCAGAACAGATTCCCCGACGATTCGACCATCAGGGTGCTGTCGACCGAACCGCATTCGCAGCAGGACTGGACGTCCATCAGCGAGGCACTCCCGGCAGCAGGACACGCACGCTCTTGCCGATGCGCCGGCTGGTCAGCGCGCCGTCGCGGATCCGCCTGTCGACCGTGTCGATCGACAGAGCCAACACTTTGGCGGCCTCGGCGCGCCTTACCCAGCGCTCCGTCTGCTGGGCGCGGACGGCCGCGGTCAGCTGCGCGACGAGCGTCGGGATCGCCTCGGCGAGCGCCTCACGAACCGCCGCGCGCGCTGTCGCTGCGAAGGCGTCCTCAAGAGTCATCGACGCCGCCCAGCTCGGGCCGGCGTCGGTGCGACAGCCCGCGCCTTGCGAAAGGCAGCCATGGAGCGCTCGATCCGCTCGCGCTGTAGTCCGCGAGTCGGCTGGCCGGCGAGGTACCGGCGGACAGTACTCGGGTGCACGTCCGCGTCGACGGCCACCCGCCTCACTTCATGCGGCGAGAGTTCCTGGTGCGTGTTCGCCATGCCGTCCAAGATGGACGGTCTTGGTCGGCGCGTGTGCGCCGTGTAACAGGTCGAATCAGTTACACGGCGTCGGGCTCACTGGCGAGATCGAACCACAACTCTTCCAGCGCGCCGATCAGGAGGTTTCTTCGCGCTGCAGGGATGTTCTCCTTTGGGGGCCACTCAACGAGCGGATCGCGATATTTCGCGATCCCCTTCATCCAGTTGTGGGCGGTCCCAGCTGGAATGCCGTGCACGATTAGCACGTCGAGCGTAAGCAGCTCCTCGTCGACGTCCGAAATCGCCTTCCCCTCGCGATCGGCTCGCTTTTCCCAGGCGGCGAGAATGCGGGTGGCGGCATCGCCTTTCGGGCTCCCTTTACGATGGCGAACAGCATGCTGCGGGAACAGCTCCGCGAACCTGTCTACGGCGATCACTGCGGCGAGAGCCACGCTCTGGCTCTGACCGTTGACCCTTACGCCTCGCCGAAGGATCTTCACCCATGCGACCAGGTAGGCCAGGTTGCGGTGGCGGTCGACATTCGCACGAGGCGGAAGCGCCGCCCACGGTGAATCCGGTGTTCGGCGTCGACTCCGATCACCTGGATCGTGATCGAGGGCGACGCGCTCCAGGGCGCTCATCGCGCGTTCGTTGCGGTCTCCAAGGATCGCGCTGATGAAATACAGCACGCGCGCGGCGCCCGCACAGAGACGGTCATCAGCCGCTGCCTGGGAGCGCTTCCACAGGAGTGCTGCCGTCTCGGCTACGAGCGCGCCGTCGGTCATGTCCTTTCGCGCCGGCCAGGAGATCACCCTTTCGCCCTGGACCTCGAAGTGGACCTCCTCAACGCCAGGCTGGGTAGCGAGCTCGCGTTGCGCTCGTGTTTCATCCTGTCGTGCTGCCGGGCGTTTCTGGGCGCCGCCTTGCTGCACCCGTCCACGCGGGCGGAGTCGTATCACTTTGCCGGTCTTCGACACGTCTGCATCCGTTCACTGCATCCGTCGAACAGATCCGGGCAGCGGGCCGGATGCAGTCGGCCCGCCCGGCGAGGGGATCAGCCCCGCCGTTGCCCGGGTGGGTGACTCTATCGCGCGATCCGGGCGGCGTGCTTCTCCGGGCGGGCGAGAGCCAGGTCGTGGGCGCCCTGCAGGTTCGTCCAGAACTCCGGCGTCGTGCCGAACGCGTCGGCGAACAACCACGCCGTCTCCGGCGTGATGCCGCGCTTGCCGTTCACGATCTCGTTTACGCGCTGAACAGGAATGCGGAGCTTCACCGCCAGAGCGCTCTGCGAAATCTCCAACGGCTTCAGGAACTCCTCGAGGAGCACTTCGCCCGGATGTGTTGGGATTCTGTTTTCGGGGATCATCTGCTTCCTCCTGTTCCTCTGCCCCGCAGACGTCGGTCAGTGGTAATCGGTTATCCTGACCTCGTGCGCCGCGCCGTCCTTCCACTTGAAGACGACTCGCCACTGATCGTTGATTCGGATGCTGTGGTAGCCCTTGAGGTTGCCCTTCAGAGGCTCAAGTCGATTGCCCGGTGGCACCTTCAGGTCGTCGAGCACCATCGCAGCATTCACCATGTCGAGCTTCCGCAGCGCTGCCTTTTGAACGTCGGGCGACCACCGCCGGATACGAGCCGAATCGATCCCGTGGAAGAGGTCAGCGGTCGCGCCGGCGGCGAAGCTCGCGATCACACAGACACTATGGCCCTTTCACGGTATCCGTGCAAGCGTGCATCGGCTGCGGTTGCCAACCGGTTGCCACGGTACGCCCAGAGGAGCGTAGTCGACGCCAGCGGACGAGGTCGACGGCCCGCAGCAAGGCCTTTGGCTGCGGCTACTTGCGGTCTCATTGGCCGCAAGTAGCCGCAGGTACAGGCGAATTTCAAGACCGTCGCCTTCGACCACTCGGCCACTCCTCCGGGACTGCTGTTTTCAGCTACTTACGCCCTTGCGGGCGGAGTGGTCAACCACCCGTTGGCCGCGGCTGGACGGGGCGGTCGTGGCACGAGCCAGGTGGTGGAGAGCTGGAAGTGCCGTCGAGCCCGCCGGACGGGAGGCCGGCGTCGCAGCGGCGCCCTGGCGTCCCGCCGACCGGCGCGTCGCGCCGCTGCGTTACTCGTGTTCTTGCAGGGCCGGAACGGCGTAGGGGCCGGCGGAGGGATCGGGGCTCGAGCCTGGCGTCTCGCCGGTGACGGGCGGCGCATGGCCGTCGCCGGGCGCGGCCGGCGGCTCGTGGCCCTCGTCGACGGCGGACGGAGGCGGCACGGCGCTGGCCACCGGCATGCGGCCCGGATCCTCGCGGCGGTCGCCGCGCCCGCGCCGCTCATCGCCCCGCTCTTGCGGCTGGCGCCAGTCGACGGGGATGGACGGCGAGGTCAGGAAGGTCTCGGGGTTGGGCAGCACCAGCGCGTTGCGCAGGACGTCGTCCATGTGTTCGACCGGGACGACCTTCAGCGTCTTGAGCACGCGCTTGGGGATGTCGCGCAGGTCCTTGGAGTTCTCCTTGGGCATGATCACGGTGGTGATCCCCGCGCGGTGGGCGGCCAGGATCTTCTCCTTGAGGCCACCGATGGCTAGCACGCGGCCGCGCAGCGTGATCTCGCCGGTCATGGCCAGGTTGCGCCGGACCGGCACGCGCAGCAGCGCCGAGACCAGGCCCGTGCACATCGTGATCCCCGCCGACGGGCCATCCTTGGGGATGGCGCCCTCGGGCAGGTGAACGTGAATGTCGGCGCGGCTGTAAAAGTCGCGGTCCAGACCCAGCGATGGCGCGCGCGCCCGCACGTAGCTGATCGCCGCCTGGGCCGACTCCTGCATCACGTCGCCCAGCTTGCCGGTCAGCACCAGCTTGCCCTTGCCCGAGACGATGGACACTTCGGTGGCCAGCAGGTCGCCGCCGTGCATGGTGACGGCCAGGCCCATCACGAGACCGATCTCGTCGGCTCCCTCGTGCCGGCCATAGCGGTATCGGTGCGGGCCGAGGTAGCGCGTCAGGCGCTTGGAGGTGATCCGCCAGACCGGGCTGGGCCCGTCGTCCAGCGTGCGCACCGGCGTCTTCTTGGCGACGACGTCGCGCGCGATCTTGCGGCAGATGGTGGCGATCTCGCGTTCCAGGTTTCGAACGCCCGCCTCCTTCGTGTAGTGGTGGATGACGTCGCGGACCGCGTCCTCGGGAAACTCCAGCGCGACGTCGCCAACCCCGTTGTCCTTCTTCTGCTTCGGGATGAGATAGCGCTCGGCGATGGAGACCTTCTCGAACTCGGTGTAGCCGGGGAGCTGGATGATCTCCATCCGGTCCTGCAGCGGGATGGGGATGCCGTGCAGGTAGTTGGCCGTCGTGATGAACATGACGTCCGACAGGTCGTAATCCAGATCCAGATAGTGGTCGTTGAAGGTGCCGTTCTGCTCCGGGTCCAGCACCTCCAGCAGCGCCGCCGACGGATCGCCGCGGAAGTCCGTCGACATCTTGTCGATCTCGTCGAGCAGGAACACGGGGTTCTGCGTGCCGGCCTTCTTCAGCGACTGAATGATCTTGCCGGGCAGCGCGCCGATGTACGTCCGGCGGTGGCCGCGGATCTCCGCCTCGTCGCGCACGCCGCCCAGCGATAGGCGTACGAACTGGCGGCCGGTGGCCTTGGCGATCGAGCGCGCCAGCGACGTCTTGCCGACGCCGGGCGGTCCGACCAGGCACAGGATCGGCCCCTTCAGCTTCTTCACCAGCGCCTGGACGGCCAGGTATTCGAGGATCCGCTCTTTGACCTTCTTCAGGCCATAGTGATCCTCGTCGAGGATCCTTTCGGCCTCGACCACGTCCAGCTTGTCCTCGGTGCGCTCGCCCCAGGGCAGGCCCAGCACCCAGTCGACGTAGTTCCGCACCACCGCCGCCTCGGCGGACATGGGGGCCATCATCCGGAGCTTCTTCAGCTCTTTTTTGACCTTGGCTTGCGCCTCTTTGGACAGGTTCTTCTGCTTGGCGCGCTCTTCCAACTCGGTCAGCTCGTTCTTGAATTCGTCGCGATCCCCCAGCTCCTTCTGGATCGCCTGCATCTGCTCGTTGAGGTAGTACTCCTTCTGCGTCTTCTCCATCTGCTTCTTGACGCGCGTCCGGATCTTCCTCTCGACCTGCAGGATCTCGATCTCGGCCTTGATCAGCTCGTAGAGGCGTGACAGGCGCTTGGAAGGAGAATCGATCTCCAGGATGGCCTGCTTATCGGCCAACTTCAGCTGCAGTTGCCCGACCATCGTGTCGGCCAGCTGCCCGGGGTCCTCGATCGTCTGCACCGAGATCAGGATCTCCGGCGCGATCCGCTTGTTCAGTTTGACGTAGGTCTCGAACGTCGCGTGGACCTCGCGCACCAGCGCGTCCAGTTCCACCGACCGCTCGTGAATCTCGGGGACTTCGTCGATTTCGACGGTGAAGAAGCCGTCGGTCTGCGTGAATCGCTTGATGGCCGCGCGCCGCTTTCCCTCGACCAGCACCTTGACGGTCCCGTCGGGCAGGCGGAGCAGCTGGATGATCGTGCCGATCGTGCCGACGGTAAAGATGTCGTCCGGCACCGGCTCGTTCGTCTTGGCCTTCCGCTGGGCGGACAGGAAGATCTCCTTGTACCCACCCTTGCCCATCGCCTCTTCGAGCGCACCGATCGACTTCTCGCGCCCGACGAACAGCGGGACGACCATATGCGGGAAGACGACGATGTCCCGCAAAGGCAGCAACGGAACGCGGCGCGGTCCCCTCTTGTCCTCGTGGCGGTCGGACATGCCTGGGATCAATCGTAGCGCCCCTCAGGTGCTACGCCAAATTCAAGTGTGGCTCAGCTTGCCGGTTTTCGCCGGCTGAGCGGGCCAGAAGCGGTTATTCGGCGTGGGCCGGCAGACGCCCGGTCCCGTCGTCGTCCGAGACGTCCAGCGTCAAAGCCGAGTCGGCGTCGTCATCGGTGGGCTCGGCCGACTCCTGCAGGTGCACGATGATCGGGTCTCCCGAGAGCTCGCCCGGCATCGGCTCGATCGAGGCGGCGTTGACGCCTGGCCGGGCCATGCGGCAGCCGCCCGTCAGCGCGCTGGTCGCCATCAGCGACAGCCCGCCCAGGCCCAGGGCCACGCTCCAGTAGAGAAACGCCGAGACGAACAAGAGCGGCATCCAGGCGATCCAGCGCGTCGAAGGTCGTTCCGAACGGTCGAACATGCTTCCTCCTTCGGGTGTGGCGGCGATCTTCGTCACGAGGCCGAACGCTCTCCGGCGGCGGCGCCTTTCTGGTACATGAAGAGCGGCTGCTGGCCCTTTTGAATTGTCTCTTCGTTGATCACGACCTCCCGGATGGGTGTTCCGGTGGTCGGGACCTCGAACATGATGTCCAGCATCGCCTGCTCGAGGATGGCGCGCAGGCCTCGCGCGCCCGACTTGTGCTTCTGGGCGTCCAGGGCAACCGCCTGCAACGCGCCCTTGGTGAACCGCAGCTTCACGCCGTCCATCTCGAACAGCTTCTGGTACTGGCGGACCAGCGCGTTCTTGGGCTTGGTCAGGATGTCGATGAGCGCGGTGTCGTCCAGCTCGTGCAGCGGCGCGATCACCGGCAGCCGGCCCACGAACTCCGGGATCATCCCGTACTTCAGCAGGTCCTCGGGCTGGACCTCGCGCAGGAGGTCCCACACCCGCCGCTCTTTTTTGGACTGAATCTTGGCGCCGAAGCCGATCTGCGTTTGGCCGATGCGCTGCTCGATGATGTCTTCGAGGCCGACGAACGCGCCGCCGCAGATGAACAGGATGTGCGT